>CAIWMX010000060.1 GCA_903913885.1 uncultured Bacteroidales bacterium | reverse complement strand
TCGCCTCCCGCCTCAGGGAATCGGCTCTTCTTTCGGGCAAGCAGGATTCCTGAAACTGGTTTCTGATTTCTGATTTCTGATTTCAGATTTCGGATTTCGGATTTCACATTTGATTAAGCACCCAATTTTTATCTTCATTTTTTATTTTATCGCCTTGAATAATTGAATGTGAGATGTGACATCCGGGATATGAATTTTTCCTGTTAACCCCCGGTCAAAACCGGGCTGAAAATTATTTTACCTTCCGGGACTTTTTTCCTTGACAAATCATTTTTCATTTTTATATTTGCATTGTTAATAATTTAACAAGAGAGTGTTCCCCAATTTGTCGGCATTGCTTACCGCACTCCTGCAAAAAAGCCGGGTTAAGTGCATCTTTCCTGATACTGACGCCGGTTGCCGGTCTGACAAAGTATACCGCCTGGAAAGTATACCCGGGAAACCCTGTTTCATAGGACATAACCTGCATTCTCCTGACCTACGTTAGCAAATAAATATTTCCCAACCTGGAAACAACGAACCTATGAAAACAAGCCATTCACTATTCATAACATTTAAAACTTCTTTCCCATGAAACGAGAACAACTGCTCAGGAACATTTCACTGATCGTTTTAACTTCGGTCCTTTTTTTAGGCAGCTGCGGGAAAAGCGATGATTCAAGCTACAATCCTTCAGGTTCAAAGGTTGTAACCACACTCGACCGAACACTGATTCCCTTACCGGTGAGCCCTTTCCCATCTGTCAGCATTTTCGATGCGGAAAAATTCGATCAGTACGGGTATGGCCGGTACACTTACGGGCCGGGCGTTCCCTGTCAGAAACGGTTGGACCTGATGCCGGCAGGATACTCGGGTGAATCCGTGAAACCGGCTTCCACGCTGCTCCATTTTTTTACCGTTACCGATAATCATATAACGGACAAGGAATCTCCCTGTCAAACCATTTTCTTCGCGCCTATCATCGGCCAGGGCGGCATCGGGTGTTTTTCGCCGTTGATCCTCTATACCACCCATGTATACGATGCAGCCGTACAAACCATCAATAAGCTTGACGACGAGCGGCAGTTTGACCTCGGGCTTGCGCTCGGGGATATGGCAAACAATACCCAGAAAAACGAACTCGACTGGTTCATTAAAATCATGGATGGAGGTGTCGTTGACCCATCCTCCGGTCAACAGAAAGAGCCGGTGCCCGATTACCAGAAATCATATACGGCGGCCGGATTACACGCGCATATCCCATGGTATGCCGCCCTGGGTAATCATGACCATTTCTGGTCCGGTTCAAGACCCGTGGTTGAAAAAATCCGGAACGCATATATTGGGACAAAAATACTTCAGGTTGGCAATGTGATGACAGATTCAGCGGCAGTTGGCGATAGTTTGTTTTCGATGGGTGTCGTTGACGGCAGCACCCGGTATGGAAAAGTAATCGGCCGGGGAGTTGTCGATACCATGCCTGCGATACCAAAAATTTCCGCGGATCTGAACCGAAGGACACTATGTGATTTAGCCGACTGGATCAACGAATTTAAGACCTCCACGTCTCAGCCTTACGGGCATGGATTTGTTCAGAGTGATCCAAATAATGTTTTGGGGGCATGCTATTCCTTCGTTCCTAAATCGGACATCCCGTTGAAAATCATTGTACTCGATGACACACAGCTAAATACCGACCCCGCGCCCCCACCTGATTTTATCTATGGTCATGGCGAACTGACCCCTGATCGGTTTCATTGGCTTATCAGCCAGCTTGCCGCGGGCCAGGCTGCGAACCAATTGATGATCATAGCCGCTCATGTCCCGATTCATGTTGTCTCAAGCCCCAACCCGTTTACCTGGATCGCACAGAAGGGTTGTTATAACACGGAGGATGATATTATTGACTCATTACAGCGCTACCCGAACCTGATCCTGTGGGTATCCGGTCATCGTCATCTCAACAATGTAACGGCGATCCCTTCGAAAACCCCGGGTCAACCGGAAAGGGGATTCTGGGAGGTTGAAACCAAATCAACCAGGGAGTTCCCCGAAGAATTCCGCACGTTCGACATCGTGCGCAACAGCGATAATTCGATCTCGATCATCACCACAAACGTCGACGTGGACATGAGCAAAAGTCCTCTTGCTGCGATCGGACGAAAATACGCGATCGCGTCAAACCAGATTTTTGATATTTCCCCATCGCTCCTCGAAACGGGCTCCGTGGCGTACAATGCTGAATTGCTGAAAACACTGACGCCTGCAATGAAAGATAAAATCAGGAATTGCGGGAAACCGCTGACCAAATAATATCAGAAAGCTATTTCTAACCCGTCGCAACTATTGTCTCAATTTGTTGACCGACCTGGAGCCAGCCGACAATTCGCTGATCATCAACGTGAAGACGGGTAACTGTAATAAGAAGCAGGTGAGATAATACATTTCCGGCTTAGGGCTGTGATGCAATGCTGCATGATCGTGGCTGCATAAATGGGGATTGGTATATCTTCGAAATTTTAATGCCGAAAATTAACCCTTCGTGCGCCTTCGTGCATCCTTATGCGCCTTTGTGGTTAAGGGCTTGCATAAACACGGTTTAAACACTAAAAAATGAATCGTCATCCATATTGGCATGATTCCGGTCAATCAATTTGTAAATTATCGTAACTTTGGTTAGCCCAATAAATTAAAATGTGTAAAAACACATTGAGCAGGAAGCAAAGGCGATCATAACAAATATCCATAACCGGGTAAATGTGAACCGTTTCCCGGGTAAGTCCTAAAAAAGGAGTTTATGAAAATCAAGGTCTTGACCGGTTGGCTGGTTCTTTCACTGATGATTGGACTTTCAGGCAAAATATACCCGCAGTATTTCCGTGCAGGAGAACATACAACAGGCAACCATTATGTCAACATTGATCCCGATACCACCCTGACGGGACCGAATAATCACTTCACCACCTTGCCTGCCGCCATATTTCCCATAGATCTCAACAATGATGGAATTACCGACGTTTCGATCTATTCCTACGGTTCATGGACCAACGGGTCGGGTTATTCTGAAATCAGCATAACAATTGCCGACACCGGCTCCTGCCAGGTTGCCTTCGGGAATGCGGATACCTGTCACACGCCAAACTCGACATACTTCCTTTACTACATGGCAAAATCGCTGAAAAAAGGTGACACCATCGGGAAAAACCTGGCATGGGTAAATTCAAAGTTGTATATGTATTACACAAATTGGGGTGCAAACGTATATTCCTGCCGTCACGGCAGTTTTGTCAATGATTCGTCGGGCAATTACATCGCGGTGAGAATGCCGCGGGCGAAAGACACGCTTTATGGATGGATTAAAGTGACCAACATTAATTTTCTGACATACACCGTGCAGGAATATGCCTGCAGTAAAAGTTCCGCGGCCATTGACGAATATGAGAACAGTGTTGCCATCTATCCTGTGCCGGCGGGCAATTCGGTGACCATAGAAACAAGGTTGCCTGGTTTTACCCTGATGGTTTACAATCCATATGGCATGGAAATCCTGCAAAGGAGGCTTGGTTCGGGAAAAACCCTGGTAGACCTGGCTGGTAAAGCAAACGGCGTTTATATCTTTAAACTGGTCAATGGAAATTCCAACCTGGTCAGAAAGGTGATCAAGCAATGATAAATCATGCGGAAGATCGGCTTGCCCGGGGTTGAAAGAAGCAGGGCACCGTGGCAGATCACGCTGCCTTCACCACTTTAATTGTGACCGGACTTCCAAAGGAGGTCTTGAACTGAACCATGTAAATCCCCGGCTTCAGGTTATTCCCAGCCTGGTCCGTCCCATCCCACGAAACCCGGTGCAGTCCGGACCCGGCTTCGGCATCATACAGCCTCCCCACCAGTTTGCCGCTGATATCTATAATACTTATGGTAAGGTGAGTGTCGCGTACTAACCGGAAATCAAGGTTCAGCTGACTGGAAAACGGGTTGGGCCCCGGCTTGATCATGGCGATCTCATTTTCCTGGCCGGGGGTGGAGATGCCGATGACCACGTTGGTTTGAACTGTGTTTGACGGGGTCGACTCATGACCGGCCTGGTCGACCGTGGTGACATAAAACTTGTAGAGCCCGTTCCCGGGAACCGTCAGGAAATACTGCACCCCCACGGTGGTATCCATCTTTGTGAAAGTGCTTCCGCCATTGGTTGACCAGTAGATGTTGAAATGGTTGAAGTCGGTGATGTTCGGCTGATCCCAGTCGAGCATGATGTTTTGGGCCACCGGGTTGTCGAGCCGGAGATTCTGTGGCGGGGGAGGCGGGCCATCCACGGCGCCGAAGGTGATGGTGCCATAACCTTCACAGGTGAAGATATTCTGGTCAAGGCAGGGCCACCAGCCGTCGTAGCTGGCCGGGTCGTTGAGCGCGAAGATAAAGATACCGCTCTGGTTCTGGCTGTTGAAGCCGATCTGCCAGTTGTTTGCCGAGCCAAGCGGGATGACGAACTCATACACCACGTGGCCGGTTGTATTCGACACCTTGATCTGCGGGTTGGGCAGGTAAAACGTCGTTCCCACCCCGCCATTGTTATAGATCGGGCGGAATTTGATCACATCGCCCGAAGCATAGTGGGCGGCCCAGTAGTTGCCCTCTGTGCTGTCGCCCGGGGCGGGATAGAAGCCGTCGTTGTTATCGTCGATGTAGAATGCAATTTCATCGTGGTCCTCCAGGCCCGCATCGTTTTTATTGTCAACCGCCACATAGAGCGAACTCAGCGCCGCGTTTACCTTGAACCAGGCTGTGACGCTGCCGACAGGTCTGGGTAGGTTATCCTTTCTGCCGAGGAAATTGGAGATATCAACCTTGAAGGCATCGTTCCATTCTCCGGGACTGATCACCCCGTCGATCACCGGGGTCGTTCCCACCCAGGCGCTGATCTCATCGGTGATGAACCCGGTGGAGATCCACCCTTCGGCGTTGTTGGAGTAAGGTGATTCAAGGCTCCCGGGCAGTTGTGCCGTTACCGCATAGTAATAATGGGTGAGCGGAAGGGCCGTGTTGTCTGTGAAGGTCAGCTGCCCCGGCCCTGTAGTCCCAAGCGGCACAGATGGATAAAAATCAAACGGGTACTGTTTCCGGTAGATGTTATACCCGCTAACGCCCGGTGAGAGGGATGGCTGCCAGTTAAGGCCAACCACAAGTCCGGCGCCCTGGGTGGCGGTGAGGTTCATGGGCGGAAGCCCGGCAGGCAACAGGGTTATATTTTTGGTGGTTGTCTGGCCGGCTGTGATCTGTACCCCTGTAATATCTTGTGTGATATAGCCAACGGCCGAATATCTCGCTGTATAACTTCCGTCGGGGATGTAATTCAGGATATAGGCCGATGTATCATCCGACAGGGTGAAGTAGCTGCTCAACCCTATAATTTCAATGCGGACGCCGGCCTGCTGTGCCGATCCCGATTTGATGGCCGTACCGCTCAGGGTACCACCGCCCGGGTCGGAATTGATGTTGTAAAGTTTCCCGCCGTTTCCGAATGCCCGGGCATGGATGGCTTTCCCGCCGGCGACGCACATTTTCCCGTCGGCTGAAAGGTCGAGGCAGAAGTTCGATCCCGGGGTGTTGACTGTAAGGTAGGGGATGTTGCTTTGTTTACGGAAGAGCACGATGTCGGGTGCCGAATTGTTGAGCGGGCCCCATCCTGCAGCGGCGATGATCGACCCGTCGTGGCTGAGATCGACGCACTGCACCATGTCGCCCATGTTGGGATAAATCCACAGCGGAACAGGCGAATAGTTGTTGAAAACATACACTTCCCCGTCGTAGCCGCCGGAGGTGGTAAAGATCATCGTTCCCACTGCGATGGTGCTGCCGTCGCCCGAAATGCCCATCCCGGCCACCCATGAATTGGTGCCGTTCACGGTATAGTTCCACTTTTCGGCATAGGTTGCTGTTGAGTCAACGTATTCAAGCAGGAAAACATGCCCGCTGAAATCGCCGCTCACGATATACTTCCCGTTATCCGAAACGGCTGGGGGATACTGGTCGGCGAAAACGGTCTGGTATACCAGGGCACCGGTGACCGTGTTCAGTACGAACAACTTGTTGTTCCCGCCTCCATACTCGCCGAGAAGGAGCCTGTTGCCGCTTTTGCTCAGAACAAGTGCGGTATAGTTTCCCGCAAAGGATTTTACCCACACCGGTGTGCTTTGCCCAACATTGAAGCAATAGATAAACGACGAATCCTGGGTAACCGGGTTCACTGCGGCGACAAATACCTGCAACCCGTCGTCGCGGAGCTGGATTCCTTTAACGGCGCGGGAAATCGTGGTAGTCCAAATGGGGACCGGGGTTGCGGGCGCGTAAACCTCCACCTGGCTGTTCACCCCGTTGGCAATGGCTGTGCCATCTGAGGTCATATCGATCACCTCATCCCAGGTGTTGATGGTCAGTGGGACTTCCCACACCGGCACGTTGGAATTGCCGTAGAGTGAAAGCCGCTGGTTGTTGAGCCCCCATCCGGCAGCAGTTTGCTGGCTTACCGACGAAACTTTCGCGAAGTTGTCGATGGCGGCGGCATCGGTTGCCTGCCAGTTGAGACCGGGGGTAAGCGGTGCTAAGAGTGATCCCGGATCAGGGTTAGACGGAACTGCAGTTCCAGACTGGACCTCAACACGCATGCCTGCCACGGGGGAGGTGATGGTGCGCTGGGAGCGTGTTACCTTGTTCTGGGGATATCCATGCTGGATATTGAATACGATAAGAACGAACAGCAGTAAATAGTTTCTCATGACAGACGGTTTAGATACACTCAAAGTTAAAACCAATTTTAACAGGTATTACCAGGCCCAAGAAAAATAGGTTCACTGGTTAACGTTGGATTTCTTCCATTACCTATAAGGTTTTGGAGCCCTGAAAGGGCGCCATCCATCAGCGCCGGGTGTAGCCCGACGCTGAAAATCCGAACATCATCTATCCCGTACAAGGCCAGCTATCTAATCCCAAACGTAGCATTCATCATATGCTACGCCATATTTTTTAAGATAGAACCGGTATTCATCCTGGAAGCTCTTTTTGCGGTGATGCTTCTCCTGGTTGGCAATGTACCTTATAACAACATCCACTTCTGCAGGATTTACAGAGAAAGCGCCATACCCGTCTTGCCAGTAAAAATTGTGGAGCGATTCATCTTTTGTCTTCATCCATTTCGATGAATGGGATTTCAGCTCCTCCACCAGTTTCATGAGTGCCATCTTTTTTGAAAGCATGCACAGGATATGGACATGGTTGACATAACCCCCGGTTATTAATACCGGTGATCCCAGAATGTTGCAGGTGCCGCCAAGGTAACTATATAGTTCTGCATCATATGGCGGATGGATGAGCGGGGCCCTGTATTTGGTGCTGAATACGATGTGAATATAATTTTTAACGAGTGATTGTCCCATGACCTAATATATTACGCCCCTTCGGGGCTGGGTTTAGGTGGTTCCGGTGAATTTTATGCTTAATCAGGAAAGGAGGTAAAAGGTAAACATGTTGTTGATAAGTTTTGGGCTGTAACAAATCCGGAGAAATTGCGTCATTGCATGGTTGTCCGGATTAACTTAACCGCTTTCACTTAACAGGAATACCTGGAAACAAACTTATTTAATACATCCTATACCAATACGTATGCATAACAAACTGCTTGTCGTCACCCTTGCGCTCCTGGCCGGGTTTACGGTTTCCGCCCAATCGAAAATGCCGGTTATCAGGGCAAAATCAACCGTGGTCGATATCCGCGATAACGGGAAACTCACCAAAGGCACCTGGACCATCACCCCGAAACTGAAGCCCGATATCTATACCACCGGCAACAAAAACTCCAGGGTTACCTTTTTTACAGATGCCGACTCCATAAGCTTTAAGGTGAAACCGGGCCAGGTGTATGACTTTATCATCCTGCTGAACAACCATGACTCGGCCTGGACGCAGATAAAATATGAAGCCGGGCCCGATTATCTCGGAGTCCTGAAAAAAGCAGGGAAATACAACTCGTCCGATAACCCTGCCATCCCGCACTTTACCTATCAAACCAAAGAGAGCACTGAACTGGTTACCCTGCGAACCAGTTTTAAACTCGATTCCATTGCAGGTGGCGGCAATGAAGCCTCCAAAATCATCAACCTGATGCACTGGGTGCATAACCTCATCCCGCACGACGGCACGCACGACAACCCGGTGGTGAAAAATGCGCTGAACATGATCACCGAATGTAAGAAGGAGAAAAAGGGGTTGAACTGCCGCGGGCTCGCCACTGTGCTCAATGAATGTTACCTTGCCATGGGGATCAGGTCGCGGTTTGTGACCTGCATGCCAAGGGATTCGGTCTTCACCGACTGCCATGTTATCAACATGGTATGGACAGACGAACTGAACAAATGGCTGTGGATGGACCCCACCAACGATGCCTGGGTGATGAACGAAAAAGGGGAGTTGCTGGGCATCTCCGAGGTGCGTGAACGGCTCATCAACGGGAAACCGCTGATCCTGAATCCCGATGCCAACTGGAATCACCGTTCATCCGCGGTAAAGGAGGAGTATCTCTTCAACTACATGGCGAAAAACCTCTACCGTTTCGAATGCCCGGTCAGAAGTGAATATGATACCGAAACTTCATCAAACGGCAAGAAAATCGACTATGTCGAATTGCTTCCCCTCGACGGCCTCAACCAGTTGCCCCGGAAATCGGAACAAACCGGTAAAACCTCCGGAATAAAATTCACCAACTACAAAACCAACAACCCCTCCCTCTTCTGGGCCAAACCTGAATAACCCCCGGAAAACCCTGCATTGTTTGCATTGCCTGCATCCCATTAAACCAATTGACCGGGAAACAATCATACTACCCGGTTCCGTTGGCATTTGTCGGGATGCCCGACTGCTTCGGCGAACCTGGCCCATCTCTGAAATAGTTGACAAAGTACGGTCTAACGGCGGGGGCTTTCGCGGAGAAGGCGGAAAAATCGTAGAACTGTGAAATGTAAAATGGTAAAATGGTAAAATCGCAAAATTCCGCCTGCCCACCTGCCCACCTGCCCACATTAAAAACTTTACAATATCTTTGCACGCACCATCAATCCCGACTCCCATGCGAAAACTGACCCTACTTTCCCTGTTCATCAACGCGCTCTTTTTAGTTACCCTGCAAGGCCAGCCGGTTTCAAAGAAGGAATTGAAACAGCTTGCCGCCACCATGGCCGGCGAGTTCTCCAGTGAAGCCCAATCCAAGCTGGATACAACCTACTACCACATCAAACTGCGGATGAAGCCGATCTGGAAAGATCGCACCGACGGGTACTGGTTTTACGTGGAGCAATCAATCGCATCGATGCAGGAAAAACCATACCGCCAGCGGGTTTACCACCTGTACCTGAATGATGATACCACCGTGGTAAGCAAGGTGTTTGAGATGAAAAACCCGTCAAAATACACCCGCGGGTGGGCCGATCCCTCGAAACTGGCCGGGTTGAAACCCGACTCCCTGGTTGACCGGCAGGGATGCGCGATTTCGCTGCACAAACGGGGAAAGAAGGTCTTCAGCGGTTCAACGCCCGGCAGGGAGTGCCTCAGCAGCCTGCGCGGCGCGGCCTACGCCACTTCCGAAGTCACGGTTTACCCGGGCAAACTCGTCAGCTGGGACCGTGGATGGGACAAGGAAGATAAACAGGTGTGGGGCGCAAAAAAAGGAGGATATATCTTTATTAAGGTGAAAAAATTCAAATAACAGGGAACAGCCAGCTAAAATTCCGGACCATGAAAAGAACACTGCTGCTTGCAATAACGCTGTTTGCCAGCATCCTCTCCCGGGCAGCCTTGGTTGACACCGCGACGATCTCCAGCCTCAGCATGCATAAAACGATCAAATGTGTGATCATCACCCCTGACGCCTATAAAAACAAACAATCCCGGTTTCCCGTGGTTTACCTGCTGCATGGCTACAGCGACCGATACAGTTCGTGGATAAGACAGGTGCCGGCCATCAAAGGATATGCCGACCAAATGCAACTGATCATTGTCTGTCCCGACGGGGGATTCAGCAGCTGGTATTTTGACAGCCCGATTGACTCATCGTATAAATATGATACCCATGTAAGTGTGGAGGTGGTCGGTTATGTCGACGCCCACTACCGGACCCTCGCCGACCGCGGCCACAGGGCCATCACCGGGTTGAGCATGGGCGGCCACGGTGCGCTGTATCTTGCGTTGCGGCATCCCGGCGTTTTCGGGGCGGCCGGGTCGATGAGCGGCGGGGTTGACCTGCGGCCCTTCCCCGATGAATGGGATATCGCCAAACGAATCGGCGATGCGAAGACTTACAGCAGGAACTGGGAACGGATGAGCGTGGCCGGCATGGTCGGTCTGAATCCGTCGCAGGCTCCTGCCATGATGATCGAATGCGGCACCGATGATTTCTTTTACAAGGTCAACCTCCAGCTTCATTACAAATTGCTGGAACTCAAAATCCCCCACGACTATATTGAACGGCCCGGCAAGCACACCTGGGGCTATTGGGGAAATGCCATCGAATACCAACTGCTTTTTTTCAAAAAGTACTTCGATAAACAGGTTCACACTAAATGATTGCGGAGCCCGCCAGGCAATCACCACGTGAATTACCATCTATTGTTTTTCCTGCCCGGGGGGATGCCCTCAGTACCCGGATCTTCATTTTTTTCCAGACTCCTCCGGCACAACATATTCCGGGTTGGCCTGCAGGGCAGGTTTCAATTATAAGTATCTGTATTTGATAAAAATTATTAACAAACAGTATCAAACAGTAATAAATATACTATATTTGTAAGACATTTAAATCTCTCGTTATGGCATCGTTTAAAGGCATCAGGGAAGTTTTTACCATCTTCCAGAACAAGGAATCGTATTTCGACGAAATCAACCGGGAACAATCAAATCGACTGATTGTTAACCAGCTGCTCATCATTTGCTGCTTTGCTTTCTTTTACGGAGTGGTGATGGGGAGTTCCCACAGTTTGCTCCAGTCGGTGGTGGCGGGCCTGAAGGTCATCGTCCTGTTTCTCTCCACGGTGATCATCTGCTTTCCCTCCTTTTTCATCATTCAGCAGGTGCTTGGCTCGAAAATGAGTTTCAGGCAGATGATCGTGATCGTGTTGAGCGGTGTTGTGCTGACAGCAACCATCGCGTTGTCGTTCGCGCCAATCGTGGTAGTTTTCCAGGTTACCGGCGGCAATTATCATTTCCTGCAGCTTCTGCATGTGGGCATCTTTGTTTTCGCAGGTGTTTTCGGCATGAGGCTGATGGTCGATGCCTTGAAATTCGCCTGCGAAGATAAGAATATCTATCCCCAGGTCGGGGTCACCGTTTTCAGGATATGGATTATCATCCTTGCCTTTGTCGGGATCCAGCTGGCGTGGAATTTGAGACCGTTTTTGTGTGAGAAAAACGAAGAGTTCAAGATTTTCAGAAAATATGAAGGCAACTTTTATACCGCGGTCGTCTATTCGATTGAACAGCTTGCCTCGTCAGCGAAGCCCGTTAAGCCGGAAACCACGAAACCGCCGGTAACGCTGCCCGACACGGTCAGTAAAAAAACGACGGGAGCCGATAAGATCTTAAATCAAATCAGGAAATAGCCCATGGAAGATATCATGACACTCGAAGAGGTTGCCGGGTACCTGAAACTAAAACCGCAAACGATTTATACCTGGGCCCAGGATGGAAAAATCCCGGCCGCCAAGCTGGGCAAAGAGTGGCGGTTCAGAAAGTCGGTCATCGACCGTTGGTTTAATCAGCATTTCGATGAAAAATTTACGGAATACCTTTAGTTACGAAGGACGAAAAGAGAAGGACGTATGATTTGAGAATTTAAAGATGGGACACTTCGAGAACCTCAGTGTCCCGCCCGCCGCACGTCCCACGTCCTTCGTCCTTCGTCCTTCGTCCCACGTCCTTCGTATCAGAACCAGTACCCCAGGTTCAGGAACACCATAAGGCCGGGGTTTAGATTAGAGCTCATGAAAGAAAGTTCAATCGGCCCGATAAAGCTGTCGTAGCCAGCAGTCACACCATAGCCTGCGATGAAATGCTCACGTTTGAAAAGATCAGCGAAGTGCCGTTCGTCGCTGCCGGCATCGGCCCGGAGGGTCAGGTATAACTTGTTGTACACGTTGCATTGGAGCTTGAGGCGGCCGACCAGCGCGTAATAACCTGTTTGCTGGATAAACCTCAACCCGGTGAAAGGTACAAAGGTTTCAATGTAATTTTCGGGGGTTAATCCCCCCAGTCCGAAAGCATGTTGAATCGGTGGAAAAGCCGTTCTGTTGAGCAGGGTTCCTGCAAACAAACCTGGCTGCAATACAAACCTTTGGGAAAGCGCGATGTTTTGGTCAAATTTCAGGCTGATGATCGCCGAATTTGAAAAGAGGTTCTGTGAAAAGTTTTTTGAAAAGGGCATGACATATACCCCTTTCAGCACGGCTTTGACCCCGGAGGTGGGAAAACTGACCTTGTCGCGGGTATCGGCATTGAGGGAAACGAAAATGTTGCCGTACCCCGAAAACTGTTCGAACCGAAGGAGCGTGCTGTCAATTGCAATATCCTGCCTGAAACGAAAGTACTCGTATTCAAATCCTGATTTGAAGTTGACCATGTTTCGGAAATTGTAATTGAAGAACAGCGATCCCTTGTAATTGGTCAGGTTATACCGGTTGTGCTCAATATCCTTATCATAGGTGCTGACTTTAAAGGTATAGAATTCAACACTGGCCCCCACTGAGCCTTTTCCACCCAGGCCGTACAGGTACATCGCCCTGATTCTCGGGTTGGAGGCAACATTGATGTCGGCAAATAATTTAGAATTTGTACTGAATACATTACGTAAGATCCCTGCCAAAGTAAGGCTGATGCCGTAATCGCTGTTGTAGTGCACCCCCGCTGAAACCTCACCTGGACCCCTTTCCGCGACAACAATCACCAGGAAGGTTTTACCGTCATGGTATTCCAGTTCGTAGGAAACCCGCTCGAAATAGCCCGAACCATAGGTAAGCCTGATATCCTTTTCCAGTTCATCTACAGGGACCTCTGAGTTTTGATAATGGCCGAATATGCTTCTGAAATAGCTGTCATGCATTATGTTGTTCCCCCGGATGATAAGGCTGTCGGTGCATACCGTGGTTAACGGGGTTGCAATGTATTTCTTGAGCGGTTTGTATTCGATGTCATTGAGCGAGTCGGCCAGGGATTTGATCTCCGTGTAGTGCATACGGGCAACCCGCTCGCCGACCGCCATGATGGAATCATACATTTCGAAATCCATCATGCCGTAGGGCATATTGATCCGTACCTTGACGTTGGTGAGGCTGTCGCCGATCCTGTTGGCCCTGACCCGTGCAAAAGAGGTGATCTGGTCAAGGATCGCAGGGATTGATCCAAGATGTTCCCGTTTTGTATAAAGTCCCGACTGAACATCCCCGCCCACGATTATTTCGGCGCCCATCTCCTTGACCTCCTTCACCGGGTAGTTATTCACCACGCCCCCGTCGACCAGGTAATAATCCATGTAATCGGTCGGTGCGAAATAACCGGGGATTGACATGCTGGCGCGGATGGCCGTAGGCAGGTATCCTTTCGTAAGCGCCACTGCTTCGCCGGTCAAAAGGTTGGTGCCAATGCAAAGAAAAGGCGTTTGAAATTTGGTGAAGTCATTTGTCTTATATGCGGAAGAAAAAAAACGGTTTAACAGCAGGTTGACCTCTTGCCCCTGGTACATCGCGTTCCATCCCAGTTTCCTGTCTTTCAAGGCCAGCCTCACAATGGTTTTTTCCCCGATCCCCTTGTCTTCAAATGCCACATATTTTCGCTCGGTAATATCTTTCAGCAGGTTGTTCCAGGGCTGGCTCCTGATCATTTTGGCAATGGTATCAGGATGATAACCAAGTGCGTATAACCCCCCGATGATGCTGCCGATGCTGGATCCCCCGATATAATCGATCCGCAGGCCTGTTTCCTGGATCACACGGAGCAACCCGATATAGGCAAATCCTTTTGCACCCCCACCGCTCAGTACCAGCCCGACGGTCGGCCGCTTCCGCGGGGCATCCGCAGGCGCCGGCTGACCGGAAGCCAAGGAATATGCTGCCAGGCAAAGAAAAATCATGAAAAGGAACTTCGGAACAGGGCAGCACCGGCGCACAAAAACACGATTCAATTTCATCACGAAAAATTTGTCGTGAAAATAAAGAAAATCCCCATCCAAATTACCTGAAAAAAACCCCACGTCCCACGTCCCACGTCCTTCGTCCTTCGTCCCACGTCCTTCGTCCCACGTCCCACGTCCTTCGTCCCTCGTCCTTCGTCCTTCGTCCCTCGTCACACCCCCAACTCCCTCCTGCATGCAGGGCAAAGCCTGTGATCTTTCTGATCAATATCTTCAACATAGGTGCCCGACCGCATGACACAGGTGGGCACTTTGCAATGGATCAGCCCGAATGTATGTCCCAGTTCATGGATCATCTCTTTCCTGAAACGGTCGAGCAACAGTTTGTTGTCTGCCTTCAGCCCATAACATTCATTGTTCAGCCTGTAAAGGGAGGCAATGCCTGTGCGCCCGCCCAGGAAAGCTTGTCCGAAAATGTAGGTGAGGATGGGAATAAAGAGATCAACGTTGAATAACCCCAGCGTTTTATTGTTTTCGGCGACCGGGATGGCATCCACATGTTTGAGCAGTGCATTCCCGTTGTACTGCCTTCGCCCGGGATCGTAATAATCGCTTAAATCGATGTGCCCCTCCTTGATGGCAAGCAAAGAGCGGTATTCGCGTTTTACGGCTTCCGCGCTCTTTTCAAGGAGCTCTTTCTCGAAGTATCCGAATGATATTAAGGTGATGTCGGGCAAACTCATTCGTAAATCCTAAATCGTAAATCGTCATTCGTAAATCGTAAATCCTGTTTGATCCCGCCCTTTCATGTTGCGGGCTTCAAATCGTATTTTTTGATCTTGTTGTACAGGGTAACCCGGTCAACTTTTAACGCGGAGGCTGTCCTGGAGATGTTCCAGTTGTACTTGGTCAGTATCTGCAGGATAAAGACTTTTTCAAATTCATCCAGGCTTTCCGCAGACGTTGTTACAACAGCTTTTTCAAGGGGGAGGTCCCTCACCGTGATCTTTTTCCCGTTTCCCACTACGATGGCCCGTTCAATCATGTTTTCAAGTTCGCGGATATTCCCCGGGAAATTAAACTCCTGCAATCTTTTCAATGCGGAACTTTCGATCGCCACAAGTTGCCGGTTCATGGAAGTGCAGTATTTACTTATGAAATAATCGACCAGCAGCGGAATATCCTCAAGACGTTCGCGCAGGGGCGGAAGTTTAATATTCATCACGTTGAGCCTGTAAAAAAGGTCTTCCCTGAAAGTCCCTTTTTCCACCATGCTTTTCAAATCCCGGTTGGTGGCGCAAATCACCCGGAAGTCGGAGTTGATCTCCTTGTTCCCGCCTACGCGTATGAAACTTTTGGTCTCGAGTACACGCAGTAGCTCCACCTGCATTTTGGCTGAGATCGTGGCAATTTCATCCAGGAAGATCGACCCGTTGTCGGCCATTTCAAAACGACCCTTGCGGTTGTACATGGCGCCGGTAAAGGCTCCTTTTTCGTGCCCGAACAGTTCGCTTTCAAGCAGGCTTTCGGTCAGGGCACCGCAATGCACATTGACAAACGGGAAGAACTTGCGCGGCGAATTGGCATGAATGGCACGGGCAATCAGCTCCTTGCCGGTGCCGCTCTCACCGGTAATGATAACGGATGAATTGGTTTGAGCTACACTTTCAACCTCCCTGAGCACCTCTTTCATGGCTTCACTATTCCCAATCAGGTCTTCGATGTTTTCGAGCGAGATGATTTTTTTCTTCAGCGTTTCGTTTTCTTCAGTTAACGAGACCTGCTTCGTGGCATTCCTGATAAGATGGGTGAGATCGTCGGGATCAAAAGGTTTTGTAACATAGTCAAACGCACCGTCTTTCAGGGCCTTTACGGCTGTGTCAACAGTAGCAAACGCAGTCATTACGATGACGATGGAATCCGGTTTCAGCGATTTTATTCTCCTGAGCATTTCAAGTCCGTCCATCCCCGGCATTTTAATATCCGCAAGGATGATGTCAAAAGATTCGGACTCCAGCATGGTCAGCGCTTTCTTGGCATTTTCGGCCGATTCGACGCGGTATCCGTCTTCTGTGAACCAGTTGAAAAGAGAATCCCTGACGGATTCTTCGTCGTCAACAATTAAAATTGAGATCTTTTTTGCCATTGGTATGGTGCTTTAATTTCTGACAACAGGAAATATCACGGAAATGGTCGTTCCCTTCCCGAGTTCTGATCTTACCTGTATTTTGCCGTTGTGACTCTGTACAATCCCGTGAACGATGGCCAGCCCCAGGCCGATCCCGCTCGCGTCTTGCTTGGTTGAAAAGAAAGGCTCGAAAATGTGCGGGAGATCTTCGGCGGAAATTCCGAGCCCGTTATCGGAGATTTCAACTTTTATGGTATCCTCGTCCGTGTTCAAGGTTTTTACCATGATCTCCCCGTTTTCAAGCACGGCTTCGGAGGCGTTGACAATGATGGCAATGCAGGCCTGTTTGATCTGGTTTGGACTGCAGTAAATCAGGTCGGCATGGGCGGTAAAATCTTTCTGAAAACTGATATTGGCGATTTTTATGGGGTGCGACATGATCTCAAAGGTGTCTTCAAGAATGTCGTGAAGATGCTTCTGCTCAAAATTATCCTGGTCTTTCCTTGAAAAATCAAGCAATCCCTTTACAATATCCCCGCATCGTTTCGTTTCGTTTTCAATAAGTTTCAGATGTTTGAGCATCGATGTCCTTTTGTCGTCGTTCAGGTCTGGATTGCTTAACTGTTTATATAACAGCTTTGTATAGATCAGGATTCCCGAAAGCGGATTGTTTATTTCATGTGCAACGGAGGAGGATAATTTCCCCAGCGATGCCAGGCGCTCCACATGCATCAGTTCATTTTGCGCCGCGCCCAGCTCTTCCGATTTTTTCTGGACTTTGTACTCAAGCTGCTGCGACCAGTTTTCCAGCTCGTTGTTGGCCGATTGAAGATTGTCAAGCATGTCGTTGAATGCGATGGAAACCATTTTCATATCGTCCAGCTCGTTGGGCTGGATCTCCAGCCGGGTGTGCTTGTCGCCGCTCGAGACGGCAATACTTGCTTTGATAATGGCATTCAGCGGGTTCTTGATCTTTTTGCTTGTAAAAATGATCAGGAATGAAACAAGCAAAACGGTCGTAAAAATGGCCAGCAGGAAAAATTCGATGGAAGATTTGTGTACAGCTGCATCCAAATCTTTGAGGGGAATTTTGACAATGAGGGAACCCAGCACCTCGTCGGTTGCCTTGTGCGCGTGGCAGGAACTCAGGTAACACGATTTTTCATTCAGGATCGGGATCTTGATCAGCAAATGCCTGCTGCTGTTGTCGTTCATCGTCATCTTACAATCATTGTCGATATCGATGATCTTGTACGACTTCACTTTTTTGGCAAACATGGTCTGCATGTTCTCATGGCAACTGATGCAATTCGGGTTGCTGTGGTTGTGGCTGGTATCCGATGGGATGGAAGTATAAACAAGGTAATCTTCGTCATCGTACATGTTTACCTCGTCAATGCCCTTCATGGTGTTGATCAGATCAAGGGTGAACTGCAGGGTGCTCTTGTCATTCTCAAGCATGGAGCGGTAAAGCGACCCTTCAACCACCGACCCGATGTTGTTGCCGCTTTGCCGGATAACCGTGTTGAGGTACTCTTCATTGACCGACCGGAAAATAAGACTGAATGATACAAACAGGAAAACTGAAAGGAGGGTTATGATAAACACGACACGTCCATAAATCGAATGACGGAATTTAACATATTTTTTAAAAATGCGGTTTCCTTTGCCATTGTTAACGGCCGGTTTATGAAAGAAAATCATGGCGTCACATTTTATGGAGTGTTAATCTGGCGATGTTAACAGGTGGGATATATATCACTGCAAAATACAAAAAAACCGGCCATCTTCTGCCGGTTTTTTTAATATTAGAACAAATATTTCTCCACGTCCCACGTCCCACGTCCCACGTCTATTCCGGCATTAAGAACTCTTTCTGGAAATCCTGCCATATTTCACCGGGCAGCGAAGCAAGCGAATGATCGCAGATCTCGCCGCCATCCTGCAGAACAACCATGGAACCGGCGGGTGAATGGTTTTTCATGGTCACGGCAAGGAAATCCTTGAATCGCTCAAGTTCGTTTTTTGACCACGAAGTTGCCTCTTCAGCCACATAGCATTGGGAGGTTTCGGCAATCCACGCGGTGGGTTTGATTTTGTAGATCCATCCCTTCCCGTAAGGGTCTTCATTAATCATTGCGGGGTTTTCATGGATGAGCGGGTTTGTGCTCACGATGTTGCCGGAAATGGGCGAAAATATGCTCAGTAGCTTTCCCTGGTGCTCAATTTCCGCGATTAAATCTCCCCGGCGGATGCAGTCGCCCGGGCTCTTCAGGTTGCCGAAGTTGACTTCACCGGTAAGGTGCAGCAGCAGATCATCGAGGCCCAGGCTCGCGTTCCCTGATTTTTCAAGATGGGCCCACGTATGGTTTTTGCTGAAAAACAACCCCTGCGGGATCCGTAGAACGCCGGCTGACAGGATTCCAAGAACCTGCCGAAGCTGCGCTTTCATTTTTACCTGCCGGTTCAGCATGACTGAAAACGGGATCAGCAGGGCCAGGAATGCGATGATGATGAGATATTCCACTCCTTTGGTAGCGAAAATATCGGAATAACTGAATCCTTCCATAATATTGATTTTTTAAAAACGGTGATTTTAAGGTTTATCATTGGCCCAGGCAGGAGGATCCCGTAGCACAGGCATACGGCGGATGACCCACCTGAATATCCAGATTTCGGTGAAGATGACGGCCAGGGTGACAACAAATTCCATCCACGAGGGAACATAGCGTATGGCCATATCCCATCTGAACCCTATCACGGTAACATTCAGCCTGTTCAGGATCACGCCAAGCATGGTCAGGATGGCGGCAATCCGTATCAGCAGAAGATTGTTGGTGCGGTAGCTGTAAAAATAGAGCAGCATGGGAAACAGGACAAAACCCAGCATTTCGAGCATGAACCAGTAGCCCATGCCCGTATTCAGCAGGTGCCAGTGCTGGCCGTGAATGAAAACAAGCAGCTGCAGGAAAAAGTAGGCAAACATAGCCCCGGTGCAGATCCTGGCCAGCCCGTGGATGATCCCCTTTTGCGCCCGGTCGTTCTTTTCGCTGATCTGGCCGAAAAATACCTTGTGGGTAATACTTCCCTCGAAAATGACCATCGACAGGCCGGCAAAAATACTGGACACAAAAAACATCACCGGGATAAATTCAGAATACCAGAGCGGGTGGATTTTGTCTTTGGCCATCAGGTAAAGCGCGCCCAGCCCCGACTGGTGAAGCGTGGAGAGGGTGATGCCGAAAATGACGGCGGCAATGGTCATGCCTGAGAGAATCTTCCGGGCCCGTTTTGCTCCCAGCCACTCTGCAATGACCGGCGAGAATTCGATCAGTTGCGCGAGCATGTACAGCAGGAAGTGCCATGCAACCAGGAAAAGCACCGAACTGGTGCCAAAACTGTTGCCGATTACCGGGTTGATAACATGCCAGGGGCGGCCGAGGTCGAGGAGCAGCGCCCCTGCGTAGAACACATAGGCGAGGAATCCGTTTAAAACCGTCACCCTGACAATGGAATGGTACTTGTGCATGTTCAGGATGTACACCATGAATGTTATTACATAGGCGCCGCCGGCGAAGGCCACGCCCGTAACTACGTCAAACCCGATCCAGAGGCCCCAGGGAATGTCCTGGGTGAGGTTGGTGATGGCCCCGATCCCTTTCATGAAACGGATGGTGATCAGCCCCAGCCCCAGCAACATGATGGGAATGGAGATGATGTTGAAGGGGGTGAGCAGTTTTCCCTTGGGTTTAAATTCACTTAACAGGAATTTCCACATGGATTTACCTTCATGATCCGATGCAACCTGGTAGCTGTTATTCATCATCTTGCTCGTCATTTAAGGGATCCTTTTTCGTTGCCTGCTGGATGCCCAGCAGGAAAGCCGGCACCAAAACAAATATCGTGGGCACGCTATATAAAAAACCAGTTGTCAGGGCCGGGTAGGATGACTGCTGCAGGGAGGTGTTCATCCCAAGCTGGTCAAACGGTACCGGTGAAATATAGAGCCATCCCGTGCCCCCGGCATCGCGTTCACCGTATACATGGTCGTGATACTGGTCAGGCTTTTCGAAGATTCTCCTGTGCGCCTCTTTGATCAGGTCGCGCCGCTTCCCGTACAAAAGTGCGTCGTGGGGACAGTTAAACGCACACGCGGGAGCTTCGCCGGTTTTTAACCTGTCGAAGCACATGTCGCATTTTTGTATTTTGGGATTGGCACTGTGATATTCGAACTTTGGCATGTCGAACGGGCAGGAGACCATGCAGTACCTGCATCCCATGCATTTATTGCCATCCCAGGTAACGGGTCCCATTACGGTCTTGTGCATCGCCTTGGTAAGGCATGCCGCCACGCAGGCAGGCTCGTTGCAGTGCATGCACTGACGCTTGATGAACACCTTTTTCTTCGCAGTTTCGTAAGTGTTGATTACGGTGTTGCGGGTCTCATCGGTTGTCCTGACTGCCGGAACATCTTTCACCGGTTCGGGTAATCCGTGGGCCTCCGCGCAGTCAAATTCACATCCCCGGCAACCCACGCAACGTGTTCCGTCATGCAGGATTCCGTAGAATTCTGTTTTATACTTGCTTTTTGATGCAGCACTTGCTTCGGATCCAATGGCCAGGGTGGCTCCCGACACCCCGAGCAGTTTAAAAAAGCTTCGACGATTGATGCCCATAACGTGCTTTTTTAAAAAGGTAAGTACTATGTTACCAATTCCTAATCACCATGGGGTTACCGTGATTTATCAATGAATTTTGTCTGGAAATCTTCCCACACCCTGGGATCGAGGTCGGCCAGGATATTGTCCTGCAGTTCGCCGCCGTCCTGCATCACCACGTGTGCATATTCCGGGGTGTGTACGGTTAATGCTTCAGTGAAAAACTCCTTTAACCGGGTGAATTCGTCTTTTAACCATGTATGGTATTTTTCGGCCATGGTCATGAACTGGATATCCCTCAGCCAGCTGGTTGGTTCGATCGTATAGACCCATCCTTCGCCGTACGGGGCATTGTTGAGAGCGGTTGTACTGGTGGCAAGCGTTTTATTTTGCGCGATGATGGTCCCGGAAACGGGGGCATAAAGATGCAGCTGTTTGCCGTTCCTTACGATGGTAAGCAACCGGTCGCCTTTCCTGATCTTTTCTCCGGGATTTCTCATATCGACCCGGGTAAGGGCGCCTGTAACATGTTGCAGGAAATCATCGATGCCGACTTTTACCGAACCATCTTTTTCCATGAAAGCCCAGGTATGTGTTTTGTCGAAAAACAATCCTTTCGGCAGGTTCATTGAATTTTCGTCGAAGGTGTGGGCCGAACTAGCTGATTTTTCGGGCATTGTCGGAATTCTGTGCTTGCCTGAACGCACGATCATATCAACAATGGAACCAATGACCACCAGGGCAAGGATGACCAGTAAAATCAGTTTTACGATGCTGTAGGTGCTGTATGAACCTGTTACGGCTGATACCGGGGCGACGGCAAGCCGGTCAAGCTGGGTTTGCCTTTCATTGTATACCAGGTCGTTGTACCCATGCTGGTTCAGGATTTTCTGGCCATCGGTTATAACCCATGAAAGGAACGCTGTTTCAAGATCGCCGGTTGGCTGAACTGGTGAAACTGCATAGATGTTGCCGCACAGGGCTTTCGGGTATTTCCCGATCCAGACCCCGCGTGCGAAGGCCTGCGGGTTGTCATAAATTTTTTCGGCGTAATCGAGGTTGCCGTTCCCGTTTTTATCGATCGGAAGCAGCGCGATATTTTCGTCAAAGGTCTGGTTGCCGGTATTGACGATGGTACCCATCCTGCAAAAACCGATGGCGTTCGGGTCGTTCTGAAGGGCTGCGGCTAATGCAGCACCGCTTTCAACGGTTTGTGCCGTGATTTTGCCGGGGTTTATTTTCGCGAATTCCGCCACGCCTGACTTAACCGCGGGATCATTGACCATGTATAAGTGAACCGGGACGTTCTGCCCGATGCCAAGCATGGTTCCCCAGGTTGCACTGCCGGGATTTTCAAGGATGCCGGCAAAGGCTGCAGGGGAAATCCCCTTCCTGTTTATCTCAGCCAGGAAACTGTTTTTTTTATTCATAACCGGGATGATCACATCACGGCCCACCACCATGTTCCAGGCAGATTTGCCCCGGAGTGCGGCATCCGATGCCTGTGAAACAAAGCCAAGACCTGCACCAGTTTTTAACATGCCGCTTATTCCGCTTTCGGGAACTTTTGTAACCTGTATGCTTACCGTTGGGTTTAACCGGCTGTATTCAGCGGCCCATTGTGTTGCCAAACTGTACAGTTCAGGAGAACTCAGCACACTAACGGTGCCACCCTTGATATTGCCTGCTGTGGTAACAGCTCCCTGGCTGTTCGCGCTGCTGTATCCCAGCAGTAAGATTCCGATGAAGAAGAAGATCCTGGTTTTCATAATAACAACATTTAAGTGTGATGCAACAAGGAACTCAATAATAATGCCAAAGAAAAAAATTAAATATAATTCATTGTATATCAGAAGCAAAGCCTGGGAGGTGTTTAATAACTAAACACAGCATGGTGTTGAAATATTAAACACTCAAATACAAAATGACACGCAATGTGCAGACAATCAGCAGGTGTGGAAGAGTTGTATATTTTATATACACTGTTGAGAAATTCAACGTTACGATTTTAAGTATCAGACAATGAGCATTATAGGATTACGTGAATTTGTCCTTTAAACCCGGGGGCAGGGAAAAAGATTAATCTTATCTTTGATCGTACGAAATGATAACCGGGAAATCAGGTTGAAACATGAAAAGCAAAATCTGGAAAAACGAACACATCAGGTGGATTGACCTTACCAATCCGACACACGAGGAGCTCAGGGAGTATTCCAAACAGTTCAACCTTGATTATTATACCCTGGCTGATTGTCTTGAACCGGCTCATTTGCCAAAAAAGGAGCAGCTGGAGGATTTCACCTTCCTCATCCTCAGGGTATTCGACACCCAGGCGCCGAAATATCCCACCTCTATCCAGGAGATGAGCCACAAGGTTGCCATTTTTTATAATAACAAGGTGATCCTCACCGTTCACCGGGTACACGAGGCCACCATCGAGGAGATCCGCACAAAATACCTTGACACCGAAATCATCAGCAAGCCCTCGGAGATCGTCACCAAGATCATGTATTATACAGTGAAATCCTATGAGGCCAACGCGATCACGTTATCGGAGGAGGTTGACAGTATGGAAAAACTGGTGTTTGTCGGAAAGCAGACCAGGATAACCCTGGAAGAGCTTTACTACCTGAAAAGCAGCTCCCGGCTCAACAGGCGCATCATTGGCCTTACCAGGGACGTCATCATGCAGCACGTCACCACCGAAGATGACGCCAGCGCCCTGCAGGATGTGAAGGACCTGCTGCAGAAACTCTCCCTGAGCTTTGACGAAACACATGATGATGCGGCGAACCTTTCAACGGTATATCTCTCCATCGTTTCGCTGAAAACAAATGATGTGATGAAACTGCTCACCGTCTTCTCGGTCTTTTTCATGCCGCTCAC
This sequence comes from uncultured Bacteroidales bacterium, assembly GCA_903913885.1. Classification (GTDB taxonomy): domain Bacteria; phylum Bacteroidota; class Bacteroidia; order Bacteroidales; family FEN-979; genus CAIVAT01. Next base: position 43,299 of record CAIWMX010000060.1, on the reverse strand, counting down.
CTTCATCGCCGGGATCTACGGGATGAACTTTGAATTCATGCCCGAGCTGCACTGGAAATTAGGTTACCCGCTCGTGTTGCTGGTGATGGCGCTCATCGGCCTGGTGATATTTATCTGGTTTAAAAGAAAACAGGTGATACAGTGACGGATATACATGAAAAGTAAATACCTTCTTTGGGCCGGCCTGACCTGTTTCACGGCCATCGCGCTTTTCCTGACCTTCAACAAGCACAGCAGGGCGGGATGTTTCAACTATCACAGCGAGATATGGTCGGATAAGGCAGGATATTATGTGTACCTGCCGGCGGCGCTGAAATACGGGCTAAACCCGGATAACTTCCCCGATTCCATCGTCCAAAAAACAGGCAACGGTTTCGCCCTGGATCGCAAAAACAAAAAGGTGCTGACCAAATACCCGTGCGGGGTGGCGATGCTTCAATTGCCTTTCTACCTGCTGGCCAACACCCTGGCGGCGCCAATGCACTTTGAACCCGATGGTTTTTCACACATATATAATTGGAGCGTCGATGTGGCGGCCGTGTTTTACCTGGTGCTGGGGTTGTTTTTCATGGGGGCAGCCCTGAAATCGCGCGGCGGGGGCAGGAGTGCCTTCCTGGTGCCGCTGGCCCTTTTCCTGGGCACCAACCTCTATTATTATGCCCTGGATGAAAGCGGGATGTCGCATATTTATTCATTCGCGCTCTTCTGCAGCGGGCTTTTTCTCCTTCAGCATACAAACTACCTGAAGTCGGGCAGCCGGTTGAATATCCTGGTACTCGGCGTTATCGGCGGACTCATTGTCGTTGTAAGGCCAACAAACATTATTTTCCTTCTATCTTATTTCTTTCTCGACTGCAACAGCAAAACGGACCGGGCCCTCCGTGTAAAAAGGCTGCTGCAACCGGCAGTATTCCTGCCGGTTATCCTGGGTTTCCTGGCCGCCATCACCCCGCAACTCCTCTACTGGAACTATGCCTATGGGTCGTTTTTCCATTACACCTATGGCAACGAAGGATTTAACTGGCTGCATCCCAAGCTTGCCGAAACCTGGTTCGCCCCGCGATGCGGGCTTTTCCTCTATACGCCCCTCTGGCTGATCATCGTGGCAGGGCTGGGATGGATGATCCGGCAAAAGGAGGCGAACGGCCTATTCCTTGCCGGGTTGTTCCTGGTGATATCCTATGTTTTCGCATCGTGGTACGACTGGGGTTTTGGCTGTGCGCTGGGTGGAAGAAGCTACGTGGAATACCTGTCGGTGATGAGCATCCCGCTGGCATCCCTTTTTGAAAAAATCAGGGGCGGGAACCGGAGCATCCAGGTTGGATTCTTGATGCTGATGCTTGCGATGGTCGCCCTGAACCTGAAAATGACCTATTCCTACGACGGCTGTTTTGCCGGCCTGAACGACTGGGACTGGCCGGCATATTTCCGATTTATCGCGTCTCCCACAAAATAGCTATACCTTTGCCCTACCTATGGAAAATAACCAAATCACGATATTCCTGAACAAGCTGGCGGCCATCGTCAGCCGAGGGGAACTGGTAAAGCTGGTCATCGCCAAGCAGCGGAATCCCTCTTCGGAACTGAAAAGTATGATCATCTCGATCGTTGAGATCAAGGCCGGGAAGCGCCTGAATTTCATCTACCGGTACAAGACGAAAGATATCACAAAGAACCTGGCGACGGAAGAAGCCCTCCCCGTTATCCGCAAAAGCCTGGAGGAGGAATTCCTGAACGCCGAGCTTTTCGCCACCGGCGAAACCGTCCAGTTAACCACCGTGGGCAGGGGGAAGGTCAAGATCAAAACCACCAAGGCCATGCTGAAACAGCCTGAGGCGTTTGTGCACGACCACGTGAAGGAACGCCTCATTGCAACCGAGCAGAATGTTTACCTCCGCGAACTGGGCATCCTTAACGCGGGTTTCGAGTTGCGCCGTGAAATGAGCGACAAGTACCACCAGATCAACCGGTACATCGAGCTGCTGAGCCCTGCCATCCGCGAGCTGGAGCTGCCCGATGGTTTCCACGTGGCCGATATGGGCTCTGGCAAGGGCTACCTTACCTTTGCCCTGTACGACTTCCTCACCTCGAAACTGAACAAGTCGCCTGTAATGACCGGCGTTGAATCAAGGGAGGATATGGTGAAACTGTCGAACGAAGTTGCGATCAAGGCGGGATTTACCAACCTGAGTTTCACCCTGGGAACGATTTCAGAGGTCCAACTTGAGAAAATTGACATCCTCATTGCCCTACACGCCTGCGATACCGCGACCGACGACGCCATCTTCCGCGGGATCAGCGCGGGTGCCTCGCTCATCGTGTGCGCACCTTGCTGCCACAAGCAGGTACGCAAGGAGTTCCGGGTGGCCAGTGAAATGAAGGCCATCATGAAACACGGCATCCTGGAAGAGCGGCAGGCCGAGATCATAACCGACGGGCTGCGTGCGATGCTGATGGAGTCGCGGGGTTACCGCACCACCATCATGGAGTTTGTTTCAACGGAACATACACCGAAAAACCTGCTGATCATCGGGAGAAAAGCAAAAACAACACCGGCCGCGAAACAGAAGATCCTTGAAAACATCCGTAAGATCAAGGAACTTTTTGGCATCGGCCATCACCACCTTGAAGAGCTGCTGAACAAATGAGAAAACCCGCTTGCATTGGTTTATTCATTGCATTGCTGTTATGCGAAAGTGCATATCCCCAGGCAACACCTGCTGCGAGGCATATCCCCGCGAAAACGCCGGTCGGGTTTGAAGCCGAGATCAGCACGTTCATGAAGCAGGATTCTGCACAGTTTCCCCCGGCCGGGGCTTACCTCTTCACGGGCAGTTCCACCATCCGCAAATGGGAAAACCTGGCGGTCGATTTCCCGGAAATCCCAGTAATTCATCGGGGATTTGGCGGTTCAACCATGAAGGCCCTTGACTATTACACCGGTTACATCGTGTTGCCCTATAAACCCCGCACCATTGTCGTATATGAAGGCGACAACGACCTGGCGGCCGGAGCCACTCCTGAGGCGGTCGTAGCCCTTTGCGACACCTTTATTATGAAAGTGCACCGCGAATTGCCCAAGACCATGATATGGTTCATGTCGGTGAAGCCCTCCTTTGCCCGTAAAAATCAACTGGCACTACAGCAGGAGACGAACAAGCGTTTGAAAGCACTGATCAGGAAAAAGAAGAAAACCCGCTTTATCGACATCACCCCGCTGATGTATGGCAGTGACGGGAAGCTGCGCAGGGATCTGTTCGAATCAGATTCGCTCCATGTCAACAAGGAGTGTTACAGGATTTGGGCAGGGCATATGAAGCGGGTGATGAGGATTGGAAAGTGAGTCTTTAAAACTTTGCCGGTAGGTGAATGTGCAGGCGGGGCCGGCGACCCGATTATGGGCAGTTATTTTTATTCAATAAATTTTCATATCAAGTTCGTCAAAGTCTTTTATTTCCGATAATTTGATAAGTCTGTTAACGTTTATATTTTTCCACGTTTCTTTAAAAACTTCATCGCCTCCTTCGGCACTTTCGTTTGTGTTCAATCTTTCTAGTTTTTTTCGGCTTAAAAAGTTAATACTTATTTCACTATTAACAACTGGACCATGATTGTCACTTTGGTCATAACCGATTAACTCAAAATCTGAATTTTGAAATCTGAACGTATATTTCCAATAGCCGTATCTGCCGTGTCCGTAATTTGCATACAAATTTCCTTTATTTATTTCAATGGATAGTTCTGGTGCAAAATAAACGCCACCGTCTTCGTTTTCAGAAGAGAAACAGTCATAGTTTTTTAAAGCCAGCTCGTAATGGTCTTTTTTGTTGAATAAGATGATAATGCCTCTTCTGTTACGGTCTGATTCTCCATGATTTTCATCTTTTACGATTTTGCTTTTGTCTGTTCCCTTAATGATAAGAATACAATCGTCAATCCCATCTTTATTTAAGTCTCCAGTTACTTTTTCAAAAACCACATAGCCATTTGGCAAAAAGTCAGATGGATTTTTCTTTTGTTCAACTTGTCCAAAAACGGTAATTGTCAAAATTGTCATTAAAAATGTCAGTAGGGGTTTCATAGCGTATCGTTCATAATTGCCCATGACATATCGATGGCCGGTCCTTTCAGCATAAGGGAATCCCTTGTTCCAGGGCCTGCCGGTAAACTAACTTATTAGTGTCGCTGGCTGTTTTGATCAGGATATCAATTTTCTGATCTCCGATCTTCATTTTAATGCCGGCAAGAAGTTGAATTTCCAGAAGTGTTAGTTTCGCAATATCCAGCTCGCGGGAAGGAACGATCAACAGGTCAATGTCACCGCCCCGTTTCGAATTATCCGTGCGGGAACCGAAGAGTATGACCCTCACGTCCTGCCCGAACTTATCACGCGACAGGGTAACGATACTATCAATTTCAAAGGAGGTTAACCGCATAACCGGGAATTGCTTTGCAAGGGTAAAAATACGAATGTTTTTCCTCCAATGCAATTTTCTATGAAAGTCGCTTCAAGTTGCATAAGTATACAGGAGAAAACACAAACTTTGTTCGCAAGGTTCTGTCAAATGATTTTCCGCAACTCCCTGATCACCTCAAGGTAGAGCAGATCCCGTTTTGGCTGGTGTTCCTCAACGGCGATCCATTGCATGGTTCCTGCATCATCGCGCGGGATTCCCTGCAATCCTGCCAGCGGCGGGCCTGCAAAATCAACCGGGATCAGGAAAATGGGGATGATGCGTGCCTTGCCTATCCTGGTAAGTGCAGTTTGGATCTCCTTTTCCCAGATATATTTTGAATTCATGAATCTGGGGCTGAGCATAAGCAGGATGATATCCGCCTTCTGCAGGTTGCCGGCGATCTCATCATCCCAGTTCTTCCCGGGCTCAATCTTCCCGTCAAACCAGGTTTCGACAAGGCCCTCCCGTTTTATTTGGGCAAAGTGCTGCTCGAACTCATCCCGGTAGTTCCGGTCGGTGTGGGCATAAGAGAAAAAGACCTTTTTGGGACAAAGCGGTTTTTGACTATGATCCTTTTCCGGCTCATCCATTTCGTCCTTAAATTCTTTCAGAATCATCCCGATTTCTGACCTGGAATCAACTTTCTGATTATCAAACATCCGGTCGCCGGTTATCATCCCGGTTTCCTCCTCATAGTAAACCGCTCCGACCAGGTCCCTGATGGGGACATCCTCAGCACTCACCCTGCATTGGATGGTTCTCCTGTTCTTTAAAATGAAGTTTGCAATATCTTCGTTTTTATAAAATGACGGTCTGTCGCTTTTGGAACATTCACTGCAGTTGCACACCACCATCTCCGAACAGATCATCCCCGGAAATGCCGTTCTATGGATGTTTTCAACCTCATGGCGGATAAGCAGCAGCAGGCTTTTACGGTCATCCGGCGTTCCGCCGGCAACCCTGATGCCGATATATTTCAAACCTTCATCGATGCTTTGGGTTTGCACGATTTCGGCCCGGCATCCTTTACGCTGCAAGACAACCCCCTTTTTCCAGACAAAATTATTTTCAATAAAGGCGTGTAATTTGACGATCAGCCGGCTGATGATCCCCTCGGGCATAAAGGGGTACTGGAACCTGAACTGCAGGTTCTCCAGTGCATCCCATGGATAGGCCAAAACCACATCGGGAAGTGCAAGCGGCACGATATAGCTCCCGGGAACATCCTTAAGATCGTAGCAGATCTCGAATTTATCCCTGAGCATCAGGTTCAGGATATCCCCCCGTTCGGGAAAGGTATATCCTTTATCCCGCAGCCTTTCGAAAAGCCACTCTTTTTTGAACTCTCCCTTTTTCTCCTTCAGCACCTGTTCCGACAGGGCTTCGTAAATGCCATTGGTGATCCAGTTCGGGTCGAGGTAGACCTTGTTTTGAAGTCGCTCGTCTCCCGAAAAGTGCAACGCCACCCCTATCCGGTGAAAATAACCGAGTAAAAAGAGCTGATCTTTGTCGTCCTTAATCCCGTTCCTTTCGCAAATCCGGAAATAATCTTCGATGGGGATATATTTCCGCTCCCTGAGCGTTTCCAGTTCTTCCCGGATGGGTTTCCAGGGTTTTGGCACCTCCATCCCCACTACCGGTAATTTTGAAAGCTCCGAAACGATGGTTTCCAAAAGTAATTCCCACCGTTTATCGTTGACTACAAAATCCACTTCCATCTCCCTGATCGTGATGCCGGGGAAGTTCTTCAACAGCAGCTCTTTCGGGAAATGAACGGCCGTATTGATCTTGTTCCTGTTCAGCACCACGATAACCGGGAGGTTTTTGCCGGCCAGCAGTTGGATGATCTGGAACCAGTAGTCATACCGCGTGTCTTCCCTGCGCACGTCCGACACGAGCACGTAAAGCGAATCGGGTGTAAGAAAAAACTGGTGGAGCATGTATTGTTCCATTTGCCCCCCGAAATCCCACACATTGGTTGTAATGCTGATGTTTGTTTCAGCCGGGTGCGTATAAACAAGGCCTGGTCTTACCGTTACGCCAAGTGTTGAGGTTTGAGCATGGTCGGGAACGGGGTGGAAAGGATTGAAGAGTTTATTCATCAGGGTGGTCTTCCCGGCGCCGGGTTCTCCAACGAGCAGAAGTTTTGCTTCGAATACAAGGTCTTTCCCGTATTTTTCCTCCTGCTCGAAATACGCTTTTATACCGTTCAGCCCCTTTTCAATGACCTCTTTGGGAGGGTTTGTGATTGGGTTTCCTTCAATCCCCAGATATCGTAATCCCTTCAATTCTTTGAGGACAGAAACATCGCTCAGATTATTAGAGCTTAAATATAACGAGGTTAATCCCTTCAATTCTTTGAGGACAGAAACATCGCTCAGATTATTCGATCTTAAATCTAACGAGGTTAATCCCTTCAATTCTTTGAGGACAGAAACATCGCTCAGATTATTCGATCTTAAATATAACGAGGTTAATCCCTTCAATTCTTTGAGGACAGAAACATCGCTCAGATTATTATAGCTTAAATCTAACGAGGTTAATCCCTTCAATTCTTTGAGGAAGGTATAAGCCGGCAACCAGGAATTGGAAAAGCTTAAAAAACTTACATGGGTGAACGACCGCAAAACCTGGTCCCCTAACAGGTAAACAGGGTAATAATCGAGGCTCAGCCCGGTAACATTGTTATTCCCATCCAGCGAAAAGGCACGGTTGGCATTAAGATAACCCATCCATGGGGTGCCAAACTTTTCTTTTTCCCCGATTTTTTCGAATGGTACCTGTTTCAGGGGGATTCCCGTTATCCGTTCAATTTCATGAATTCTTTCGAGGTCTGTTGCCATAATCAGTTTTTATTGCAGCCTGGATTATTATAGATTATACGAAAGGGCTGTTATCGTAGTTGGTCTTTGATTTAGAGACTTTTTAATTTGTTTTTAAATCCCGTCAGGGATTTTATCCGGGTAGAAAACACAACGATATGCACTGTTTCGTCCCGTACAGGACGAAATGGCTCCCGGGACATTCGATTTCTACCCATAATATGTGCCCACGGCACAGGGTTACACAAAACCGGTAAAAAATTAAAATTTAACCAGACTCTATGCAATTGAAAAGCAGCACCGCAGTGATACAATGTCAAAAGATCCATACCCAACATAGAGGTGGTTTTGAAAATGTGATGGTAAATTTAAGATTAAAAGTGAAAACCAGGGTAGTTCAGGGAAATGGCTGGAGAACTTTTTTTTCAAGGACCCCTCCCCGGCCCTCCCCTTGGAGGGGAGGGAGCAGGTTTTCCAGGATCAATAACGATTTCGGAATGTATTTAGGAGTCAATAATTCCGTTAATTAGAAGTTTTCAACAAATCAAAATAAAACCCTCACTTTTTATCAATTCCCCGATTAAGAAGAAAATGAGTTTATTAATTCCAAAGACGTATGGCTTATATCGGAAGAACCCGCGAACCTGCATTTCTTTTTCATGCAGATCAAACAACCGTTGATCTGGCAAAAAGACTTCGGCGAAAGATGACGCCATCTGAAAAGGCATTATGGCAGCGCCTGAAAACCAAAAAAATGGCAGGATTAAAATTCAGACGACAGCATCCCATCAGATTCTATATTGCCGATTTTTATTGTCATGAGGCGAGACTGGTGATCGAGGTCGATGGTCCGATACACGACAGCATTGGTCGTCGCGAACATGATCAGCAACGGGATGGCGTAATGGAAGATTTTGGAATAATGATCCTCCGGTTTTCCAATGATGAAATCAGGTACCACCTACAGAAAGTACTGAAAAAAATAGAGGAAGTTTCAATCATGCGAACAAGAAAACAATAGAATTCCTGCTCATTGGCTGGCAAATCGTCTCCCTCCCCTCCAAGGGGAGGGCCGGGGAGGGGTCATTTGCATTAAGAGGAGTCCCGGGGAGGGGTCATTTGCATTAAGAGGAGTCCCGGGGAGGGGTCATTTGCATCAAGATGAGGGGCCTAATCCAGGAGGAAGTTCTAGCAATAGCCACTACGCCAGCTTCTTCCCCACCTCTCTTAACATCACCTCCGTCATTTTCGGGAGGTCGTATTCGTAGAACAGCCCCCAGTCGCGCTTGGCAACAGAGTCGTTGATGCAGGCGGGCCATGAGTCGGCAATGGCCTGGCGGAAGTCGGGCTTGTAGGTGATCTCGAATTCGGGGATGTGCTTTTTGATCTCCTCCGCCAGGATCTGCGGGGTGAAGCAGATGCCGGCCACGTTGTAGCTCGAGCGGAGGGTCATTTTCGAGGCGTCGGCCTGCATCACGTCGATGGTGGCCTTGATGGCGTCGGGCATGAACATCATCGGCAGGGCCGAATCGGGGCCGAGGAAACACTCGTATTTCTTGTGCTTGATCGCTTCGTAGAAGATCTCGACGGCATAGTCGGTGGTGCCGCCGCCGGCTTCGGTCTTGTAGCTGATCAGCCCCGGGTAGCGCAGGCTGCGGGTGTCGACGCCATATTTGTTGTAATAATATTCGACCCACCGTTCGCCGGCCAGCTTGCTGATGCCGTAAACGGTGTTGGGCTCCATGATGGTATATTGCGGGGTGTCAAGGCGCGGGGTGGAGGGACCGAAAACCGCGATGGAGGAGGGCCAGAATATTTTCGGGATCTTCAGTTCGCGGGCCAGTTCGAGTACGTTCATCAGGCTGCGCATGTTGATATCCCATGAGGCCAGCGGGCGCTTTTCGGCATTGCCCGAAAGGATAGCCGCCAGGTGGTATACCTGGGTGATCTTCTCGTGTTCGAGGATCAGGTGAAGTTTGGAGGCGTCGAGCACGTCGAGGATCTCGAACGGGCCGGTGCCGGCCACTTCGGGCGGGGCGGGACGGATATCGGTGGCTATAACCTTTGATTCACCAAAAATTCTGCGCAATTCGAGGGTGAGTTCCGAACCAATCTGGCCTGAACATCCGATAACGAGGATCTTTTCTGACATAAACCGGGAAGTTTTAATTTGTCCCGCAAAAATAGGAAGATTTATTGTGAAAAAATTAGCAGACAGCTGCTGCATGAAAAATTATTGCTTGAACATTTTGCCCTGCAATTCCTTGCAGATCTGTCCGGATGTGTTGACTTGCCGCCGGTTTTCATGGTTTTGACCCCTCAATTCCGTTTTTCGCCGGGTTTTTCTTGCTTTTTCAATGGATCCTGTGAAAATTTGCCATCCTGAAATATCAAAACCAAACCGACATGGGTAAGAAAATCATCATCATCGGCGGGGGAGTTGCAGGGCTCACCGCCGGAATTTACGGCCAGCGCAGCGGTTTCGACACAGAGATCATCGAAATGCACACCGTTCCCGGCGGGCAATGCACCGCGTGGAACCGCAGGGGTTACCGGTTCGACTACTGCCTGCACTGGCTGGTGGGCACGGCCAAAGGCCCGTTCCATGAGATCTGGCGCGATACCAACGTGCTGAATGACCAGGTTGAAATCCTCGACCACGATGTCCATACCCGGATTCTCGCAGAGGACGGAAGCGATTTTATCATTTATACCAACATCGGCCGGTGGGAGAGGTACCTTATGGAGATGGCCCCGGAAGATGCGAAAGCAATCCGGAAAATGTGCGGCGACATGCGCAGGGGTATCAAACTGGAGCCATTCCTGAACCCTCCCGGGTTAAGGAAACCGGGCGAATACCTGAAAGCGCTGGTTAAGATGTTCCCGGCTTTGAAGGTGATCGCGCAGAACGGCCGGAAAACCTGCCGGGAATACTTTGCCGAGCGTAAGTTTAAAAACCGGAAACTGGCTTTTTACCTTGACTCCATCTTCGGCGACGAGGAGTTCTCCGCGCTGGCGTTCCTGATGATGCTGGCCTGGTTTAACCAGCGCAACGCCGGGTATATCATCGGGGGAAGTTTGCCGCTGGCAAAAAGAATGGCCGATTGCTATCTGTCGCTCGGCGGAAAATTTTCCCTTGGAAACAAGGTGGAAACGATCGTTGTTGAAGGCGGCAAAGCCCGCGGCGTAACCCTCGCCGACGGCACCGTGTTAAAAGCCGACTACGTTATCAGCGCTGCCGATGGCCGCTCCACCCTCTATTCCATGCTCGGGGGCCGCTTCCTGCCGCCGCCCGTAAAAAAGGCCTATGATTCCTGGAAACTTTTTACACCGCTTGTCCAGGTTTCGTTTGGTATAAGCAAATCGGTGCCGGAAAAATTCCCGGTCATGGCCATCCTGGCCAAAGGGAAGACAATTGGATCAACCACGCTGAAAAACAACTTCGTGCTGATGAACTATTCCTTCGACCCAACCATGGCCCCCGAAGGAAAAACGGTCATCATCATCAGGTTTGAAAGCCCCTGGGAAGTATGGCAAAACCTGGAGGGAGTGGCTTATAAGGAGGAAAAGGATAGGATCAGGAAGGATGCGGAGAGGATGCTTGAACAACAGTATCCCGGGATCGGGGATTTTATAGAAGTGGCGGATGTGGCCACCCCGAAGACCACCGTGAGATACACGGGCGTTTGGAATGGTTCATACGAGGGATTTATCCCTGCCGCGAAAAACTTCGGAAAAACGTTGGACATGACTTTGCCGGGCCTGGATAATTTTTTCATGGCCGGGCAATGGATCTACCCGGGCGGGGGGCTGCCTCCTTCGGCGCAGTCGGGCAAGTGGGCCATCCAGCTCATCTGCAAAAAGGAAAAGCAATAAATACCCTTTTAAATTATTCCTACCTTTGCGACAGAATTGCATGTCGTATGGAAAACCAGCTTAACCTTTACAATACCCTCTCCCGGAAGAAGGAACTTTTTGAACCCATCAACCCGCCCTTTGCCGGCATGTATGTTTGCGGGCCCACTGTTTACGGGGATCCGCATCTGGGTCACGCCCGGCCGGCCATTACCTTCGACCTTGTATTCAGGTACCTGCTGCACCTGGGATACAAGGTTCGCTATGTCAGGAACATCACCGATGTAGGGCATCTTGTGGCCGACCTCGATGAAGGGGACGATAAAATCGCGGTGAAGGCACGCCTCGAGCAACTGGAGCCGATGGAGATCGCCCAATATTACGCCGACCGCTATTTCATCTTCATGGATTCGCTGAACGTGAAGCGCCCGAGCATCGAACCGCGGGCTTCGGGCCACATGATCGAGCAGATCCGCATGGTCGGTCAGATTCTCGATGCGGGCTATGCCTACGTGGAGAATGGTTCGGTTTATTTCGACGTGGAAAAATACAGCAAAACATTTGAATACGGGAAACTCTCGGGGCGCGTGCTCGACGACCTGATGACCAACACCCGTGCCCTGGAAGGGCAGGATGAGAAACACCACCCGGCCGATTTCGCCCTCTGGAAAAAAGCCCAGCCGGAGCACATCATGCGGTGGCCGTCGCCCTGGAGCGAGGGCTTCCCGGGATGGCACCTCGAATGTTCGGCCATGAGTACAAAATACCTTGGAAATTATTTCGACATCCATGGCGGCGGGATGGACCTGCTTTTCCCGCACCACGAGTCGGAAATAGCACAGTGCCAGGCCGCCATCGGCCATGAGTCGGTAAAATACTGGATGCACAATAACATGGTGACCATCCAGGGACAAAAAATGGGCAAGTCGCTTGGGAATTTCATTAACCTGGAGGAGTTTTTCACCGGGTCGCACCGTCTGCTCGACCAGGCCTACAGCCCCATGACCATCCGCTTTTTCATCCTTCAGGCCCATTACCGCAGCACCCTTGATTTCTCGAACGAGGCATTGCAGGCGGCGGAGAAGGGGTTGAAAAAGATGCTGGCGGCGTATGAGACATTGGGGAGGATGATAGCAGTTAATCCCTCACCCCCGACCCCGCTGAAGGACATCAATCCCTCACCCCCGACCCCTCTCCAGGGTACAAATCCCTCACCCCCGACCCCTCTCCAGGGCACAAATCCCTCACCCCCGACCCCTCTCCCAGGGGGAGAGGGGAGAGTTGCGTTGTTGAGGCAGGAATGTTATTCGGCGATGAATGATGATTTTAACAGTCCGATGGTGATAGCCAGCCTGTTTGAAGGGGTGCGCATCATCAATTCGGCGGCGGACAAAAAGGAGACTTTATCTCCGGATGAACTGGTTGTGCTGAAGGAGATATTTGACACCTTCTTATTTGATATCCTCGGGCTGAAGGACGAAAAGGGTAATGACCAGCGCGAAACGGTCGACGGGCTGATGCAGCTGATCCTGGCCATCCGCCAGAAATCGCGCGAAACCAAAGACTGGGGCACGTCGGACCAGATCCGTGATACGCTGCAGAAGCTGCATATTACTGTGAAGGACGGGAAAGAGGGATCAACATGGGAAACGCTTTAAATGAATGCAGGAATGCAGGAATGCATGCAATGCAAACAATGAAAACAATGTAAACAATGCAAACAATGAAAAATTTTTATTTTTTTGTTATTTCGCTGCTGTTGCTGGCGGGTTGTAATTCCAAACAGGAAAAGATGAAGAACGAACTGACTGATTTTATACACAAGCATGATTCGGTGCTGATCCCTTTGTACAAGGAAACAGCGCTGGCGTCGTGGAATGCGGCGATTTCGGGGAAGAAGGAGGATTTTAAGATTTCCGAGGACCTGAACCTGAAAATGATGGCGCTCTATGCCAATAAGGCCTCGCTGAAAAAGCTGGAGGAGATCAAGGTTTCGGGGATGATCACCGACAGCCTGCTCAACCGCGAACTGGACGTGCTTTACCGCTCGTTCCTGATGGCGAAGGCCGACACGGCGAAACTGAATGCCATGGTGCGCATGGGTACCGTGATCGAACAGAAATATGGCAATTTCCGCACGGAGGTGAGGGGAAAAATGTTGTCGGACAATGATGTGGAAGATATCCTGAAAACCTCCAAAGATGTCGGTTATCAGAAGGAGGTGTGGGAAGCGCAGAAAAAGATCGGCCCCGTGGTGGCCGATGATATCAGAAAGCTGGTAAAACTCCGCAACGAGGTGGCAAAGGACCTTGGATTCAGGAATTACCATGAGATGAGCCTCACGCTGAGCGACCAGGATCCTCACGACGTTAGCAAGTTATTCAACGAACTCGACAGCCTCACCAAAACTGCTTTTGCGCAGGTCAAGGGGGATATCGACACCTATTTCGTCTCTTATTACAGCCTGAAGAGCCGCGATGAACTCATGCCCTGGAATTACCAGGACCGCTTTTTCCAGGAAGCCCCGAAAATTTATGATGTCGACCTTGACAAATACTACAAGGATAAGAACCTTGAAACCCTCACCACCGGCTTTTACGAGGGGATCGGCCTTCCCATCGGCGATATGATCAAGAAAAGCGATCTTTACGAAAAACCGGGAAAGAACCAGCATGCCTTCTGCACCGACCTCGACAACGAAGGCGATGTGCGCGTACTATGCAATATAAAGCCAAACGCGAAATGGATGAATACCATGCTCCATGAGTTCGGGCATGCCGTTTATGACAAGAACATCGACACCGGTCTGCCCTTCGTTTTGCGCGACCCGGCGCATACCTTCACCACTGAAGCCATTGCCATGATGTTCGGACGTTTCTCCAAAAACCCCCAGTGGATTAAAGATATGACCGGCATTACGGAAGCGGAAAAACAGAAAATTGCTGAAAACAGTTTCAAGAGCATGCGTCTTGAACAGCTTGTCTTCAGCCGTTGGGCGCAGGTGATGTACCGTTTCGAAAAGGGGATGTATGAAAATCCCGAACAGGATCTCAACAAATTCTGGTGGGACCTGGTTGAAAAATACCAGCTGCTCAAACGCCCGGCCGGCCGCAATGAACCCGACTGGGCCACCAAGATCCACATCGCCACCTACCCGTGCTACTACCACAACTACCTGCTGGGCGAACTCCTTGCTTCACAGCTCTATTATCATATTGTAGGAACGGTCATTAAATCGGACGACTACAAATTCCAGAGTTTTGCAGGCAATAAGGCGGTTGGCGCATTTTTGAAGGAGAAAATTTTCATGCCCGGCAGCCGGTGGTACTGGAATGAAATGATCGAAAAGGCCACAGGCGAAAAGCTCACGGCCAAATATTACGCCAAACAATTTGTACACTAACCCCGGAATCCAGGGGCATTATTTATCCACGTTAAAAACAAGTTCACTATATGAAAAAAAATAAAATCATTTTCTGGACTGCAACGGTGATCATTTTCCTGTTTGAAGGGGTGATGCCGGCATTAACTTCTCAGACGGAAATGGCCAGGCAAGGCATTCAGCACCTGGGATATCCCGTCTATTTCGGCATCGCGCTCACCGTTTTTAAAGTCCTGGGCGCATTGGCGCTGGTAATCCCGCAAATCCCCGGTCGTATAAAAGAGTGGGCTTATGCTGGCTTTGCTTTCGACTTTCTTTTTGCATGCATCAGCCATTGGGCGGTTGACGGGTTTGGTGGCGAGGCCATCTTCCCCCTCGCAGTACTGGGAATCCTGGTAACGTCTTATATCTTTTATCATAAACTCGCTGAACTATGACTGAACCTCACACTGGAAAAGGGAAAATGAGCTTCTTATTCCTGAATATTCTTTTGATCGCCGGTGTGATTGCCATTGTGTTTACCCTCCTTTACATTCTGCTTCACCTGGATCAATCCGACAGGATTATCCTGCGGTGTGTGCCGGTGATATTATCGGGGTTGGTGCTGGTTTTGATTTATTTCATCGGATCGTCCAGGAAGTCCGTGCAAAGAAATTCCGGGAACAAATTCAACGGCTCAGCCCGTCGATAGCATCCCTGTATTGTTTTTCAGTTACCTCCTTAAAATCCAGCTGCGGTTCGGGACTGGCTGAGATTACCGTTTCCCTGGTTGCCAGAAAGAACCTGTTTTGCCTGTGCCTGGTTGCAACGATCGTTACCTTTTCATTTTGCGGGACCCCAGGGAATGCAAATTTCCCGTTTCTGATCCATGAAGGCGTGAGAACCACGCGGACGTTCCGGTAGATCATCGCCATATCCGATTCTTCAGGATGGTCATCCTCAATATTGAACGTTATCAGCGGATTGCTGAAGATGATAAAGCGGTCGCAGTTCAGCCACCCGAGTTTTCCGGATATCAGGATATGAACCGTCCTTTTCGACAATAAAGGTAAGGAAGACTGTTCCCGAAATACCCAGCTCTTTCGCCTCTTTTGGGTACCGGATGTTATTGATGAAATTGGCATACATGGCGGTCTCGCCTCCCGGGTATCCAGGCTGGTCTTCGACCACGGTAAAAATCTCGTTGCAGGGTTCCGGCGTGGCTGGTTTCCAGGATATTTTCCCGTTTTCATCTTCATACCCGTCGAAGAGCCGCATTTCCTTCGTGTCACCAGGATAGGGAAAGCGGAGTTCAAAGGACTTTCCCGGGACCGGAATGCAGGTTTTCCCCTCCGAGGTTGCCTCGAGATAGACCATCCAGTAGGGTGACGGGTGTTTTTACCTCTTTGTTTGTTCCTTCAAAGATAAATATATGGGCCGGGAACCTCAGGACGGTTCCTTCCTGCAGCCTGATCGTGGTGTCATGATCATTCCTGAACACGATCTGCTGGAATGGTTTTTCCAGTTGCAATGGCTTATCAGAGGCTGCCAGGCAGCTGTTCCCGGCAGTGTCGGGGGATGCTTTGACAGAAACGGAAGGGATCACCCTTCTGCTGTTTCCTGGTAAAGGCTGCAGGGAAGACTGTGTCCCGGTTGCCAGCGGTGTTCCAACAACTTTTTCAGAATTTTGACGGGGGATGTCGTGATTCTCTTCAGTTGTTTGCCCGGGGTTTGTCGTTGTGTTGCATGCATTCAATATCACCAGGCCGATGAAAAATAATTGTTTAAGGGAGCTCATTTTTATGGATTTTTCCAGTAGGATGCATTTCTGTGAGAAATTCCATAATAGGCGCAAAAACAGACGCCAAGCATAACAAATGGCTTATTATATTGCGATCTCCTTTTTCGCCTTTGTGTGTCCTTTTTCGCCTTTGTGGTTAAATGCATGACAAGTATTACGGTTCCTATGTTGATCAATCAATATATTTAATAATTTCACAAACGATGTTCCTGGAGAACACCAGGGAAAACAATAAACGGTAAAAGCATGTTCCTGAAATTGAAAAGCAGGTTGGGTCTGCTTTTCGCGGTGGCCTTCAACATTCTTAAGGAAGAGGAGGAGGCAAAGGATGCCATAATGAAGGTGTTCGAAAAGCTGATGATGCGGCCCTCGTTTGAAGATGTCAGGAACTTTAAATCATGGATTTGTACCGTTACGAAGAACCATTGCCTGATGGAACTGCGGCACAGGAATGCTGAATCAAGGGCTGTGGAGTGAACGCTGGCCGCGCTGGAGCAGGATTTGATGGAATTTTCGCTGCCCGGGGATCCCGGTTCAAAGGAATGGCCGGAGATGAAGGCGGAAGCATTGCCGGATGCGGTCAGCCGGTTAAACGCGGAGCAGAAAATCTGCATTGAGCTCTTTTACCTTGAAAACAAATCGTACGCGGAAATTGTTCAGTCGACCGGGTATGATCTGAATTACGTGAAAAGTTATATTCAGAATGGAAAGAGAAACCTGAAAAAAATGCTGGAAGATGGCGGCAAACAAGATACATAGCGAACTTTTCACAGCGAGCGGGTGCTGCAGCGAAACCGCCTTGCAGCGGCTGGCATCGGGAGGGCTTGACGCTGAACAGGTTCTCGGGGTCAGGGCGCATCTTGCAGAATGCGACCTTTGCCGCGGGGCTGCTGAGGGACTTAAAGAATATCTCCTCCATAACGATATGGCGGGCTTTGATGCACAGATCGCTTCCATGAACCTGCAGGTTGCGGCAAAGTCGGGGTACCGGTCCGGGCCCGGCAATACCACTGTAAAGAAACCCGGTTCCGGCTGGTTCTGGTTTTTTTTCACCGCAGTCATGGTGCTTTTCGTGGTGTCGGCCATCGTGACGATCCGGTTTTCTATGGTTCCCGTCCGGGAACAAACCAGGCCGTCAGTTCCGACATCCCGGCCAGCATTGCCCGGTCAGCAAACCAACCCTGCACCAAAAGCACAGGGACTTAACTCCCCGGCGGACGTAACCCCGGCTTCAGCGCCAAGCCAAAACGAGAGGGCCGGTATGAAACCGAAAGCTCAACCTACGCAGGGCGGAAATGCGCCTGGAGCAGGCTTGCATCTGCAATCTGGAGGCGACCCGACCCGGGTTGCATGGAACCCTCCCATAGAGGAGACGAATCCGGAGCAGGAGGTCCTGGAAATGAACCCGGGAGGCGAGGTCTATGTCGTTGTTGAGCAGCAGCCGCAATACCCGGGGGGAGAGGAGGCCCGGTTGAAATTTTTCAGTGAAAACCTCCATTATCCTGACCAGGCAAAAGAGCAGGGAATCCAGGGGAAAGTCTACGTGACTTTTATCGTGGAAACAGATGGTACTGTTTCCGATATCCGTGTGGTGCGCGGGATCGGGGGCGGGTGTGATGAAGAGGCCCTCCGGGTGGTGAAAATTATGCCCAGGTGGAATCCCGGTTCGCAAAGAGGTGTGCCGGTAAGGGTTCAGTTTACACTCCCGGTGAAATTCACCCTGACGGGGTCCACCACCCTGACGGGGTCCACCACCCTGACGGGGTCCACCACCCTGACGGGGTGGTCGGTGAACTTATCCGTCATTTTTCATACTTTTGCAAAAAACCTGAGAAATGAATTTTATCGAAGAGCTGCGCTGGCGTGGAATGATCCATGACCTGACCCCCGGAACTGAAGAACAATTGCTGAAAGAGATGACTCCCGCCTATATCGGGTATGACCCTACCAGCGATTCCCTGCACATCGGCAACCTGGCCTCGATCATGATGCTGGTCCACCTGCAGCGGGCCGGCCACAAACCCTTTGCACTGGTCGGTGGAGCAACGGGCATGATCGGCGACCCTTCGGGAAAATCCGAAGAACGGAACCTGCTTGACGAACCCGTGCTCAGATACAATCAAAACTGCATCCAGCAACAACTTGAAAAATTTCTCGATTTCAATTGCGGGGAAAACTCCGCTGAGATGGTCAACAACTACGACTGGACCAAAGATTTCAGCTTTCTGCAATTCCTCAGGGATGTAGGCAAGCACATTACCGTAAACTACATGATGGCCAAGGATTCCGTGAAAAAACGCATGGAATCGGGAAGCGGTATCTCGTTCACCGAATTCAGTTACCAGCTCGTACAGGGATTCGATTACTGCTGGCTTTATGAACATAAGGGCGTAAAGCTCCAGATGGGCGGCTCTGACCAATGGGGAAACATATTGACGGGAACCGAACTGATCCGCCGTAAGCTGGGCGGAGATGCCTTCGCCCTTACCTGCCCCCTCATCACCAAAGCCGACGGCGGCAAATTCGGGAAAACCGAATCAGGCAACGTGTGGCTTGATCCCAAAAAGACATCGCCCTACAAATTTTACCAGTTCTGGCTGAATGCCAGTGATGCCGATGCAGCGGAGTACATCCGGAAATTCACCCTCCTTTCACGAGAGGAGATTGAAAACCTCCAGGCCCTGCATGAAGAGGCGCCGCACCTGCGCATCCTGCAGAAAGCCCTTGCAACGGAGATTACTATCAGGGTACATTCGGAAGAAGACCTGCAGGCTGCGATCGAAGCTTCAGAGATCCTCTTTGGAAAAGGAACCGCTGAAACCCTGATGAAACTGTCGGAAGAGACGCTGCTTTCTGTTTTTGAAGGTGTGCCGCAAAGCGGAATAGCTAAAAGCGAAATAGCAGATTCGCTGAACATCGTCGATTTCCTCACGGATAAGACAAATATTTTTCCATCCAAAGGGGAAGCCCGCAGAATGCTTAAGGAAGGCGGAGTGCAGGTGAACAAGGCTAAGGTTGATGAATCCTTTGCGATGAGCCCTGCCTGCCTGCTAAACGGGAAGTATATCCTGATCCAGAAGGGGAAGAAAAACTATTACCTTGTACAGGCCAATTAATACCGGTTCCCGCTTTTTAAAAACCTTGACGCTGTCATGCTGCCTCAGCCTCCTGGTCTGCATCCACCTTTCGGCGCAACCGCTCCAACGGAAAGCCCTTTTCCTGGGAAACAGTTATACCTATGTGAATAACCTCCCGTTCCTGGTTGCTGCACTGGCGCATTCATCAGGCGATTCCCTCTTTTTCGGCAGCCATACGCCCGGAGGATATACGCTTGGCTGGCGCCCCGATGCGCATGTAGCCGATTCGGTCAGCCTGGCTATGATCAGTGGCTACAGCTGGGATTTCGTGATCCTCCAGGAACAAAGCCAAACGCCGGCCATCGCACGCCTTCGCGACAGCTGCATGTACCCGGCCTCCATGGTGCTACATGATTCCATTAAGTCGGCAAACCCCTGCAGCCGGCTCCTTTTTTACCTCACCTGGGGACGAAGGTTCGGGGGCACCCAGTGTTTCACTCCGAACTATTGCAGTCCGGCGTTTGCCGATTTCAACCAGATGCAAGATTCCCTGACTGTGGCCTATAAGAAAATTGCCGATTCACTCTCGGCCTGGATAGCCCCGGTTGGTGAAGCCTGGCGGATTGTTATCAATAATACCGGCATAGTGCTGCACGATGCCGACGATTCCCATCCAAACCTGAAAGGCTCATACCTGGCTGCCTGCGTTTTCTACGATGCGATGTTCGGGAAACACTCCCACGGACTTTCATTCACAGCCGGCCTCACTGCCGATACCGCCGCCTTGCTGCAACACGCAGCCGATTCAATCACCTTCAGCTACAGTAACTATTGGAACCTGAACAACGACATTCCGGCATCAGCTTTTACAACGAATGTTTCATCCGACACACTTTTCACGCACAACCTCAGTTCCGGGGCAGCAACCTGGCTCTGGAACTTCGGTGATGGCCAAACATCAGCCTTGTTTGAACCCGTACATGTATACCAGGCCGCGGGATCATATCCTGTCAAACTGAAAGCCTGCAACATTTGCTTTTGCGATTCGGTGGTTCACCATGTAGTAATAACAACGGTCGGGGTTCATGCCCACAGGGCGGAAACAAAATTAATAACTATGACGGGTCCCGACGATTCAGGGGCCATCCGCTTCGTGAATTACCAGGGGGACGGATCACTTTCTTTCTACGCCGCAAATGGCGAAATCACAGGAACATGGCCCGTTACGGCAGGCATGGCGAAGGTTGCAGGAAATAAAAGCGGCATCTGGTTCTGGCTCCTGACAGGCAAAGATTCAAAAATCGTTGCATCCGGTAAAACAGCCCGCTAACCGGGAAAAAACACTTTCCCTATTTTGAAAAATCTTCTGCTTCGTGGAATGTACAGTCGATTACAATATTTCCTGTGGAATTGATAAATCCCCATTTGGTGCCTTTCCGGATGAGGGAAAACCCGTTGATAAATTCATGTGCAAGATCAAACTGGGGATTGATCACATAATTGCCGGTTTTGCCGATAAAGCCCCATTGGGTTCCTTTTCTAACGCGGGCGATTCCGCCATTGAAATTTTCAGCGTTGTCAAACTGCGGATTGATCGAATAACTCCCCGAGGCATCAATGAAACCCCATTCCCGCCCTTTCCTGACGCGCGCAAGCCCTTCGGCAAAATCACCGGCATCATCGAATTGCGGGTTGATGATCCAGGTTCCTTTTTTATCAATATAACCCCATTGCCTCATTTTTTTCGCCCGTGCCAGTCCGTTAAAGAAATTACCGGCATCCTCAAACTGGGGATTGATGGAAAATGTACCCGACTTGTCAATATATCCCCAATCGCCTCCCTTCCTCACGCATGCCAGATCACCGTCAAAATCACTTGCCTCATTAAACTGTGGATTAATGATCCATTTTCCAGCGCGATCAATATAACCCCACTCCCTGCCCAACCGGGCACGGGCCAGCCCTTCTGAAAATTGTGCAAGCTCGGCAAACTGAGGATTTACCACGAAATTGCCTTTGGTGTCGATGATTCCCCACTGGGACCCCTTTCTAACGATGGCGATGCCATCGATAAAATCACCTGCATCATTGAACTGCGGGTTTATAGCAAAGATTCCCGATTTCACGATATACCCCCATTCCCTGAATTTGACAACCCTGGCAAGTCCCTCGCTAAAATCTTCAGCCCGGTCGAATTGGGGATTGATGATATAAGTGCCTTTTGCATCGATGTACCCCCAGTCACGCGATTTTTTTATCCGGGCCAGGTTACCCGAGAAGGGTTTGGCATCGTCAAACTGAAGGTTGATGACATATTTGCCTGTTTTATCGATATATCCCCATTGATTGAACACCCTCACAACGGCTGATATATCGCTGGCCGCTGTTTTTGAAACCGGGGCTTCGGCAGCCGGGGTTGAAGCGGCAGGCTTGGCTTTCCCTGTTTTTTTGGGTGGCAAAGGAGCCTGGCCATAGACCGACGAAACAAGCATAACAGCAATGACAAAAATCAATTTTCTCATAAATGGCTGATTTAAGTGATAATACCTAATGAATCCGATGGTAAAACGGAGGGTAAATATATATAAAAAAATCAAATGTTAAAAAAAACGCACCCTAAATTTGTATCGGCAGCCCTGCGTCGCTGTTTCTCTGCCGCATTATTTATTTAACTTTGCGGGAACATCAACAATCCATCCTATGATTTTATCTGCCTGCGGCCTTGTCTGTTCCGACTGTGAATTTTATGGTACCCAATGCAATGGTTGTCATGCTGTGAAAGGGGAAACCTTCTGGGCAAAGGAGCATGTGCCATCAAAAACCTGCCCGCTGTACGACTGTTCTGTCAATAAGCTGCACTACAGCGATTGCGGCAAATGTGCCGATTTACCCTGTACCATGTTCCGTGAGATGAAAGACCCGAACTCCACCGAACAGGAACATCTGCAAGGGCTGATCGACCGTGTAACCCGGTTGACAAGCGGGGCGGATATCCTGTAACAGTCAACATGGTCAGGAAAAGCAACAGGGAGATCATGAAAAAAATGAGCTGGTGTTTCACCGTGATTTTATTTGTGCTTTGCCTGTTCCCGCATTCTCCTGTGCTTGCACAAAACAGCAATATCCCCGAACAAGTTCTTCTGTCAGGGTCCAGGTCGGCAGTTGGCCTGGCAAGCGATTCTTCCGTTTTGATCAGCAGTTACCTGAACATGGCCGATCCGAGGGACGAATGGACAGAATTGCTCGTTGTTGCCGATAACATTGATATGCGGAACTGGTCGCTGCAGGACAACAATGCTGCACAAACCACCTTCCAGCCAGGTATAACATTCAACAACATCCCCTTCTGGAACAACATGCGCGCAGGGACCATCATCATGATCTGGCACAGGCAGGTTGGTTCATCCGGGACAACCCACCCAACCAACACGGGCAAGTCGTATGGCTATGTGGAAGTTTCTGCAAATAACGTTTCCTGGTTCACCGGCGGTTCATTCGGAACAGCCCCCCTGTATGCGGGCAATACCCTGAACATCGCGGCTGCCGGTGATTTGCTCGAGTTGCTGAATGCCTCAGGAACGTTTGTTCATGCCCTCGGGCACAAAGCCGCTTTCGGAACAAGCTGGCCCCCGCTTTCATACCCCAAACTCAACCACAAGGCCGGCCTCAACGATGGCGATGCGGTTTTTGTTTGCCCGGGAGGCAAGGTTGATGAATATGGATACCTTTCCCCCCAGGATGGTACAAATTATACAGCGAAAAGCAGCACAGACCTCTCTTTCGGACTTCCAAACTGTACCTCCACTTCCAGTGCCAACAGCGATTACTGGCGGCTGGTACGCCAACCCCGGTGGGTTAATCCCCAGCTCACTGCAACGGCCAATGCAGGCAATACCCAGGTAACCCTGGCATGGAATGCCGCCGAAGATCCATTCCCGGGCGACGGGGTTGAGGGATACGTCCTTTTAAAGAATACCGTCAATGTTTTCGGGACCCCGGTCGACGGGCATACTTACGGGCCGGGTGATCTCCTTGGCGGAGCCACGGTGGTCGCCATCCTGCCCTCTTCCCAAACCCTGAGCTTCGTGGATAATTCGCCGGTACCCTGTGCCACCGGGCTTTACTACCAGGTTTATGCCTTTCGCTACGCCGCTGATCCCATGGGCAATGACTACAACCAGGCACGCGGCAGGGCTTACAACGAAACCTCCTTCGGATCGGTGCATGTCACCAATCCTGTTGCGGTTACACCGGCTTCGGCAACTACCGACCGGGATAATTTCTGTGCGGCTGATCCCGGAAACATAACCCTTTCGGCCTACGGCGGTTCCGGAACCACGCTGAAATGGTATACAGGTGGCTGCGGAGCCACCCTGCTAGGTACAGGCGGAACGCCGAATAACAGCATTACGATCCTTTCGCCCAGCGTTACAACCACCTACTACGCACAATGGGAGAATGCCTGCGGCGTTTCGGCATGCGCCCAGGCTACCGTAACGGTTTTACCTGACGCTCCCGTGCATGTTGATATTACGGCCAGCGCTAATCCTGTTTGTACCGGAACCGCTGTTGATTTCTTTGCCTCCCCAATAAACCCGGGAACCGCGCCGGTGTACCAATGGGAAGTCAACGGGAGCATTGCCGGAGCAAATAACACAACTTATTCCTATATCCCCCTGGATGGCGACATTGTAACCTGCAAACTTATTTCCACCGCAACGTGCGCCACCGGTAACCCTGCCGCATCAAACGCCCTCACCATGTCGGTAGGGTCGGCATTCCCTGTAAATGTGACCATCAGCGCCAGCGAAAACCCGGTGTGCACGGGGACTTCCGTCAAGTTCACGGCTGATCCCTACAACCCCGGTACTGCGCCTCAGTATGAATGGAAGGTTAACGGAGCGCCGGCGGGGACCAACAGTCAAACCTATACATACATCCCGGCAAATAGCGACATTGTATCCTGCAGGCTCACTTCAAACGCCTCATGTGCATCAGGGAATCCGGCATCATCCAACAACATCGTCATGCTGGTTGGCTCAGCACTTCCGGTCAGCGTCAGCATTACTGCCAGCGAAAACCCCGTATGCACTGGTAAACCGGTACAATTCAGGGCAGCGCCCATGAATGCCGGGAGTGCCCCGGTATATCAATGGAAAGTGAACGGGATGAATGTGGGCGCCAGCAGTGACACCTTTACCTATGCACCGGCAGACGGCGAGAATGTGGAATGCATCGTTTCGACTAATGAACCATGCATTTCGGGTAGTCCGGCCACGTCCAACATGGTCGTCATGGAACTCACTCCGGCGCTGCCTGTCAGTGTGACCCTTTCTGCCAGCCCGGGCATCTCCGTATGCGAGGGAACTACCGTGACCTGCACGGCTGCACCGAGAAACGGCGGTATTTCCCCTTCATTCCAGTGGTACCTCAATGGAAATGAAATGGGAGGAAACGGACCGGTGTTCATGGATGACCCCACCAACGGCGATGTGATCTATTGTGTAGTGTCATCCGACCTGACCTGTGTTCAAAACAACCCTGCCATCTCCGATACCCTGAAGATTACCATCTCATCCTCGCTCGAGGCAACGGTGGCCGTAGCGGCAAACCACCTGCAGATCTGCCCTGGAACCCCGGTGACTTTCAAAGCTGAGGCAAACAATGAAGGACCGTCACCGGTTTACGAATGGCTGGTCGACGGTAACCGGGTACAGCAGGGAAACAACCCGGTTTTCAATATCAATACCCTGTTGCCGGGACAACCCGTAACATGCAACCTGACTTCCTCTCTTTCCTGCGTTGCACAACCTGTCGTTTCTTCGGTTCCGGTGGCTTTGAAAGCCGCAGCAGGTCCAACTGTGGACCTTACAGATAAGGATTTTTTATGTGCCGGGATAAATCCTCCCCTGGATGCCGGGGAAAGTTTTGCCGGCTACCTTTGGCATGATGGCAGTACAAGCCGGTTTATGGACATTACCGGCGAAGGCATATACCGGGTCGTGGTGACCGATTCGCTGGGATGTAAGGCAACCGACTCCATCCTGGTAAAGGATTGTACCAAAAACCTTTATGTTCCTGATGCATTTACCCCAAACGGGGATGGCCTGAATGACGTTTTCAGGGTTTTCGCGAACCCTGATGCGATAACCGGATTCAGTATGCAGATCTTCAACCGCTGGGGCGAACTGATCTTTGAATCAAACAACGTGGCCGCAGGCTGGAACGGGATAAAACAGGGGCAATACTGCCCTGCCGGATCGTATATCTGGAAAATCCGCTACAAAAACAATCCCGGAACTCCTGCAGATAACCCTGTGACCGACCGGGGAATTGTTGAACTGGTTAGATAACCTGCTAATTTACTACATATGCATACCATGCTGATTTTCGCCATTGTTTTCATCAACCTCGCCATGGTGC
This sequence comes from uncultured Bacteroidales bacterium, assembly GCA_903913885.1. Classification (GTDB taxonomy): domain Bacteria; phylum Bacteroidota; class Bacteroidia; order Bacteroidales; family FEN-979; genus CAIVAT01. The sequence goes on along the minus strand of CAIWMX010000060.1, from coordinate 17,503 downwards.
TCTATACCATCGGCGTTTGGGCCGAACGGATCCAGCTTCGGCTGAAATGGTGGCACACCCGGCTCTTCTGGCTTGGCCTCGTGTGTGATACCATCGGCACCAGTGCCATGGCCGAAGTCGGAGGGGCCCTGTTCAAATTCAACTTCCACGGCATTACCGGCATGACGGCCATCGTGCTGATGCTTTTTCATGCAACCTGGGCCACCTGGGTGCTTTGGCACAACGATGAAAAGCGCATCGGCACCTTTCACCGCTTCAGCATCTTCGTATGGATCATGTGGATGATCCCGATGATCGGGGGGATGATCATGGGAGCAAGGGTTTAGGCAGGGAGGAAGTGAGGTAGCGAGGTAGCGAAATACGAACTCCGCAGGAGTTCCATTCCTGTGGCTTGGAGGTTGGGTTTTTGTTGATGTTGTTTATCGAAGGTTGAGTGATGTTTGACGAAAAACATTTTTTATGGTACGCGGCTGTAGTTTCTTTGTATCGTTAAACAATTAAATAAAACGACACATGAAAGCGAAAAACATTTTATTGACAGGGTTGATCATTTTTGTTCTCTCCGGTTGTTTTGTAAAATCACTACATCCTTTCTACAAGGAGGACGAACTAGTATTCAAGCAAGAGTTACTGGGAACCTGGACCGGGAAAGATTCCTCAGAATGGAAAATTGAGCATGGCACCAGGATCAGCGGGCTGTTTAAACCGGAAGTTCCGGAAAATGCCTACCGGATTACCTATTCAGACAAAAAAGGAACTTCAAAATTCTCCGTGCACCTTTTTAAACTGAACAACCGGTTCTTTCTTGATTTCTATCCGTTGGAAGTGGAGGGAGGTACCGAGCTGATGAATTCCCACCTGGTCCCGATGCATACGGTCGCCAGGGTTGACCTGGCATCAGGGAAGATGATTATCCAGTGGTTCAACGAGGAGTGGCTGATCGGTCTGTTCAAGGAAAACAAGATCCGCATTGCGCATGAGAAAATTCCTTACAGCGATGATAAAGCCAACAATGACAACTTCCAGGTCGTTCTCACAGCCTCAACCGATGATCTTCAGAAATTCATGCTTAAATATTCCGATGATCCGCAGGCATTCAAAAAAGACTTTACTTTTGAGTTGACAAAAACCGATCTGCGATGAATATGGACTTTCTCCAGAAATCTGTCCCGGGCAGGATCATCCAGCACCTTGCTTTCTGGGGATTGTCCTGGTACATCCTGGTTCATGTTTTTTCCAGTTCAAGTGAGATCCAGCCGACCGACCGCATCTATACCCTGGTATTCCTGCTTACCATTGCCCTTGGAGTTTATGTTAACCTAGTCATTTTAATCCCCTGTTTTTTAAACAGGGGAAAATACTTAATCTATGGCGTGTTACTGGTTGCCTGTATTTTTGCAGGCACCATGCTGAACCAGCTGACCTTTACGCACCTGATTGATTTTTTCCTCCCCGGTTACTATTTTATCTCCTATTTCAGGTTTGCCGATATTTTGAAATTCATGGTGGCTTTCATCGGAATTACCAGTCTTTTCAAGCTATCGAAAGGATATTTCCTGTTGGTCGAGACCAGGAGTCAGTTGATGCAGCTTCAGAAGGAGCGGTCGGAGGCGGAATTGCAGGCTTTGCGGGCCCAGGTCAACCCGCATTTCCTGTTCAACAGCCTCAACAGCATTTACGGACTTGTCCTCAGAAAGTCCGATAAAGCACCGGAAACCATCCTTAAACTGTCGGACCTGCTTCGCTATATCCTTTATGAAACCCGCCGGGATCGTGTTCCACTGGCCTCCGAACTGGATCACATGCTGGATTACATAGGTCTTCAGAAGATCCGCTCCGGCCCGAATGCCACCTTTGATGTGAAGATCAACGGGGAGCCGGGAACCCGGGAAATAGCGCCGTTGCTTTTCCTTCCGTTGATTGAAAACAGTTTCAAACACGGGATCAAGGGTGATACCGGGCCTGCATTTGTTACAGTTGTGTGGACCATTGACGAGCGCTCCATCCTGTTTGTGGCGGAAAATAACAAGGGCCAGGCTGAGGATATCCATGATGATGACCGGCACGGGATTGGGCTTGAAAATCTCCGGAAACGGCTTGCCATGACCTATCCGGGCAAACACCGGTTTGAAATATCCGAGACGGAAAATCGTTTTAAAGCAGAATTGCTGATCTTTACAGAAAATGAAACTTAAATGCCTGGTGGTCGATGATGAGCCCCTGGCCAGGGAAATCCTGGTGCAGTATATCTCCGACTGCCCTTCACTGGAACTGGTGGCCGAATGTTCTGATGCCCTGGCTGCCGGCGATTACCTGCGTGACCATCCGGCTGATCTTATTTTTCTCGATGTGAACATGCCCCGGCTATCGGGCACCCGGTTCGTAAAAACCCTTACCCAGCCGCTGCTCGTCATTTTTACCACCGCCTACCCCGAGTTTGCAGCCGAAGGTTTTGAATCAAACGCGGTGGATTACCTGCTGAAACCCATCTCCTTTGAACGGTTCATCCGGGCTGTCAACAAGGCAGCGGAGTGGGCGGAGTTCAGGAAAAAGAAGGACCAGGAGACAAGCGGATCCGATAATTCAGATAGGGATTTTATCCTCCTCCGTGCTGATAAACGGATTCACAAGGTCAACTTTGACGACATCCTCTTCTTTGAATCAACCGGCGATTACATCCGCGTTCACTGCCAGGATAAAACCCTGGTTATCCATGAAACGTTCAGGAACCTCATGACGCAAATTCCTGAAAACCTGTTTATCAGGGTGCATAAATCCTTTATCGTCTCCTTTAACCGGATCCGGCTGATTGATGGGAACCAGGTGGATGTTGCGGGTCAGCTGATCCCTGTCGGGCTGGTATACAAGGACGGGTTACTTGAAAAATTAAACCTGAAGAGCCGAAACTTATGACGAATCCCGCGGATCCAATGAAAATCCTGGTTACCTGGTATTCAGAAACGGGCAACACACGCAAGGTTGCCGATGCCATTTTTGAGGCGCTTGCGGGAGATAAAACCATGATACCGTTCAGTGAAGTTGAATCCCTGGGCGTGTATGATCTCACCTTCATCGGATTTCCGGTAAAACGTTTCGGGGTTCCCGGTCCTGCCAGGGAATTCATTACCACGCATGCGGCTGGGAAAAGGATCGCGCTTTTTGTCACCCATGCCATGCCTTCGGATAGTGAAGATCCGCAGCAACAGGCTTTATTGGAAAAGGAGTTGGCCAAATGCAGGGCAGCCTGTTCAAAAAGCGAACTGGTTGCATTGTTTCATTGCCGGGGGGAATTGTCTGAACAGCTTGCTGATGAACTCCGTTCAAGCAATATCCCGGTGCTGATGGAATTTGCCGGCATCCGTAGCGTTACCCTCGGGCATCCCGATCAGTCCGAACTTGAAGCGGCAAGGGCTTTTGCCCGCCTCACCGCCCCACCCTGACGGGGTCCCTCACCCTGACGGGGTCCTCCACCCTGACAGGGTCCTCCACCCTGACGGGGTCCTCCACCCTGACGGGGTCACCCACCCTGACGGGGTCACCCACCCTGACGGGGTCACCCACCCTGACGGGGTCACCCACCCTGACGGGGTCATTTGCTTCGGCTGGCCTGGATCACGAAAATAATGATCGGAATGAAAATAAACCCGAGAAATACCGGGACAAACCATACCCCCATGCCGGTCGCAGCACCTTTTGCCACCTGCAGCGTTGAAAAACTGATATACCAGAAACCCCAGATGACGCTGGTCTTAAGCACCCTTATCAACCGGGTAGCCAAGGTGTATTGCCGCCTGGCATTTGCCGGGGTGATTTTAACAGTGAAGTTGAACGTGTGCGGCACCATGTTGATCAGCGTGAGCAGAATGTAAACGAAACATGCTATCCCCGGCAGGATCAGAAACGTAGACTTCCCCCCGAATTCATCCGCCTGCCCCGACCCGTTAAAATGGGTCGGCAGCGTATCAGGTAAATGAGGGAAATTGTAAAGCGTAAAACCGATAAAAACCATCAGGCCTGACACAGCCACTGCTTCAATCAACCAGTCAACAGGTCCCATAGCCGGTTTTACCATTGGCCGGTCGGGATCCCTGCGGTATCGTGCAAATAAACCAAAATTGCCACGGTTAAATATCATTTCTTGTCTTATTAAAAACTGTTTTCATTTCTTTGTCCTCCTCCTTGCCCCGGGCCAACGGTTTCCGTTTGGCCTCTTTCAGCGCCTTCTCTATGATCCACTCAAGTTGCCCGTTCACCGAACGGAACTCATCATCCGCCCATTTCTCAAGCGCTTCGTAGATTTCCGGATTGACCCGGAGCATAAAAACCTTTTTAGTGGCCATAAAATGCTACTGATGAAGTGTTCCTGTGTTAACCACCGGGGTTGTATCTTTGTCGGAGCAAAGTACCACCATCAGGTTGCTGATCATGGCAGCTTTCTTATCCTCATCCAGCTCGATCACATTTTTCTTGCTGAGCTGATCCAGTGCCAGTTCGACCATGCTCACAGCACCCTCCACGATCTTTGTCCTGGCTGCCACCACCGCGGTAGCCTGCTGGCGGCGCAACATCGCACCGGCGATCTCAGAAGCATAGGCCAGGTAACTGATGCGTGCTTCGAGCACTTCGATCCCCGCCATGGTGAGCCGCTCCGAAAGTTCCCGTTCAAGGGCGAGGTGAACCTCTTCTCCTCCGGCACGCAGGGTGATCTCCTTCTGCTCATCGTCAAAATTGTCGTAAGCGTAATGACCGGCAAGTTTTCGGGTAGCCGATTCGCTCTGGATATCGACGAAATGCATGTAATCGTCCACTTCAAAGGCAGCCTTGAACGTGTCGCGAACCCGCCATACAAGCACGCATCCGATCATGATGGGGTTGCCCAGTTTGTCATTTACCTTGATAGGTTCACGGTTCAGGTTACGGGCACGCAACGAAATTTTCTTCTTTACATATAACGGATTGATCCAAAAGAAGCCATTTGATTTAATGGTTCCCTTGTATTCACCGAACAGAACGAGCACCGACGATTCATTGGGGTTCACGACCATAAGCCCGACTGAGGAAAAGGTCCCCGCAATGATGCAAAGCATCGAGAAGACAATGCCTGGCACCCACTGGTTGTAAAATATAAGCCCGCAGATTCCCAGGGCTAAGAACACTACCACCATGAGAACACCAAAGTATCCCGATGAGGTTGAACTCACTTTTTCTTTTTCCATACTGTTTGAATTAATAATATTAAAATGATATCAAAATGATTTTGCAATAATACTGCAAATTTTGCCTGATGTCAAGTGTTTTTGAAAAAAAATGGGTGGATTCAAAAAAAAACAGGTAGTCCTGTTTTGAACTACCTGTTTTCCAGGAAATAACAGATTGAACCTTTACTGGATCCCAAGCTGGTTCAGGATGAATTCAAAATCGACCATGATGTTGTCGATACGCTGCCGGGTAGCCTGGCCCGAACCATGGCCTACATTGTAATCGATGAAGAGCATCACAGGGTTGATCTGGCCAGGGTTATTCTGCAGGGCTGCGGTGAATTTCTTGGCATGCAGCGGATCCACGCGGCTGTCGTTGGCGCCCGTCCTGATCAGCATCGTGGGGAGGTTGATTCCCTGGCGGATATGGTGGTAAGGAGAATAGGCAAGCATGTTCCTGAAATCCGCCTCATTGTCGGATGAGCCATATTCGGGGATCCAGTAACGGGCAATCAGGAACTTATGAAAGCGGATCATGTCGAGCAATGGCACCCCGCAAAGTACCGCTTTGTAAAGATCGGGCCGCTGGGTAGCAATGGCGCCCATCAGCAACCCACCGTTGCTGCCTCCCTCGGCTACGATCCTGCCGGGATTGGTATATTTTTCGCGGATAAGCCATTCGGCACAGGCGTTGAAGTCGTCGAAACAGTTTTGCTTCTTCAGCAGCATGCCGTTTTTGTGCCATTTTTCTCCATATTCGTCGCCCCCTCGGATGCCGGGTTCAACAACCACGCCGCCCCGGTTGATGAATGGGGCGTAGTATCCGTAATACCCGGGTGAAATGCCGATGTTGAAGCCGCCATAGGCCGTGAGCAAAACAGGGTTGTTGCCGTCCGGAACCATATCTTTCCGATGAACAACCAGGCAGGGAATCCGGGTGCTGTCTTTGGAATAGTAGAATTTTATCTCTCCCGTGATGTTGGTCATATCGACGGGGATCTCCCTGAAATAATACAACCTCCATTTGAAATCGGAAGGCGACGCGACGTACATTTTCCCGGGCGAAGTAAAGGTGCTCATGTAAATATAGACAGAGTCTTCTTCACGGTCGAAATTGACATAATCGACATTACCGGTTTCGGGCAAATCGATAGGTTTGATCTTTTTTCCATCGGCCGAGAAAAGCGTGAGCCGGCTCTGGATGTCCATTTTATCCTGGACGATCAGCCTGCCATCTTTTAACACCTCCACGTTCTGGATCACGGTGGGCCCTTCGGGGATCAGGGTCTGCCAGTCGTTGTAACCGGGTTTGTTTTTGGTTGCAACCATGAACCTGAAGTTGGGCGCATGGTCGTTGGTGAGCACGTAAAGCTTTTCACCGATGGCCCAGGGATATGCCTGGAACTCCTTGCTTTCATAAATGAGGCTTCCCTCTTCAGCAGTACCGGTCTTCTTCATCCGGCAGCTGTTCGAATTGAAATTGCTCTCACCGAAAAAGGAGACATCACTGTACCGGTTGTCATAGATGAACCAGGAGTTGGTTGCATCCTTCGTGGTTCCTATAAACTGAGCCTTTTCAGCAGGATCGCCCACTTTCCAGAGGTAGGTTTTCAGGGGGAGCTGCTGATCGACATCCTTCTGGCTTCTGATGGTGAAATAGGCATGCTGCTGGTCCCTGGTCCATTGGTATCCGAAAATATTTTCGAGGGGCGGATAAAGGATCTTCCCGGTCCGGGTATTGATGATGTAGGTAGTGGAAATTTCCGCTCCGCTTTTCTGGACGCTGATGGCCGCTTGCTCGCCGTCGTAGGTATACTGGACGGAGGTGGTCGAGGTTTTTCCTGAAGTGTCGAGTTTCACCGGGTCCCAGATCTGTATTTTTTTCCCGTCAAGGATGGTATAGACCGAGGTTTGCTTATCTCCCTTCTTTTTGATGGTCTGGAAAACCCTTTTCCCTTCCTTGCTCAACGGACCTTCGAAATCCATGTCAATGTAGGCGGCAACCTCGTCGCGTAGCCCCGGGTGGTCCTTCTGGGCAACTTGCAGGTATTGTACCGTATAATCATGCTGCGCCTTTGTCCATGCAACCACCTTCGGATCGGTTTTATCCTCCAGCCAGCGATAATTGTCGGTCAGCAGCACCCCATGCAGGGTATCCACAACCGGTTTCTTCGCCGTTTGAGGCGGCGTAAACGGCCCCTGTGCCAAACCTGCAAACTGCAGCCCGGCAAACAAAATAAAAAAAATTGTTCTCATTGTCATCATTGTTTGCATTCCTGCATTCCTGCATTACATTTTAACGGCTCTCAGCACCAGTTGCCCGTTCTTCCCAGTAACCCTTACGAAATAGATCCCGGCAGGGAGCGTGGAGAACCCGTCAAGCCTGAAGGATGAAGCGCCGCCTGTATTCAGGTTGATCGTTTGTATAACGTTTCCGGTAACTGAAAGCAATTCAACAGAGATCTTATCCTGGGTTCCGCCGGCACATTTCAGCCAGGTAGTCGTGGTAAAGGGTACGGGAGCGAGTGAAAATGTTTCCTGTTTCGATTGAACCGGGTTGACGCCCAGTTGAAGATGAGCATTGAAAATGTTGGGAATTCCGAATCCCAGGAGCGTATCAGGGGAGGTGGACTTTGATGCCGTGTTCCTGACGGCATTGCGCAGTTGTTCTGCCGTGAAGGAAGGTGCTGATTGCCACAGGCAGGCCAGCGCGCCGGCCATGATAGGGGAGGCGAACGAAGTTCCATAGCCGTTGCCAACACCGCCGCCGCTGCCCACAACGGCCGTTCCTGATCCTTCGGCTACGACATCAGGTTTGATCCTGCCATCGGAGGTGGGACCGGTTGAGCTGAACGAAGCATAAAAACCCCCGGCATCCACGGCGCCAATGGTAAAAGTGCTGTCGTTATCTGCAGGAACACCGATATATTGCCATGAACCGCCGCCGCTGTTCCCGGCAGCATTCACCACGAGAATTCCACGGCTTGCTGCTATTCCTGCAGCACGGCTGCCCGGGGCTGTATTGCCATTCATATCGGCATAGGAGTGGTTGTAAACCGGGTTGTCGAAAGTGGTATATCCCAGGGATGAGTTGAGAACATCAGCGCCGACACTGTCGGCAAACTCTGCGCCGGCAGCCCAGTTGTACTCTTCGGCAAGCACCTCAATGTCGGCATCTTCGGTGCGCAGCAGCCAGAAAGTGGCCTGGGGCGCGGTGCCGACCATCTGCCCTGGCAGGTTGGCACCCATGGTGGAGAGCACGCTGGTGCCATGTGAATTCATAAAGTCGCCGAAAACGTTGTTCCCCGGAACCTCGAAATCGCGGGTTCCCAGGATCTGGTTGTTGTGCCAAAGGCTGTCGAACGCGGCGATCTGGTCAACATGATACCAACCGGCATCGAGCTGTGCAATCATCATGCCTGAACCTGTGTAACCCAGGTTATGCAAGGCATCCAGCGAAATCATGTGCGTCTGGTTATAAGCCTGTCCGTAATTGAGGCTCGATGGCGAACTGGTGACCATGGGATTTGAAGCCATGGTGACCGCATATGGAGGAATCCCGGCCGACCCCATCATGCCGGGTTCGCCGGAGGTATGTACCGGGCTTTTCTTCGCAACCTGGTCGAGGTGGTCGACGAAGGGAAGCGCCGCAAGGGCTGACAAAACCGAGGGGTTATTCGTGGCCACAACGGCGGCATTGAACCATTTCAACGAATAGTAAACGGTAGCGCCCGTTGCCGCCACCTGCGTGATGTACGACGGCGTGACCGGAAGATCCTTCATGTCGAGCGCAATACCGCTTTTCGTGCGGCGGTTGAGCGACCGCTGGGTCAGGAATGCCGACGGGTTCGACAACGAATAGGGGTTGTTGTTTTTATCCTTAAAAAAGACCACATGTTTTTCTAGCCCCTGGGCAAAAAGGCCAAGCGAAAACATGATTGCGGATGCTATGACGAAAATTTGTTTCATGATCATTGGAAATTAAGAGATGTATTTTTTACAAAAGTAATGTTTATTCCTTTCAGGGTTTCGATCCCATGTTAAAGATCAGTTCACCCCCGACCACGAGATCGGCATGCTCAAGAAACATGGTGGTCAGTGGTTTTCCGTTGAGGGTCATCGACCGGATGTAGGTATTTTTTTCGCTTAGGCCCTTTGCCCTGACCACCAAGGTTTTTCCGCCGGGCAATGAGATAGTGGCTGAATTGATGCCGGGCGCTCCAATGGCGTATTGTGTGGTGCCAGGGCATACCGGATAAAACCCGAGCACGCTGAAAATATACCAGGCGCTCATCTGCCCGCAGTCATCATTACCGCACAGGCCATCCGGCTTGTTGAGGTACATGGTTTTTACGATTTCATGGATGCGTTCCTGCGTTTTCCATGGTTTGTCGGTCCAGTCGTACAGGTAAGCTACATGGTGGCTGGGTTCGTTGCCGTGAACATAATTCCCGATGAGCCCGGCCCGGGTTACATCTTCGGTTTCATTGAAATACTTGTCATCGAGGTACATGGTAAACAGGGAATCGATGCGCCGGATGAACGGTTTTTCCCCGCCCATCATCCCGATGTAATGCGACACATCGTGCGGTACAAAAAAGGAATAATTCCATGAATTTCCCTCGATGAAACCCTGCCCAAGGGTACGCAGCGGATCAAAGGGGGTTTTCCAGGTCCCGTCGGCCTTTTTTGCCCTGATAAAACCGGTGGATGGATCAAATATATTCCGGTAGTTCATCGAACGTTCCCTGAACAAAGGTAATTTGTCTTCAGCCACCTGTTTAACCTGGTCGGAAGCATCCGTTGAATTGATGATCGCCCGGGCGAACTGCGCAACCGTGTAATCATCGTATGCATATTCCAGCGTTACGGAGGCCGAATTGGGAGATTTTTCATCGGGCACGTAGCCATTTTTCATATAATCGGCGATGCCATCGTAAAGTTTGTTAGATGCGGTGGTCACGCAGGCCCCGAAGGCTTTACCGGCATCAAATCCCCGGATGCCCTTCACATAGGCGTCGGCGATCACGGCAACGCTGTGGTAGCCGATCATGCACCAGTTTTCGTTGCCATGGTGCGACCATACGGGAAGCATATGCTCGGGGCTCTGGTCGAAATGTGCCAGGAAGGAGTTCACAATGTCGGAGGTCATCGCGGGATAAAGCAACGTAAGCAGCGGATGTTCGGCCCGGTAGGTGTCCCAGAGGGAAAAGATGGAATAATTGGTAAACCCCGAACCCTGGTGTATCTCCTGGTCGATGCCACGGTATTGCCCGTCGATGTCGTTATACACTACCGGCGATTGCAGCGCATGATAAAAGGCGGTGTAGAAATTGATTTTACGGTCGTCCGATGCTTCTATTTTGATCCTGTTCAGTTCTTTCTCCCAGGTGGAGAGCGCACCGGCCCTGGTCTTTTCAAAATCCCAGCCGGGAATCTCCTCCTGCAGGTTTTTAAGGGCGCCCTGCATGCTAACGGCCGATAGTCCGATTTTAATTTTTACCTGTTCGCCCTGGCTGGTGGTGAAATCGAAGTGGGCCCTGATCTTTTTCCCGGCCATCTCCGGGAAGTTTTCCTGCTGGTTGAATCTCCTCCAGAACCCTTTGTACACCAGCTGTTCGTCATTCCTGAACCCGTAGCTTATAAACGGTTTTGAGAAACTCAGAGCGAAATAGATGTACCGTGTACGCGCCCATCCCCGCGTGATGCGGTACCCGGTTATGAGCGTGTCGTTGTGAACCTGCACGCACGCCCATAAAACCTTGCCATCATAGTTGTAGATGCCATGAAGCATGTCGAGGATGATATGCGCACTGTCGCTTTTGGGGAAGGTATACTGGTGAAATCCGGCACGGGCCGTGGCGGTAAGTTCTGCTTCCACATCCGGGTCATCGAGGTGAACCCTGTAATAGCCGGGCGATGCCTTTTCGGTTGACTTGCGGAAGCGTGAACGGTACCCCGTTTCAGGATGATCAGCCGTGCCGGGATTGAGTTTCAGTTTCCCGACCGTGGGCATGATGAGGAAGTCACCCAGGTCGGAGTGACCCGTGCCGTTGAAATGGGTGTGGCTGAAGCCCACGATGGTTTTGTCGAGGTACTGGTAACCGGCACAATAACGGTAAACACCGGGATTGTATTTGCCATCCTTTTCATAGGGGATGGTATCGGTGTCGGGGCTCAGTTGTACAAACCCGAAAGGAACGCAGGCCCCGGGGAAAGTGTGTCCCATCTCCTGCGTGCCGATAAAGGGATTCACATACCCGGCCGGGGAGGTTGATTGTCCTATCAGTTCAGCGGACAAGGCAAGATAAAAGATCAGGGAACACAATAGTTTCATGGCAGGTCAGGTAAAGATTATTATCAGCAGGTAAGGTACTTATCAGCTTTCTTCCTTAAAGTACAGTTTGTAAAAATTCAGTTGTTTCTCCTTATCAAACCCTTTTTCCACCATTTTTCCCTCCCCATGGACATAAATATGGAAATTCTTATCCAGTTTGATAACACTTTTCATGAACCGCGACTGGCTTTTCACCGCGTTGTCGGAGATCTGGAATTTCTCGGGAATATCAAGGTCGTTTTCTTCGCTGAAGGCGGTCCTGTATTCGGAAAAGGAGTTGATCACGGCCGGTGAACCGAGTACCTGTTCATTGAATTCCTCCATCTCGAAATCATCGTTTTCTTTGAGGAATTTCATCGACCGGTTCAGGAGGTCGGCCTGGTCGACCCTGGAGACATCGAAATCCTCGGGCAGTTTGTCGGAGACGAAGCGCCTGCAGAGGTCCATCACCGCTTTTGTCTTGTAATAGTCGTCGGACCGTGGTTTTACCTGCAGGAAGTCATCGCGCCAGTACTGGGCTTCGCTTCCTTTGTTCAGGTTGTCGACGATGGCCACCGCATACCCTTCCTCCCGCCCGGTGTTGAATACCAGGCATCCCTTGTCGAGTTTGTTGATGTTGATCCCGTCGTCGTGCCCGATTTCGAAGGAGGTGCCCACCGGGTATATTTTCAGGTAGGTTTCCTTTGACTCGGATTTGAAGAGCCCGACGGCATTCACCGTTTCATCCCCGATCCGGCATCTGTCAAAGTATGCTACATAGAATTCACCGGTTTTTATTTTCGGATGTGTGGAATGCCGGTAGAGGTGCCTGGCAAGGCATTGCGACTGTTCAGGCAGGCTGGCCGGATTTTCAAAAATGGCGGAAACGAAATGATAAACTTCGTTCAGTCCGAGGTCGGAAGGATGGGTCAGGTTGTAGAACTCGCCGGTTTTGAATGGCGTGAGGAAATATTGCAGCAACAGGGGCTTTACGATTTCACTCACCTCCAGCAGTTTATCCGACAGCACCATGCCCTCATCCGCCGATTTATTGCCGATTTTATGCAGGGTAAGCGCTACCAGGCCCGCTTCATCAAAATGCATCATGGCATTGTTTTTTGGAGGGTCCAAAAGTAGCGATTTCTATCCTTATAAATAGAAAATCAGGAACAAGGCCGGGATGATGATCCCAATGGCGGTAAGCCAGGCTCCCCGGCCCAGGATGCCATTTTTCCCTTTCAGGACGAACATCCCTGTGACAGCCAGGAAAATCAGCCCGGCGGCAAAGAGATCGGAGAACCAGGTGTATAATTTTTTCAGGCTGTTATAGTGCAGCAGGTTCATCTCCTTGATCACATACCGCGTTGTTTTGCGATCCATCTGGGCCTCCCCGGTATGCATGTCTACATAAATGAAACCCCGGGTTAGAAAAATCTGCACATACCCGTCGCCGGTGATATAGCTCTTGTAGTGTTCCTTCTCCTTCACCTGGTCAAGTACCGACCATATCCATGTCTGGTCAGCTTTCCCGTTTTTCGGAAGCGGAACCCTCAGGTCGGTGCTCGAGGTTCCGTAATCGGGGTGTTGAAAATCTCCTGCCCTGAAATGGTTGAGCACAATACCCGAGATGGCATAGATCAGGGTCATGCCAACGCACAAATAGCCGATATCGCGGTGAAGCAGGTTGTTCCACCGGCGAAGGGTTTTAACCTGCATGGTTATTTCAGTTCGATGAATTTACCGGCTTCGATGGAGAAGAATGACAAATGGTCTTTTCCTGATTTTTTCAGATCATCGCGCAGCGAATTGATGTTTTCGAGTTTTTCCTTTACATCCTGGTCCTGATGACCGGCAGCGCCGGTATGCACGCCAACAGCATGATTTGGATCTGGTTTCAGCACTTCGGCTTCCCATTCGTTGAGGTATTTGGTGTCGATGCGTTCCTCTTTCAGGATGCCGAAAACACGCACGCGGCTTCCCGTCAGCGATTCGTCAAACTTTACGATGCCGGCACCGGCTGTGACCTGTACCCGGATGCTGTCGGTACCGTCGACAAGAAACATCCTTTTCCCGCCCTCTTTACAGGTATGAAAAACGGTTCCTTCAATGATAACCGGCTTGTTGATGCAACTGTCGGCCTGCTTTTCAAATGTGAGGACTTTCAACAGCGTTGTGTCGTTTTTTCCTTTTTCAGCCGGGTTTTTTGTTCCCTGGTTGCAGCCGACGACCATGATGAGTACGATGAAAATCAGTGGGATGAATCTCTTTGTCATAAAATTTGAATTGGTTTGATTTGCAAAGATCGCACATTGTTGGGAATTTTCAAAAGGGGATGATGTGGTGATGTGCTGATGTGCTGATGTGCTAATGTGCTGATGTGCTAATGTGCTAATGTGCTGATGGGCTGATGGGCTGATGGGTTTATTCAGGCGGGGGCGGAGTGGCAGGGCAGGGTGAAGGTAAAAGTGCTTCCGTAGCCGAGGTTACTGGTGACGAGCATGGTACCCCCGTTTTTTTCGATGAATTCCTTGCAAAGGATCAATCCCAGCCCGGTGCCGGTTTCATTTGAGGTGCCCTTGACCATGGTGCGGGTTTCTATTTTAAACAGGTTCTCCAGGATGTTTGCAGGAATTCCCATGCCATTGTCCTTAACATAAACCAAGACACTTTCCCGGTCCTGAAGTTTCATACCGATGGTGATGGTTCCGCCCGGGAATGTGAATTTAATGGCGTTTGATATCAGGTTTCTGACCACGGTGCTGATCATGTTGCGGTCGGCAAACACCGTGAAATCTTCTTTGCCAAGGTTGATCAGGGTGATGTTTTTGCTACTGGCTGCAGTGTCAAACAGGCTGAGATTATCGGCAATTATTTCGTGCAAGGGCAGAATGGCAGGTTCAAAAGGGAGACTGCCGCGTTGTGCGCGTGCCCACGTGAGCAGGTTCTCGAGAAGGTCGAACGTTTTTATCGAAGCCATCTTCATCTGTAAAAGTATTGTTTTCCGGTCATCATCCGGGATGTCGGAATCCTCGCCGGTAAGCAGGTCAAGGAAACCCAGGATCGAGTTGAACGGATTCCTCAGGTCGTGCGCAATGATGGAAAAAAACCTGTCTTTTGCCGCATTGCTTTCAATCAGCTGCATTTCCGATTCCCGTAATTCTGCTGTCTGCACGCTGACCTGTTCCTTCAGTTGGTTTTTATACCTGTTGGTCAGGATAAGCCGGGAAATGATATAAATTATACCCGACAGGAGGAGAATGCCAAGGCAGAGAATCCACCAATGTAACCAGAAGGGAGGCTGGATGATAAATGTGGCTGAAACCACCGGTTCGCTCCAGATCCCAATAACGTTTCTTGCTTTAAGGAAAAAACGGTATGAACCTGGATTAAGATTATTGTAGGTGTACTGGGCGCCGGTGTAATGAATTTCGTTCGACCAGCCTGTATCGGCACCTTCAAGATAATACCTGACAAACACCTGCCGTTCGTTGATCATGGAGATCACCCGGGTATTAAACGACAGGTCATTTGAGGCCCAGGGAAATTCTTTTGCCCGGTCGGGGAAAAGTGTATCTTTACCAAGGATGCCCGGGAGGAATTTCACTTTCGGAGGAGGAATCTCTCCGGGTTTATAGTCAAGTTCAGGCCGGAAGATGCTCACGCCGTTGTTGGTGCCGAGCCAGATATGATGGTCATTGTCAACAAAACCGGCTGCCCTGTTTATATCCTGGCCCGATAATCCGTCTTTGACGGTAAAATGGACCATGGTCTTGCCATTCCAGCAATAAACGCCGTTATCCGTTCCAACCCAGAGGGTCCCCTGCGGGTCCTCCAGAATCAGGTACACTGGCCTGTTGATCATCAACCCGTCGCGGTTCACCTGTTTCATTTCCCGGCCTTCAAGTTCAAATAATCCGGCAGCAGTGCCTACAAGTTGCCGTTGCTTCGAATCGGTAAAAAAGGCATATGAGCTGTTAACAAGCTGGTTGTCAGGATTAATGAAAACAGTAAGCTGGCCACCTTTCCATTTTAGCAGACCCATCGACAGGGTTGCCATGTAGATCGACCCGTCGCGATCAGGGATAATTCTGCGAATGGTATAACTTTCATTTTTCCCCAGGTCGATTTGCCTGAACCTGCCGTTCGCAAATTTAAATAATCCGCTGGTCGTTCCTGCATAAAGGTCTCCTGAGGGGGTAAAGGCCACGGTATAAGCTACGCCGGATAATCCCTGTTTTTCACGATACCAGGTAACATGCCTGTTCTTGTCCAGGTGCGCAACCCCCAGACCACATGCAGCCAGCCATATATCTCCCCCGGAACCTTTCTTCATGTCGATAATCCTCGATTCGTTATTGTTCACGATCTTGTGCGAATCAAGAAACATTTGAGTCATGTTTTTGCCGTCGAAAAATGTCAAAACACCATCATGGCCAAAAAGGTACCGGCCCGGACTAATCTCCATGGCTGAAGCAACTTCATTGGCGAAGAGACCATCTTTTTCAGTATAACTGGCAAACCGTTCCGACGGGATCTTGGTGATCCCATGAAAACCTGCAATCCAGGTATTCATTTCCCGGTCAACCAGAACAGAACTGGCACCTTCCGAGATCAATCCATTGCTGCGGCCAAACTTTTCAATACTGTTGGAAGCTTCAATGTAAGCATAGATTTTAAACGCATTGCCAAAGTATATTTTCCCGTTCCTGCCTGCATGGAGAAAACACTTCCAGCCTGTGTTATGCAAGGGCAGGGGAAAGCCTGATTTGGCAAGGGTGAATTTGCCTGCCGATATATTTCCAAGCCATCCCCTGCCAAGCAGCCAGAGTGTTTTTCCTTTTCTTTCCATTGCGAAGATATTTCCGGAAAGCAGGTGCCTGTCATCCTGAACGGGGTTAAAGACACCATCGTGCAGGCAGAATAACCCTGATGGAGTGGCTGCATAAATGTTGCCTTCAAATCCCCGTACACTGTTAATCCTGTTGTCGGGCAATCCCTCCGCCATGGAGTATATTTTCCACTGTTTATCCTCCATCTTTACAAATCCCTTGTCTGCCGTGCCTGCCAGGACCACAGGCACTCCATTTTCGTAAAAAACGTCGAACGAGGTAAATGACGATTGAAATCCATCCGGAAGCTGGCCGTCACAAAAAACATTCTGCCATTTTCCCCCTTTCAGCCTGGAAACAAACATGGCGCCGCTTTCAGGCAGCGCCCAGAGGCGTTCCTTTTCGTCAATGTTGAGAAAGGCATAACTTGTTGATCGTAATCCGTCGGAAACATTGTAATTGGAAAAACTGGTGCCATCGTAAGATGAGATTCCCGACCGGCGGGCTATCCAGAGAACTCCGGCCGAATCCTGCACCATATCGAACACCATGGAGTTGGCCAGGCCGTCGGCTTCGGTATAGGTCATGTTCTGATATCGCTGACCCATGGCATCTCCGCCTGCCGTCGAGGCCAGTACCATCAGCATCATTGTAAGCCTGATGACAACCGGGTAAAAAAGCTTGGACTTCATAAAACCATATCGGACCCAAAACTACAACATTTACGGGAAACCTCATGTGACATTGCTGAATTCCGCAATTTTATTTTATATTGTAACCTTCAAAAAGGTGCCGGCAAGGTGATTTATTATGCATTTGTTCAGCAGTGCTGTCTGATCAAACACCTGAGTATGCCTGCAACATTTTCTCAACCGGATTTCAAATTTCCGGGAATGTCTGAGAATAAACGGCGAAATTCATCCATTTGCTTATTATTTATATAGATACGTCAAATACACAGTTTATTTGCCTATCTTTGCACCGGCTTTTGAGTATTCAAAAATCCACAAGGCAAGCCATTCAGTCGTTATCACCTCCTCGAAGTTGTATCGCCGCCGGTTCCTTCTCGTGATTGAAGCTTAAAATCACCAGCCATCCAGTATTCATTCACAAAACAATTAAATGAAAAACATTTTTGTATCAAATTTGAGTTTCAGGAT
>CAIWMX010000059.1 GCA_903913885.1 uncultured Bacteroidales bacterium | reverse complement strand
AGAGTTGAACTCGAGACCTCCGGGTTATGAATCCGACGCTCTAACCATCTGAGCTACCCCGCCAGAATTTGAGGGTGCAAAGTTAAAAAAAATGTTGAAAGGATTACATCTCCGGATGATAATTTCGGAAAAGACTATTTTTGGTTCAGCATGGCAGCAAATGTAATATTTTAGACGGCGGTTTCCAACGACACCATCAGGGATCAAAACCGGATGATGTCCGCTGGATTGAAGTTATCCGGTTTATCCTGTTAAAATGAAATCCCATTTATATGGCCACACTGAATGAGTTGATTATAACGGAAAATAAGTTGCCTGAACTTGCCGGTTTGCTGGAAGGCTGCACGACTGACCGCGACAGGAAAAAGAGAACCAGGGAGCTGAAACAGCTGGAATATGACCAGGAGACTGCGGTGATGGAATACCTGGAAGCCAATGACGCGGTTTACCGGAAGGCATTGAATGACAACTTTGATTTGCTTTTCAATGAGGATATCGACTTCGTGGTGACCCGGGAAAGCGGGGATCCCTTTTCCTCCTATGCAAAGGAGTTATCCGGGGATATCCATGACAACGGGTTCCTCTATTTTACCACCAGGCGCACAAACTTTGTTATTTCATCGATTCAATCGGGGTTCTACCCGCTGAGTTATTCAGGGTTAATTAATTACCTGGGCGAATCAAGCGTGCTTGTTGAGAAAAAAGGATATAAGTTCCTGGGAAGCCGCGTACCGCAGAAATACAAGGGATCGATTGACAACCTTGGAAATGTTCATTTAAAAACCGTAGAATCCTATTGGGAAAGCGGTGGTTCCTATTATGTTAACAATGTCATGGCCGACCCGTTCAGCAGCGATGAAGCGAAAAGAAGACTATTCCTTGAAAACCGCACTGAACTGAAAAGAAAGATCAGCGAATTCAGGCTGCAGCTTACCCGATCCATATCGTCTTGATGTTCACAAACTCCCTGATGCCGTACGAGCCTAACTCACGGCCATAACCTGATTTTTTAATGCCGCCAAAGGGCAGCCTAGGATCGGATTTGGTCATGCCATTCACAAACATGGCGCCGGTTTCTACCTTGCGGGCAACGGCTTCGCCCCGTTTAAGGTCGCGGGTCCATACACAACCGCCGAGGCCAAAAGGTGAATCGTTGGCAACACGAATGGCCTCTGCTTCACTGCCGACCGGGATGATGGTAACAACCGGTCCGAAGGTCTCCTCTGAATATACCGGCATTCCGGGCCTGACATCTGCCAGGATCGTGGGCTGAAAATAGCAACCCTGCCGGTCGGACCGCGATCCGCCAGTTACCAGCCGGGCGCCGGCAGCGACCGATCGTTCCACCTGCCGTTCAATTTCGTCTACGAGGTCAGGTCTGGCCAGCGGACCCAGCTGGGTTTCCGGGAGCATTGGATCGCCCATTTGCAGGGCTTCCAGTGCCTCTTTAATCCCGGTTTCAAACCGGAAGGCAACAGCATCCATAACAATGAACCGTTTTGCAGCAATGCAACTTTGTCCCTGGTTGATCATCCGGGCCGTTACCGCTGTTTTTATTGCCAGGTCAAGATCGGCATCATCGAGCACAATAAAGGGGTCGGCCCCGCCAAGTTCGAGCACCGTTTTCTTCAGGTGCTTCCCGGCAAGGGAGGCAACCTGGCTTCCCGCGGCTTCGCTCCCGGTGAGGGTTGCCGCGACCACGGCAGGATTTGCAATAACAGCATCAACCATCGATGAAGGGATCATCAGTGTTCTGAACAGGTTGAGCGGAAAACCCGCTTCACGGAATATTTCTTCGATAGCCAGGGCACAACCCGGAACATTGGATGCATGTTTAAGCACAGCTGCATTGCCTGCCATCAATACCGGAGCCGCGAACCGGATGACCTGCCAGAACGGGAAATTCCAGGGCATCACCGCAAGAATCACACCCAGGGGCTCGAAGGAAACGAAGCTGCGGCTTGCGTCTGTGGCTATTTCTTCATCTTTCAGCATCTCCGCCCCACGATCGGCATAGAAATCGCATACCCAGGCGCATTTTTCTATTTCCGCCATCGATTCCCTGAAAAGCTTGCCCATCTCCATCGTCATCAGCCGGGCATATTCTTCCTTTTTCGTCCGAAGTACCATTGCTGCCTGCTTCATTAGCAAACCACGAGACTCGAACGAAGTCTCCTTCCAGGCTCTCCATGCCGCATGAACCTCATCAACGATTACCGAAACCTCAAGGGGCGAATGCACCCTGTATTCACGGAGAAGCTCTCCGGTTGCGGGATTGAAGCTAACCAACATTTTAATTAAAAATTAAAAATTAAAAATTCATCAGCACATCATAACATCATCACATCATCACATCATCATATCATCACATCAGCACATTAGCACATTAGCACATCAGCACATCAGCACATTAGCACATCAGCACATCAGCACATCAGCAAACTCTTCTTCAGATAAAATCCTGTATACGAACTCTCATCCTTAGCAAGTCCCTCCGGCGTTCCTTCAAAAATGATGTTTCCACCTTCGTCGCCGCCCTCTTTCCCCAGGTCGATCACCCAGTCGGCGCATTTGATCACCTCCAGGTTATGTTCGACCACCACGATGGTGTGCCCGTTGCCGATCAGCGATTCAAATGCGATGAGGAGCTTGTGGATGTCGTGCACGTGAAGACCAGTTGTGGGTTCGTCGAAAATAAACAGGGTCGGCTTTTCACTGGTTCCCTTCGACAGGAAAAAGGCCAGTTTGATTCGCTGGGCCTCGCCTCCCGACAGGGTGCTCGACGATTGTCCCAGCCGCAGGTAACCCAGGCCGACATCCTGCAACGGTTTCAGTTTGGCAAGGATATGCTTTTCGTGTGCCGTGGGTTTTGAGGCTTTCTGAAAAAATTCCATCGCCTCATCCACCGTGAGATTCAGGATATCGACGATCGATTTTTCATGGTATTTTACATCCAGCA
The DNA here is from genome assembly GCA_903913885.1 of uncultured Bacteroidales bacterium. Classification (GTDB taxonomy): domain Bacteria; phylum Bacteroidota; class Bacteroidia; order Bacteroidales; family FEN-979; genus CAIVAT01. The sequence continues at coordinate 3,127 of CAIWMX010000059.1, read as the reverse complement.
CCTCCTCCTTGAACCGGTTGCCCTTGCAGCTTTCGCAGGGCAGGAAGAGGTCGGCCATGAACTGCATCTCAATTTTCACCACCCCTTCGCCTTCACATTCGTCGCACCGGCCGCCTTCGATGTTGAAGGAGAAGTAGCCGGGCTTATAGCCACGAACGCGTGAAAGCTGCTGATCGGCGTATAGGTCGCGGATCTCATCAAATGCCTTGATATAGGTGGCGGGATTGGAACGGGACGACCGCCCGATCGGGTTCTGATCGACCATCTCAACGGATCCTATGCGGCTGTAGTCTCCGTCAAGCCGGTCAAATTTACCCGTCTTTTCTCCATAGCCGCCCAGTATCTTTTTCAGGGCAGGGTAGAGGATCCTTTTAATGAGTGATGTTTTGCCTGAGCCGCTCACCCCCGTGATCACGGTAAAAATGTGAAGTGGGATTTTCACATCCACATCTTTCAGGTTGTTTTCACGGGCGCCTTTGATCCCGATGAACTCCTGCCATTTTCGTCGAGTAACCGGTACTTCGATCTGCAGGATATGGTTGAGGTATTGGCCTGTAAGGCTTTTGGTATCTTTGCTGAGTTTTCGAAAATCACCCTGGAACACAATTTCTCCCCCGTGATGCCCTGCCAGCGGGCCGATGTCGATCACCTGGTCGGCTGCCCGGATGATCTCCTCGTCGTGCTCCACAACGATAACGGTATTCCCAAGGTCGCGCAGCCGTACAAGGACTTTGATCAGCCGGTGGGTATCGCGGGTATGGAGACCTATGCTGGGTTCATCAAGGATATACATGGAGCCGACCAGATTGCTTCCCAGCGCGGTTGCAAGGTTTATCCGCTGCGATTCCCCTCCCGAAAGGGATGCCGACAACCGGTTCAGGGTCAGGTAACCCAGTCCCACGTCATTGAGCACTTCAAGCCTGTTGTTGATCTCGGTAATCAGCCGGCGCGATACAGTGGCTTCATATTCGGTAAATTGCATGTTCCTGCAAAACTCCGTGAGCTCCGTGAGCGGCATCAAAACCATTTCGCTGATCGATTTGCCGCTGACCTTTACATAGGAAGCATCTTTGCGCAACCTGGTACCTTTGCACTCGGGGCAAACGGTTTTACCGCGGTAACGCGACATCATGACCCGGTACTGGACCTTGTAATTCTGGCTCTCGACATATTCAAAGAAGTCGTTTATCCCTTTGAAATATTTATTCCCGGTCCATAAAAGTTCACGTTGGGCAGGGGAGAGTTCATAAATTGGTTTGTGAACGGGGAAGTCGAATTTATAGGCGTTGACAAGCAGTTCATTTTTCCACTCGCTCATCTTTTCTCCGCGCCAGCATGCGATTGCTTCCTCGTACACCGACAACCGCTTGTTGGGGATCACCAGGTCCTCGTCAATCCCGATCACGCTGCCAAACCCTTCGCAGGCCTTGCAGGCGCCAAATGGATTGTTGAAGCTGAAAAGGTTTTCGGTAGGTTCTTCAAAAATCATCCCATCGGCTTCAAAACGGTTTGAATAGGTTATTCTTTTTGTTTCTTCCCCGGCTGTTTCAACCATGCAGTAGCCATGGCTTTCGAAAAAGGCCGTTTGCACCGAATCTGCCATGCGTCCCGGTAGTTCATTGTCATCGTGGGTAACCGCGAAACGGTCGATGAGGACGAAAAGCTCCTTGTATTTTTTCTTCTTGTCTGCCACAATTTCATCAAGGCGCAGGATCTCGCCATCGAGCATGACCCTGGTAAAGCCCTGTTGCATGAGTACGGTGCATTTAGCTGCCAGGTCGCCGTTTTTGGAGACAAGGTCAAGCGGGGCAAAAATATTCACCCTGGCGCCTTCAGGAAGCCCGAGGAGTTGATCGACGACCGATGTGACGGTATCCCTGCGCACGAGCATGTCTGTAACTGGTGAAAAGGTTTTCCCGATGCGGGCGAAGAGCAGTTTCAGGTATTCATAGATTTCAGTGGAGGTTCCGACCGTAGAGCGGGGATTCGAGGTGTTCACCTTTTGTTCGATGGCCACGGCCGGAGAAATTCCGCGGATATAGTCCACATCAGGCTTGCTCATTCGCCCAAGGAATTGCCGGGCATAGGAGCTGAGGCTTTCAACGTACCGCCGCTGTCCTTCGGCATACAGGGTGTCAAAAGCCAGCGAGGATTTTCCAGATCCGGATAACCCGGTAATTACCACGAACTGGTTCCGTGGAATTGCAACGCCGATATTTTTAAGATTGTTGACCCGTGCGCCTTTGATGATGATAAAGTCCTTTGGGTCGAGAGTGTCCAGGTTCATTAAGTCAGTCGTTCCTACCATTAATTTGGCAAAATTAGAAAGAAAACTTGCTTTTTGGATTTTTTTATTTATTTTTGCTGCAACCAAACCGGGAAAAACCCGTATCAGGTAATAACCAGCGCAGCATAAAAACCACCTGCGCTTAACCATAGGAGGGACACTATCGACTGACTTCTACTCTTTTTACTTAAAAAGGAGGCCCCCATGCAAGCCCAAGTCATTAGTGATCAGGAGTTAATCGGCAAATATCTTGCCGGTTACGAACCAGCCCTTGAAAAACTCATTCGTCGTCATAAAAACCGTGTGTATGCTTATATCCTTATGGTTGTTAAGGATAAGGAGCTCGCTGAGGATTTGTTCCAGGATACTTTTATAAAAGTTATCAATACCTTCCGTTCCGGACAATATAAGGAGGAGGGCAAGTTCATCCAGTGGGTTATGCGGATTGCGCACAATCTCATCATCGACTATTTCCGCAAGGCAAAGCGCATACCCATTGTCGAAAATAACGATGATTATGACATTTTCGACAAGGTGAGGATTCCTGTTGAATCAGTTGAAGAACAATTGATTACCGAGCAGATCCATCGCGACGTGAAAAAACTGATCGATTACCTCCCTTCTGAACAGAAAGAGGTGTTGGTCATGCGCCACTATGGCGACATGAGTTTCAAAGACATTGCCGAAGTTACCAACGTGAGTATCAACACAGCCCTCGGACGGATGCGCTACGCGCTGATCAACCTCAGGAAACTGGTAAAGGAGAAGGATGTTATACTATCTGTGTAGGTAGTGAGGTAGCGAGGTAGCGAGGTAGCGAAATGGTGAAATGGTGAAATT
>CAIWMX010000058.1 GCA_903913885.1 uncultured Bacteroidales bacterium | reverse complement strand
TTTTTCACTTTCGCGGCAGGCTTTTTGGCAGCCGCAGGAGCCGGCTTTGCCTTTACCGGGGCCTTTGCAGCGGCTTCCAGCTTTTTGATACGGTCTTCGAGCGCCTTGATATCCTCCTTCGAGGGGATGTTCATCTTTTTCATGGTTGCTTTAACCAGATCCTGGAGTTCATTTTCCATCGATTTCCTGGTCTCTTCAGATTTAGCCACCAGGTGATCATAGAGTTTCTTAGCCTCTTCCTTGGTCAGCTTGTTTTCCTTTGCAATGTCTTTTGCTGCCTGGGCAAGTTTTTCAGCATTCATGAATGCATAATCAAGACCTTTATCCAGCGATTTTTTTAAATCTTCGAACATGACGATTCCTCCTATTTTTTAAATGGTGAATACTTAATTTTCAAATCTTTATGGATGTTCATGACGTGAAGTTCCAAATCGTTGAGCATGGTTTCAAAATTTTTAATTTTCTCAGGGCTGATCTCAAACGACATGAGAATATTGTCAATTTGCCTGATATTTTTCATTAAACGCTCCAACTGGCTTTTTTTGAACGGGCCTTCGATCAGCAACAGGTAATCAGCCTGCTTCATATCGGGGAACAGGATGGATTCCTGTCCGCGGTTTCCAAGAAGGTAGTAGGCGTTGAAGCAGTTTTCATCGCGGCAGAAAAAAAACGGATATCCCTGGAAATCATCCTCTTTGATGAATTCCAGTTCCAGCTTTTCGTTCAGCAGGTAGGTAAGGTGATAATCCCTGAGATGGCAGGAAATGCCTAACAGTGTATATAGCGCGGGTTCCGACCTTGTTTCAGTCAGAAATTTTTTGGCCATGGCGAGGCACTTTGTTTCTTAAAACAAAGTTAACCATTCTTTGGGTCCGGGTCAATGATTTCGCCATTTATTTTTTGCCATGATTTTTCGGCGGCATTCTGCTCAGCGCCCTTGATGGAATAGTCCTGCCCGCGGGCGATGGCTTCCCCGTCAACAGTAAGTTCCACGACGTATTGCTTCCTGTAACCTGAACCTACTTCGTCGCAGATATTAAACTGAACCTGTTTCTTTTCACGTTGCGACCATTCAATGATCCTGCTTTTAAAGTTCACCTCCTGGTTTACCAGTTCGTCGATGTTGAAGTAGTGTTTGATAATCCGTTCAAGGATGATCTTCCTGGTAAAGTCATACCCTTTGTCGAGGTACATCGCCCCGATAAGGGCTTCGAAGGCATCGCCCTTTGACGACCTGAAGGCCCCTGATGAAGCGGTGTCGAGCTGGATAAGCTGGTCGATTCCCATTTTCTGCGAGAGTTTGTTCAGCGTAGCCCGGCTAACTATCTTCGACCGCATTTCGGTGAGGAAACCTTCATCCTTGGTGGGAAATGTCTTGAAAAGGTAATCGGCGGTAACGGCATCAAGGATGGCATCGCCCAGGAATTCGAGCCGTTCGTTGTTGACCTTGATGCCACTCAGGGTCATCTGTGCAACCGATTTGTGAAGGAAGGCAAGGTGATATAAAAAAATATTCCCGGGTTTGTACCCAAGAATACTTTTTATGGCTTGTTTCAGGTGTTTGTCAGAAGAAATCTCAGCACGGATCCGTTTAAAAGGACTGAACCTCAAAGCAAATTATGCCTTATATTTCGTGAAGATCACGGTGGCATTATGACCGCCAAAACCAAAGGTGTTGCTCAAAGCATAATTCACTGTCCGTTTCTGCGCCTTGTTGAACGTGAAGTTCAGTTGCGCGATTTCAGGATCATCGGTAAAATGGTTGATGGTGGGAGGAATAATGTCGTTAATAACGGCCATCAGCGTTGCAATCGATTCCACGGCTCCGGCTGCTCCCAGCAGGTGGCCTGTCATCGATTTGGTGGAGTTGATGTTGACTTTATACGCATAATCTCCAAACAGACTGACAATGGCTTTGGGTTCGGCAATATCGCCTGCCGGGGTGGAAGTGCCATGGGTATTGATGTGGTCAATATCCTGGATTGTTATCCCGGCATCGGCCAGTGCAGTGCGCATGGACAGGATGGCGCCCAGTCCTTCGGGATGCGGGGCAGTGATGTGGTAGGCATCTGCAGATAATCCGCCGCCGACAATTTCTCCATAAATCCTGGCTCCCCGCGCCAAAGCATGGCCCAGCTCCTCAAAGATCAGGGCGCCGGCGCCTTCACCCATCACGAACCCGTCGCGGTCCTTGTCAAAGGGACGGGATGCCGTGGAAGGGTCGTCGTTGCGGGTTGAAAGAGCATGCATGCCGTTGAAGCCTCCAACGCCCACCGGGGTGATAGCGGCTTCTGAGCCACCTGCAACAAAAACATCTGCCTTTCCCAGGCGAATGTAATTGAAGGCATCCACCAGTGCATTCGCCGAGGATGCACACGCTGAAACTGTGGCGAAATTAGGCCCGTGGAAACCATATTTCATCGAAATATGACCAGCCGTAATGTCGGAGATCATCTTCGGAATGAAAAACGGGTTAAATCGGGGGGTTCCGTCACCCAGGGCAAAAGCAGTTACTTCGGTAGCGAAGGTTTCAAGCCCGCCGATTCCTGAAGCCCAGATGACACCCACGCGGTCAAGGTCGAGGGTGGTCATGTCAAAACCTGCGTCCTGTACGGCCTGGTCGGCACATACAATACCGTATTGGGAACAACGGTCAAATTTCCTGGCCTCTTTGCGGTCAAAGAAATTCTCTGCGTTGAAATCCTTCAATTCACAGGCAAACTGGGTTTTGAATTTGGAAGCATCGAAACGGGTGATTGGTCCTGCACCACATACGCCGCCAATCAGATTATTCCAGTATTCAACAACGGAATTTCCAATTGGTGTAAGTGCTCCAAGACCAGTTATAACAACTCGTCTTAATTCCACTTTTTACAATTTTAGGTTCATTCGTTAATGGATAACCCCGCTGGGTGCGGGGTTAAATTTTATTAAAATCATTCCGGGAAAAACTCCCAAAACAGGCTTCGCCATTGACAAGACGAATCTATTTGGTGTTATTCTCGATGTAAGCAATGGCTTCACCCACCGTGCTGATTTTTTCGGCCTGATCGTCCGGAATAGCGATATCGAATTCCTTTTCGAATTCCATGATCAGTTCTACCGTATCAAGTGAGTCAGCACCAAGGTCATTGGTGAAGCTGGCTTCAATTGTAACTTCACTTTCATCAACACCAAGCTTATCAACGATGATAGCTTTTACTTTTGCTGCAATGTCAGACATGTTAATTTCTTTTTTGGTTAAACGACTGCAAAGAAAAGAATATTCTTTCTACCCTCCAATATATTTTATGATTTTTTAACAGTTTAAAAAATTACAGTCCTG
>CAIWMX010000057.1 GCA_903913885.1 uncultured Bacteroidales bacterium | reverse complement strand
CTCACCCCCCTGCCCCCTCTCCGCATTGAGACTACCTCACCCCCCTGCCCCCTCTCCGCCCGGAGAGGGGGAGGTTGATTGTTGAATCAGTGGTAAAAGTTTGGATGGACGACAGGTTAAAGATTTACAAGGATAAACTTCGTTTCAAACGGTTTGAAGAAGATCCTTGCCGGGCTGTATTTTCCCGGATTTTCCAGCAAAGGCTGCCATACTGGTCTGACGGGTTCTTCCAGCACATCGACTTCATCAACCGACTTCGCCCCCGTGGCCATGGCCAGGGTTACTGACGATGATGCAACATCAGATACTGTTACCGATGCCTCCTTTCCGCTTGTTTCTCTAAGTTGCAGGATGATCCCTTTTCCGCTGTGCGAAGGATGTGTGTCAACCAGCACCACGCTGCTCAGGGAGCTTGCAAAAAACGATCGCGGTATCTGGAGGGAATCAGTTTTCACGGAGGCGGGGAATACCCTGTTCAGGAAGGGAACCCGGTTTTCCATGCCAAAATGCTTGGCCACGGTATTTGACGGGTCGGAGGTGGAAGTTATCATATAGCTCCATTTCAGTTCTCCTGCCTGGCTTGCCAGGAAATTGGTAGTCCAGTAGTTGTTGAGAACCCAGGAGTAGATATATCCTGATGCCGGGTAGGCTCCATCTCCCGCCTTCACCGTGGGCGGGGGTAATCCCACCCTGGCAAATTTTCCCGTGTTGATATCTCCCAATTGCACCATGGGAATTTCGGGTGAAACAAAGATGATCTGGCCGCTGTCGCTGCGCAGGGCAGCAAAATCCTGGATGCCGTTCCAGTCGGAAGCGGATCCTGCAATCTGTTCCTTCCCGGCAACCATGGTTCCCCCTGCAACCTCCACAACATGATGGCTGTTTGCAAGGCTGAACGGGAATGACACATACAGGCCTTCAGGGTCGGTAACCGGCAATTTCTTCATGGAGTAGCAGAATTCTATCTTCTGCTCATCGCGGTATAGCCTGATCTCACAACGAATTCCCGCCTCATCGGCACATTCGGCCATTTTCCCGGTAAGAACAACGCTTTTCCACAGCGGGCCATCAGCGCCCTGGCTGACACGCACATCACGCCATGTTTTACGGGTATATTCATCCAGCTTGTACTGTTCCAGCTGGCCCCGGTTCTTCCCCAACCGCTCATAGACCGGCTCGCCGGGCGAATAAGGTGATCGGGGATCAAACAGTTCGCGTTTCCATATTTTGTCATAAAGGCTCGTAATCAAGCCTGTTTTTGGGTTGACCTGAAGCCTGTAACCATCACTTTCAAGTATAGCGCTTCCCCCTGCGTCCGCTCCTTTGTTAACATTGTCACCATCCTGTGTTTTCACCGGAGGCAGGATACGGTAATTTGCATAGCCTAATGCAGGAATATCGTGCAGGTAAAGCATCCACCATGTCCCTTCTTCACGTGTGGAAACCGGCTGGACCGGAATTTCCTGGTTAAAGCAGTTCACGATCCTGAATTTCTTCCCGCGCGGCAGCAACTGGTGATCAATGTATACCATGGCATTTCCCGACCTGTACCAGTTCAGCGTGTTGAAGACGGTGATCATAGGCACATTCGATCTTGGGAGGTACGGCTGTATCTCTCCCATCAGCTCTTCGCGCAGGATCCGGTTCTTTTTCACGGCACTCCATACGAAGGCCTCCTTTTCACCAAGCTGCACCACGCTGTTCTCGCACAGCGGATCGGTGATGCTTTCGGCCGCGCCAAAGGTATGTTCGTCATAAAAAGCTATGTCATCGTTTATCTGCGCCTGCAATCCGCGGATATGCGTGTTCGCCGGAACACCCATGATCGCAGCAATGGATGCCAGCCCTTCGTTGGCGATGCAGTCGGCATGCGCAGTGCGGGCATAGGCTGTTTGAATGGCTGCCGAACCGAAACCATCCATCCACCAGTCGGGCCAAGCACCCCGTACGACAGGTAATTCGCCGGCATGGTTCGTTTTTACATACTCCAGGAATTCGGAGATGGTGGCAAGCCGCAACTTTGGCCACACATAAGCCTGGTTCCATTGTTCCACCAGTTTGCACGCGGTGGTTGACGGCGGTGAGTTATCGGTAAGGTACCCGCTGAACTGGATGGCGTACTGATCAAATGGGTAGCCCTTTTCCTTAATCTCCTTCAGGTGATGGAAAAGTGCTTTTCCGAAAGTTTCCATGGTGCTGAGTATCCCGAGACTGTTGCCCCACATGTAATGTTCGGGCCTGTTAACCATGATCCGGTTCCCGGATGGCGATTCCCACCAGAAGGTGGTGGGCCTGTCGAACGGTTTGAGGGCGCGGGTATCATTTTGTCCCATATTAAGGAAGTTCACTCCTGCCCCCGAGAGATAGTCGACCAGGCACCACGGCACTCCGTTGATATCGTCCTGCATGGCCGTTTTCACCGGGAAGCCCAATTCACGGAATTCCCTGATGGGCTGCAGGGTGGCAGCGATGGTGGCTTCATCTGCCAGGTCGGAGGAGTTCAGGAACAAACCGGCAAGCTCGATCCTGCCTTCCTTTACACGCCGTTTCAGACGTTCAACCTGCACTGCCGGCCGGGTTTCCAGGTACTCCCTTACTGCCCAAGACGTCTCGCAGGTCCATCGAAAACGTGCATCATCCGGCAGCGAATCGGTCTGATCGCAAAAATCGAGGGCATAATCGATGTACCTCAGGTGATCGGGAAGGATTTCGGTTTGGGGACGGGTGTAACCGATATCGGTGTGGGCGTGCTGGATTAGAAAGATGGTAAAATGGCAAAATGGTAAAATGGTAAAAGTTGAGGTAATTGGCTTTTGGCCGGGAATGGTGATGGTGGCTGTGTGTTCGCCGGAGGGGGTATCTTCGGGCAGGAGGATTTTCACTTCGTTGAAACCGGTTTCCAGTGTGAAACTTGTTTCGGGGCAACCGGCAGTTATAAGTGAGCCTTCGGCCTTTTCTCCAAGGTGGACAAACTGAAAAAGGACGGGAAGGTAATTTTTATCTTTCCCCCTGACAAGGGCGGGTTGCTGTTTTATCGCCAGCTTTTCCTCAACACCGGCTTCGAAGGTCATGTACCATGAACGGCTCTCTTTTGATTCCCCCACGATGCGGATGTGCTGCGGCTGCCCCGGCCGGGTCATTGAAACTGGCAGGCTGAGCACCGCATATCCCATAGGATCATCATATTTGTCGAGCATGGTGGTTCTGAAAAAGAGCGAAGATCCGTTGATGCCCTCCACCCGCCATGGTTTCATTTCCGAGGTGAGTGGGTTGTAAAAAGTGAGGCAGTATCTCCCGTTCACATATAATTTAAAGGAATGGCTGTCGGTGTTGGCATCGATGCCAAACATCCAGACAAAGTTTACCGAAAGTTCTTTCATCGACACTGGCAACGGTTCTGTTTCCCATTCGATGAACTGAACCGAATCGATCGACCGCAGAAGCAGTGAAGCATTTACGTCGGGCTGGGGCGAATGGTACTGAAAGTCTCCGCCTTTGACGGATTTTGCATACCCTTTGAAGAACCTGGCGGGAAGCCCGGATTGTGCCTGCAAAAGCAGGGGGACATATAAAAAAAGGAACACATCGATTTTTCTCATATTGATCAGTTAAAAAAGAGCCAGCTTTTCGGAAGCACTTGTTTGGGCAACCGCTGCCCTTTTACCATCACGATGAGGTTGTCGCTGCCGGTCCGTTCAAAATAGGCCACCCTGATCTTATGATACCCTTTTGAAAGAGCGATGGAGCCCGATTTCTCCCCCATCCCGTGCAGGCCATCATTATCGGCGACCAGTTTATCGTCGATATAAAGGCGGCTGCCGTCATCTGAGCTGGTATAAAAGATGTAGACACTGGTTTCGGGCATCAAAACATACCCGGAATAGACAAAACTGAAAAGATCTTCCTGGTTCCTCGGGGTAAACACAAAATCAGGAACGATCCCCTCGGCTGCAGGCGTGAGTTTTCTGTAATCGGGCAGACTGTCCCAGGTACCTTCATAATAACTATAGCGCAACCCCGGGAAGAGGGCCCGGTCGGGGTCCTGGGCCTTTACGGGATCGGCTTTCCGGAATTCCCTGCTGATCGTGCCGCTGACGGGCTTTCCGTCACGGAAACACCTTGCGTTGATGGTGGCGTTTGTTTTGATGGTAAATGGTTGCAGATACTGGGCTGAAGTACCGGTTGGTTCGGACGTACCTGTACTATAGCGAATTTCCACATGGTCCCGGTCGGTACTGAGGGTGACCGGAAGCGAATCTGTGAATGAATCAAAATCCGTGACGAATAACGGGGGATCGGTTTGGTCGAGCTTCCCTTTTAATTCCACGACCACCACGCTGTTGATCGAATCAGGTGCCACCTTTGGCACGGCGATTACCAGCGCATCGTTATCGCGGTCGGTTTTCAGGGGCAGGCGTTGCGGATCGGAAAGCAGGTACGCTTTTTCAGGCGTATTCAGCACCCCTGCCAGTTTCAGTTCGCCATTTGCCGGCCAGTCAAAAATATGGAGGTACAGGATGGTTTTGTCGCCGCTTGATTTTCTGGTACAACGCCCCCACGATAATTGACGGAAAGGACTGGCCTGGGTTTGGTATACCGATTCGCTGTTCGCTTTCATCCATTTGCCGATCACGGCCAGCCGGTCAACGCTTTCCCTCGGGATGAGGCCTTCGGAGGTCGGACCAACATTGAGCAGGTAGTTCCCGCCTTTCGAGGCGATGTCGGCCAGCATCCTGATAATCTCCTTTGCTGATTTAAAATTCTTATCCGCCTTGTTGTATCCCCAGTGATCGTTCATGGTCATGCAGGTTTCCCAGTCAACCCCGGGTAAGCCGGTTGGAGGGATCTGCTGTTCCGGCGTGCCGAAATCACCGCCGAAAGCCCCCTCCTTTGTAAGACCTTCCATATCGAGCCGCCCGGCACCCACCCGGTTATTGACCAGGATATTAGGCTGGAGGCTCTTCACATAATTATAGATCTCCTTTCCGTGCTTCTCGTTCCAGGTATTTTCCCACTCCCCGTCGAACCATAAAACGCCGATATCCCCGTAATTGGTGAGCAGCTCTTTTAATTCGGCTTTCATGTAGGCAATATATCGGTCGAAATCTGCGCCTTCGGTTGAACGGTCCTTTTCCCATTCCCGCCGGGGCAGGTAATCGGGATGATGCCAGTCCATGATCGAATGGTAAAAACAGAATTTCAACCCGTATTTCTTACAGGCTGCGGCAAGTTCTTTCATGGGGTCGCGTTTGAAAGGCGTAGTCATGATGTTGAAATCGGTTTCTTTCGTGTCGAACATGCAAAACCCGTCGTGATGCTTCGAGGTGATCACGATGTATTTCATGCCTGCATCCCGGGCCATTTTCACCCAGGCATCGGCGTCGAATTTCACCGGGTTGAATTTCGTGCGGAACTGGTCATAATCATCCAGGGGTATTTCAGCAGAAGTGCGAATCCATTCGCCATAGCCGGTCTTATCCTTCCATTCCCCGGCCGGAACCGCATACAGCCCCCAGTGGATGAACATTCCAAACCGGGCGTCGCGCCACCAGGCCATACGGCTGTCGGCATCAGGAATCTTAGCCTGTACTGAAGATGCAGGTTTTGCCGGGTCGGCGGTTTTGGATTTGGATTTTGACTGGGCATTGGCAGGGTGAAGCCCGATTGCGAACAAGCAACAACAGATTAACAGGAAACAACGGTTCATGGCGGAAATTTTCTTGAAGTGAACAGGATTATCGAACCGTAAAAATAAGAAAATCGGTTTACAACAACTACGGTGCAAAGAATAATTTGGCGGTCAATGGATCAGCATCAGGGCTCCCCGGTTGCTTACCTTTGCTTTTTTGCCGTCTTCGTAGTAGATAACCCAGAAATACATCCCTTCAGGACAGGCCATGCCCGCCCTGGTACCGTCCCAGCCCTCAAGAATATCGCTGGTTGTAAACACCAGCTGCCCCCAGCGGTTGAAGATCTGCATGTTGAACCGGGTGATGTTTTCAACCGGCAGGCCGACGATGCGGAACTTGTCGTTGTGACCGTCGCCATTGGGCGTGAAAGCATTTGGGATATAAGGGATTACATGCACGGTTACCTCATCAGAATACGTCTGTCCGCTGCAAAGGGTGCAATGGGCGGTGTAGGTCGTTGTTTCGAGGGGGGTGACTACAAATTCAGGTTGGTCGGATATGAACTCGGCCCCCCGGTACCACTGGTATGCTATCTTTTCCCCGGGGGTAATGGGTTCAAGCCGATAAGGAATGGAGGTAACCACGTAGGTGTCGGATGAGTTGGGAACATACCGCCAGCCTTCCTGGGTTGCGCTCCAGGTCGTTGAATTCCTGTTGGCATTTGGAATGGTATCGCAACGGGTGCCGTATAAATTCTGCAACCCCAGCGTGCATTTGTTATCCCAGTTGGCACAGACCGGCTTGCTGAAGATGTGGTTTTCGATGGTATCGCCTTCTTTCAAAACGATCTGAAATGTTGCAAGGGCATCAGGACAGCCATACATGGGGCACTGGCACCACATCACCACCAGCCTCCTGTGGGGCGCCTGCCCGATGGTCTGATAAAAAACATAGGGGCTTCCGGCCGTGATCGGGTTGTAGTCCTCCATCCCGCCGAGGATACAGTTTAGCGGGCTGGTTGGTGCCATGCTGGGCAGCCGGATGTTTTTCGTGGCACCCCAGTAGGGGTTGTGGGTAAAACTGATCCAGCCATTTTCGCCAATGGAAAATTGGGTGTATGGTTTTCCATAGAAGTTAAAAGTGAAGCCGATATCCAGTGGGCCCATCACCTCGTTATCCGTGATATTCAGTCCTTTTGCCACCTGTCCGAACCTGGCTGAGAGCGAGACCGGCACGCCAGGGTTGATGGTATCATCCACGCCGGCGGAGAATTGGCACGTTGCAGGAGTGGCGTTGATGAAGAGCAGGAAAAAAATGAATATTGAATATTGAATACTGAATTTGGCCATAATTTCTTTTCCAAGCAAATATCCTGATTTTAACTGAAATAATTTTACTTTTGTTCCTCCGAACGACCTTCTTAAACTCAACGATATTTAATCTCCAAAATTTTAACCGGTTATGAAAAAAGATAGTGCGATTTTCAAGGTCATCAAGGATGAATTGCATCGGCAAACCAGCGGGCTGGAACTGATTGCATCTGAAAATTTTGTCAGCGATCAGGTTCTGAAAGCCATGGGGTCATGCCTGACCAACAAATACGCCGAGGGATATCCCGGCAAACGATATTATGGTGGTTGCCAAAATGTTGACATATCAGAACAACTGGCCATCGACCGCGCAAAAGACCTCTTCAATGCCGATTATGCCAATGTGCAGCCTCATTCGGGCGCCCAGGCCAACATGGCGGTGCTGATGACCTGCCTGAAGCCCGGCGACACGTTCATGGGACTGGATCTTGCACACGGCGGGCACCTGTCGCACGGTTCGCCGGTGAATTCATCCGGGATCCTGTACAAGGCGGTAGCCTACCAGGTAGAACAGGAAACCGGGATGATCGACTACGACAAGATGGAAGAAAAGGCCCTTGCCCTGAAGCCAAAACTCATCATCGCCGGCGCCTCCGCCTATTCGCGCGACTGGGATTACAAGCGCATGCGCAGCATTGCCGACAAGATCGGCGCGCTGCTGTTGGCCGACATTGCCCATCCGGCAGGGCTGATCGCCCGCGGATTGTTAAATGACCCGCTCCCCTATTGCCATATCGTAACCACCACCACGCACAAAACCCTGCGCGGCCCGCGCGGAGGCATGATCCTCATGGGCAAGGATTTCGAGAACCCATGGAAACTGACCACCCCGAAGGGTGAGATAAAGATGATGTCGCAGATGCTCGATTCCGCAGTCTTCCCGGGCGTCCAGGGCGGGCCGCTCGAACATGTCATCGCGGCAAAAGCAGTTTCGTTTTTCGAGGCCCTGTCGGACGAATACATGGATTATGTGATCCAGGTAAAGAAAAACGCCGCAGCCATGGCAAAAGCATTTATCGACCTGGGATATCATGTTATTTCAGGTGGTACCGATAACCACCTGATGTTGATCGACCTCAGGACCAAATTTCCTGATATCACGGGGAAACTGGTAGAAAACACCCTGGTACGGGCCGACATCACCGTGAACAAAAACATGGTGCCGTTCGACAGCCGTTCCCCGTTCCAGACTTCGGGCCTGCGCGTGGGCACACCCGCCATTACCACCCGTGGACTGAAGGAAAAGCACATGGGCCAGATCGTCGGTCTGATCGACGAAGTCATCAGCGACATTGAAAACGAAGCAAAAATTATCAAAGTGGGCAGGAAAGTCAACGACATGATGGCGGAGTTCCCGCTCTTTGCCTATTAATGCAAACAATGCAAGCAATGCAGGCAATGCAGGCAATGCAGGCAATGCAGACAATGCAGGCAATGCAAACAATGTAAGCAATGCAGGGCGTGGAAACAACAGGGAGAATGTAAGAATTTAGAACCATGAAATATTTGAATAATTTATAATTTTAATTGCCTGATTAACTTGTTTTTAACATTTTTTCTCATTGTTTGTTTTTCACACGGCGTACAATCTTTTAATTGATTGCATTGCCTGCACTGCCTGCATTGTTTTCATTGTTTGCATTAATTTAGAAACTTTTCTACCAAAACAAAAAGCCAGATGAAGACCCTTTACCTAGTGCGTCACGCCAAATCTTCGTGGGAAGAACCGGGGGTGTCGGATGCCGACCGCCCGCTCATTCCGAAGGGTTTGAAGAAAACCCAGCTGATCGTGGATTTTCTTCTGAAGCGGGAGACTAAAATTGACCTGATGATCTCCAGCCCCGCGGTGCGTGCGTATGAAACCGCAAAGCTTGTAGCTGCCGGATTGGACTACCCGTTGAATAAAATCAAAACCGACCGGAAGATCTACGACGGGTATTATGACCGGATCCTGGATATCATTTACGGCACATCCAACGAGGTGAACTCCCTGATGATCTTCGGCCATAACCCTACGATCACCAACCTGGCCAACCTCTTTCTGCATCCGGGAATAGAAATGATGCCAACTTCCTGCGTGGTTTGCCTGTCTTTTAACACCGACCGGTGGGAGGATATTCCGGCGAGTGAGGCGATCCAGGAATTTGTGATAACGCCAAAGCTGCTGAAATAAGATGACACCAAAGGCAAAAATCCCCATCCTCAACCGCGACCTTAACTGGCTTTATTTCAATGGCCGGGTATTGCAGGAGGCAGCCGATTCAAGAAATCCGTTGCTCGAAAGGCTGAAATTCCTGGGCATTTTCTCCAACAACCGCGATGAGTTCTTCAGGGTGCGCGTTGCCACCCTGAACAGGATGTTAAAGGTGGAGCATATCCAATACGACACCCCCATCAACCCCAAGAAAGCTCTCAAAGAGATCGGGGCCCTGGTTCAGAGCCAGGAAAGGGAATTCATGGAGGTGTACGAGAAAATCCTCCTCGATCTGCGCGAACAGAATATTTTCATTGTTGACGAAACCCATCTCTCCGAATCGCAGGGACAGTTTGTGAGGAAATACTTCCAGGAAAAGGTCCGGGTGGGATTGTTCCCGATGATGATCAGCAGCCTGCTCGACATCTCTTCGCTGCGCGATAAATCCATCTACCTGGCGGTCACCATCGGCAGAAAGGACAAGGCGATCAAAGATGACTACGCCCTGATCGAACTGCCAACCAAGACCATTTCAAGGTTCCTCATCCTGCCCACGGAAGGTGAAAAAAGGTATATCATTCTGCTTGACGACATCATCCGCTACTGCCTTTCGGAAATCTTCTCCATTTTCGGGTACGATACATTTTCGGCCTATACGGTAAAAATCACCCGAGATGCCGAGATCGATATCGATACCGATGTTTCAAAAAGCTTCCTGGAAGTGATGACCGAAAGCCTGAAACAACGGAAACGCGGGATTCCGGTCAGGTTCGTGTATGATAAAGCGATCCCGCAGGACCTTCTGAAGATACTCACCAAACGGCTCGAGATCACTAAGGATGACCCTATCAGGGGCGGTGGCCGGTATCACAACTTCAAGGATTTCATGGGATTTCCAAACCTGGGACACCGGGAACTGGAATACGAACCGCTTGTGCCGCTGAAACACAAGGACCTGCCTGCAAACCGCAGCATCCTGTCTTCGATACGTGAAAAGGATATCATGCTGCATTATCCCTACCAGTCGTTTCAATATATCATCGACCTGCTGCGGGAATCGTCCATCGATCCCAAAGTCCGCTCGATCAAAATGACGATCTACCGGGCTGCAAAAAATTCGAGCGTGATCAACGCGCTGATCAACGCCGCACGGAATGGCAAGTTTGTGACCGTTTTCATGGAACTGCAGGCCAGGTTCGACGAAGAGGCCAATATCTTCTGGACCGAACGGTTGCGCGAGGAAGGGGTCAAGGTTATCCACAGCATTCCCGGTTTCAAGGTCCACAGCAAGCTAATCCTGATCAGGCGCAAGGAAAACAATGGCAATTTTTTCTACTCCTTTATCGGAACCGGGAATTTTAACGAGGATACTGCCAAGGTCTATTCCGACGTCAGCCTGCTTACGGCAAACCAGGAGATCTGCCTGGATGTGGTAAATGCATTTCACCTGATCGAGGAGAGTTACCGCCCTTATAAATTCAAGGCGCTGATCGTGGCCCCGCTCAACATGCGCAACCATTTCATCAAACTGCTGCAAACCGAGATGCACAATGCCGCAGCCGGCAAGGAAGCATGGGTGATCATCAAACTGAACAGCCTGGTCGACGCCACCATGGTGAAGAAACTGTATAAAGCCAGCCAGGCCGGCGTGAAAATAAAACTGATCATCCGGGGCATCTGCACCCTGATCCCGGGCATCGCCGGGCTGAGCGACAACATCGAAGCCATCAGCATCGTCGATCGTTTTCTGGAACATGCACGCATCCTGGTATTCTGCAACGGGGGCGACAACCTTTACTATATTACTTCAGCCGACTGGATGGTGCGCAATTTTGACAACCGCATCGAAGTGGCCACACCTATCCGCGATCCTGAAATCAGGGAACAGATAAGGAAAATACTGGATATACAGTTGTCCGACAATGTTAAAGCCCGTATCATAAGCGATGAAGAGCAAAATCACTATAAAAAAATCAACGGCCCGGCTGTTCAGTCGCAACTTGAAATATACAACTACCTGAAGAGCCTGGTGGAAGAAAAGTAGCGAGGTAGCTAGGTAGCGAGGTAGCGAAATTTTTAATTTTTAATTTTTAATTTTTAATTTTTAATTTCCAAAATTCCTTGTGTCTGTAATTAAACTTGTTTTCCGTATCCTTTTCAACAAGTACCTCCTTACCACGGTGGCATTTGTGGTATGGATGGTGTTTTTTGACAGCAACAACCTCATGACGCGCAACAAACTCCAGGAAAAACTCGACGGGCTGAATGTTGAGAAGCAGTTTTACATCCAGGAAATCAGGAAGGATTCAACCCTGACCAACCAACTGATGAGCGACAGCAGCCAGCTGGAAAAGTACGCAAGGGAGCACTACCTGATGAAAAAAGACAAGGAAGATTTGTTTCTCGTAATCGACACTACTGCGGATCGACATCCATAAGCACTTTCACCTGGGTGAAACCGGGCTCCATACGGAATTTTTCGATCTCCGCGACCAGTTTTTCCTTCATTCCTGCGGACGAAACCTCGCGTTCTATTTTAAACATGATGTGCTTGATGTAATAATTCATGATCCTTGCCACCATCGGGAACTCGGGGCCCAGGATGCGTTTACCGAAGATGGCCCTCAGGGAACCGGCCAGAGAGGCAGCCGCCTTGTTAAGCAGATCCGGGTCCTTGTGCTTTAACCGGATCAGCACCAGGCGCACATAAGGCGGATATTTGAATTTCTGCCGTTCCGCAAGCTGCTGTCTGAACATGCTCACGTAGTCGTTTTTCATCACATCGCGTATCACAGGGTTTTCAGGATTGTAGGTTTGGATGATCACCCTGCCCTGGTTGTTTTTCCGCCCCGATCGTCCGCTTACCTGCGCCATCAGCTGGTAGCTGCGCTCGGCAGCCCTGAAATCGGGATAACTCAGCATATTGTCGGCATTCAGGATGCAAACCAGGCTCACATTGTCGAAGTCGAGCCCTTTGGTTACCATCTGCGTACCCACCAGGATATCGATCTTGCGTTCTTCAAAATCACCGATGATCTGCTGCAGCGAGTGTTTGCTGCGGGTCGTATCCAGATCCATCCGGGTGATGCGGATTTTGGGGAAAATCAACCCCAGCTCCTCCTCCACCTTCTCGGTGCCGAATCCTTTCATTTTTATTGAAACGCCATTGCACTCGGGGCACTTATCGGGAATACGAGCCACGTACCCGCAGTAATGACATCGCAACTGGTTGCTCTTCTTGTGATAAACCAGGGTTACATCACAATTCTTGCATGTGGGCATCCAGTGGCAGACGTCACATTCTAGCCTCAGGGAGAACCCCCGTCGATTCTGGAAAAGGATCGCCTGCTGGCCCAGCCCAAGCGCCGTGGCAAGTTGTTCCAGCAAAACCGACGAGAAATGGCTTTTCATCCGGCCGTGGCGCAGCGCCTCCTTCACATTCACCACCTGGATCAGCGGCATCTCCATCCCGGCATAGCGTTCAAACAATCCCGTAAACCCGTATTTCCCCTGCATGGCATTAAAATAACTCTCGACCGACGGCGTAGCTGATCCAAGCAACGTTTTGGCACCATGGAGGTGCGCCAGGTAGATGGCGGCATCACGGCCATTATACCGCGGGGCCGGATCCATCTGTTTGAACGAGGGATCATGCTCCTCATCCACAATGACCATCCCGAGGTTCGAAAAGGGCAGCAACACCGACGAACGTGCACCCAGGATGATGTCATATTGTTGGGAAACCGCTTGCCCGATGCTGTTCTTTTCGAGCACGGCATTCCAGATATCGACCCGCTCATGCACGTTAAACCGGGAATGGTAAACCCCTACCCTGCTGCCGAAATATTTCCGGAGCCGGGTGATGATCTGAGTCGTGAGGGCGATCTCAGGCAACAGGAAAAGCACCTGTTTCCCCTGGTCGACCACCTCGCGGATCAGTTTGATGTAAAGTTCTGTCTTGCCACTCGAAGTAACCCCGTGCAGCAGAACCACATCCTTCGTCAAAAACGACTCCCTGATGCGGTCGAAGGCTTCCTGCTGGCCAACCGTAAGTTCAATCGACTCAACGGCAGATTCCCGGCCGGTAACCTCAAACCGGCTGACTATTTTATCATACGTCTCAAACACCCCCTTTTTGACCATGATCTCCAGTTGCGCGGCGCTGCCTTTCGACTGCTTCAGCAGGTCCTGACGTTTAACCTCCACCCTTTCGCCAAACCCGAAGTGGGAAAGCCTGATATAGGTCATGACAATTTCCAGCTGTTTCCTGGCCCTTTTTTCAAGCTGATCGAACAACTCCTGCAGGATCTCCTCTGTTTCAAAATCTTCGGTCAACCGGACGAACGTTTCCCGTTTGGGTTTATAGGGGTCGTTCAGTTCCTCTTCGGGCAGGATGATCCCTTTTTCGATCAGACTTTTAATTACGGGGATGGTCTTCTGGATTTCCAGTATTTTCGAGACTTCGGAAATGGCAATGGTCTTGCGGTTCTGCAGGGCTTCAAGCAGAAGAAGTTCCTTTTCATTCAACCCGGGAACATGTTCCGGCCTGGCAGGGTTGAGGGCGATCTTTGATTCGCTGGCAAGTTTGAAGGCCGACGGGAGCGCTGCATTCATCACCTCACCGGGATGGCAAAGATAATATTCGGCGATCCACCCCCAGAAAGCAGTCTGTACAGGGGTTACGATCGGATTTTCATCCAGAACCGAATAGATGTATTTGGGAAGCCGGTCATCGGGCGGCGTTTCATGAACCCTGGCAACAAGTGCCGTATATATTTTCCTGGCGCCAAACTGCACCACAACACGCACCCCGGCCATCACCTGGTCGTTGAGGTCGAACGGCACCCGGTAAGTAAAGGTCCCGCCAACCGGCAAAGGCAGTAAAACATCGGCAAACAGGGTGATCCGTTCCAAACAGAAGTAGCTTAAACACTTTAAAGGGCAAGGATACGCGACATTTCAAGCATCTCCTTGTTGATATCCTTGTGATGCTTGATGGCTTTTTCAAAAGGGGTGAAAACCACCTCCTGTTTGACAATCCCCGCCATCTCTCCCCGGTGGCCCTCAAGCAGTCCTTTCACGGCAAGGTAACCCAGGGAACTGGCCAGTACGCGGTCGAACGCGCTGGGGGCGCCTCCGCGCTGAATATGCCCGAGGATGGTGACACGCGCATCCACCTCAGGAAGTTTTTCCTTGACTTTTTTAGCAACCTCATAAGCTCCGCCGGCATCGTCGCCCTCTGCCACGATCACGATCCCTGAAGTTTTGCTGCGGCGCCAGTCATGCCTGAGCAGGCGGGCAAGGTTATCGATATAGGTGGTTGTTTCAGGCACCAGGATGAATTCGGCGCCACAGGCTATACCGCTTCGCAGGGCGATAAACCCGGCATCGCGTCCCATCACCTCGATGAAAAAGAGCCGTTCATGTGAATTGGCTGTGTCGCGGATTTTATCGGCTGCTTCCACAACGGTGTTTACCGCTGTATCATACCCGATGGTTGCATCGGTGCCATACAGGTCGTTGTCGATGGTGCCAGGCAACCCGATGATCGGGAAATTGAACTCCTTGTCGAAAATAGAGGCCCCTGTAAAGGTCCCGTTCCCGCCAATGGCAACGAGTGCGTCGATTTTGTGCGCCTTCAGGTTATTATAGGCCTGCAAGCGGCCACTGTATTCAAGGAACCGTGCGCTCCTTGCCGTTTTCAGGATCGTGCCGCCGCGCTGGATGATGTTCGACACCGAACTGCTGAGCATCGGCTCGATCTGGTCGTCGATCATGCCATCATATCCCCGGCAGATGCCGTAAACATCAAGTCCGCAATAGATTCCTGTACGTACAACCGCCCTGATGGCGGCATTCATTCCCGGGGAGTCGCCTCCCGATGTCATTACGGCGATACTTGTAATTTGGGCCATATTCTTTAATTTTTGGTGACGGGGTGACGGGGTGAAAAGGTGACGGGGTGACGGGGTGACGGGGTGAAAAGGTAACAGGGTGACAGGGTGACAAGGTAACAGGGTGACAGGGTGACTATACTGTCCCCATTTTACCATTTTGCCATTTTACCATTTTGCCATTTTACCATTTTACCATTTTACCTTGTCACCCTGTCACCCTGTTACCTTGTTACCTTTTTACCTTGTTTCTATTCCCCTTCAGTTATCTTACTTGTATTTTTTTTTGCAAAATTAAAAAATTCGCGGTTTAATTAAAGTCCGGGTTTCGGTTCTGCCGTTTCGTTATATCCCTTTTTCCCGGCAAACATATCGAATTTAACAAACCTGCATTCGAGCGGGCCATTGAAAACCGGGATCCTGCGGGAAGGCCTCAGCCCGATAAATTTGATTGACTCCAGGTCGGACGAGATAAACCAAGCTGTATAACCCGCGTATTTTCGTTTGAGCGTGTCGCCGATCATCTTGTAAAACACCAGTGAATCCTCGATCTTTAGCCGTTCATCGTAAGGCGGATTTGAAATAATAAAACCTTTTTCAAAAGGAGGCGTTGCGTCTTCAAAAGAAACAACCTTCAGGAAAATATCATCATAGAGCCCGGTAAAACGCAGGTTTTCCCTGGCCGAGTCGATGGCGCGTTCGGCACGATCGGTGCCATAAAGGTTAAGTTTCACTTCCGAAACAAGCGAACGGCATTCCTCCTTTACCTTTTCCCACAGCACGGGATCAAAATCGCGCCATTTCATGAAGCCCCATTCCTCGCGGAAAAAGCCGGCAGGCATGTTCTTCGCCAACATGGCTGCTTCGATCAGGAGCGTTCCCGAGCCGCACATCGGGTCGTACAGTGGCGTAACAGGGTCCCATTCCGAAAGCTGCACCAGCCCTGCTGCCAGCACTTCGTTTATCGGAGCGGGTCCGGTACTTTTGCGGTAACCGCGGCGGTGGAGCGACTGCCCCGACGAATCAAACGCCACCGTGCATGAATCCTTGAAAAGATGAACATTGATCTTCAGATCGGGGTTCTCGAGGTCGACCGAAGGCCGTTTGCCGAGTTTTTCCCTGAGCCTGTCGGCAATGGCGTCTTTCGAGCGCTGTGCTACAAACTGGGAATTGGTGAAGACGGTGTAGGAGATCACGGCATCAATTGAAAATGAGTGTTCCGCATCAAGATGGTTCTCCCATGGAAACTCGAAGATCTGCTCGTAGAGGTCCTTCTGCTCCTGGATCTCGAAGTGGAATACCGGCTTCAGGACCCTTAAGGCCGTTCTGCAGGCATAATTTATCCGGTACATGATTTCGGTATCACCGGTAAATGAAACTGCGCGGTTGAGCTTCATGATATCATCGGCTCCCAGGGTCTCAAGCTCCCGGGCCAGCACCTCTTCAAGGCCAGCGACGGTTTTCGCGATCAGCGGGAATCTTTTTCCCTTGTCTTCTCCTTCCATGATTCCTTTCCTTTTTATTTTTTTGGACTAAAGTCCAAACACATTTTTTGATTTCCTTGTCTCCCCGGCCTAAAGGCCGGGGCAATAAAGGCCGGGGCAATAAAAGCCAAGGCAATAAAGGCCGGGGCAACAGAAGCCAGGGCAATAGATGCAGGGACAATAGATATCCCTGGTAATTTTCCGGAAAGTTACGATAATTTTAAATTCTTATCTTTGGAAAAAGATTGTTCTATGAGCTACCGCGTACTGACAGCCCTGCTGTTTTGCCTGATGTTTGCCACCAGCAGCTCCGGACAGGAGACATTCTCCGTATCCGGCAAAGTGGTCGATTTCAAGACGAAAGAGCCCCTTGCCTTTGTCAACATTGTTATCAACAACAGCAATACGGGCGGCACCACCGACATCGACGGCAAGTTCAGCCTGAGTTCCCGGGTACCGGTAAAAAGTCTCCTGTTGTCGTACGTTGGTTATGAACCAAAGACCGTGATTATCGGCAGGCAAACAAAAGAGCTGCTCATCCAGCTGGTCCGCAAAGAGATCGACCTGCAGGAGGTGGAGATACTCCCCGGTATCAACCCTGCTCACCGCATCATCAGGAATGCCATTGACAACCGCGACATCAACAACCCGGAAAGGGTGAAAACATTTTCGTATACCGCCTACGATAAAACGGTTTTCACGGTCGACAAGGACACCACGGTGAAAGGTGATTTTGCGGCACTGGTCGACACTTTTTACATGGGACATCCGAAGGAGATGACCGTGAGGGTCAACGCCAGTTCCGATTCTGCGCGCATGGATTCTGCCAGGAACGATTCCGCAAGCAAGCGACTTGAACAATTTCTCAGCAGTCAGTACCTTTTCCTGATGGAAAACGTGACCAGGCGGAAATTCATGGCCCCGGATAAAAACTACAACAAGGTCATTGCCACAAAAATGTCGGGGTTCAAAGATCCGATCATGGTCTTCCTTTCGACCCAGATGCAGTCATTTTCGTTTTACAAGCCCTTCATTTCGATCATGATGAAGGATTACATCAATCCCATCGGCAGCGGCAGTTTCAGCAAATATTTCTTCAAACTGGAAGACACGACATACACCGGAAACGACACCGTGTTCATCATCTCGTTCCGGCCGCGCAAAGGCACCAATTTCGACGGGATGAAAGGCGTAGTATCGATCAACTCGCACAACTGGGCCATCCAGAATGTCATTGCCGAGCCCTGGCCGAATACGAACAGCTTTAAGATCAGGATCCACCAGATGTACGAACTGATCGACGGGAAACAATGGTTCCCCGTACAACTCAATACCGACGTTGCTTTCAACAACATGCAGGTTGGGAATTACAAGGCAGTGGGAAGCGGCAGAAGCTATATCCGCGACATCGTCATAAACCCTGAAATGGTGCGACGTGAGTTCAACCACCTCGATGTGGAGGTCGACAAGGATGCCACCACCCGCAATGAGACTTTCTGGAACCAATACAGGGTCGACAGCCTTAGCCGGAAAGACCGGCAAACCTACAAGGTGCTCGACAGCATCGGCAAGGCCAACAATTTCGATAAAACTGCCAGAACCGTGCAAACCCTGCTAACAGGCCGCATTCCATGGGGAATCATTGACATTGACCTCAACCGTCTCCTCAATTACAACACCTACGAAGGCCTGGTGATCGGCGCCGGAATCCATACCAACGACCGGCTGGCCGACTGGTTCAAGATCGGCGGATTTTACCAGTATGCCTTTGGCATTTCAACGTCAAAGTATGGCGGGGATGTTCGGTTCCTGGTAAACCGGCGCCACGATATCACCCTCGGCGCTTCCTTTTTCTACGACCTGGTCGAATCAGGCGGTGTGAGCTATCCGCATGATTATGAGTCCATCCTGTCGGGAAACTTCCGGCAATTGCTGTTAAAAAAACTGGACCGGGTTGAGAATTTCAGCTTCTCCCTTGGATTCAGGGCTTTCAAATACATGTTGTTCAGTGCCGGGATATCCAGTGATTTTAAAACCACCACCACCTACGATTACGCGACAGTCAACGAAAACACAACGCTCCTGTCCGACCAGTTCCGGTTTACCACGTTGACTGCCGGGTTTAAATGGGCCTACGGGGAGAAGTTCATTCAGACGGTCAAAAATAAAATTTCACTGGGAACAAAATACCCGGTGGTATGGCTGCAATATACCCGGGGGATCAAAGGGCTGCTCGACGGTGAGTTCAATTATAACCGGCTCGATCTCAAGGTGCGCAAGACCTTTAACATCAAATATCTCGGGAAACTCACCCTCCAGTTTAACGGCGGGTATGTCGACCAGCCGATCCCGGTCTGCAACTTATATTATGCTCCTGCCAGTTACCGCCTGATCACACTTTATGCGCCGAACAGTTTCGGAACCATGCGCAACAACGAGTTCCTTTCGAACAAGTATGGCACCGTTTCTATTTACCATGATTTCGGCTACCTGCTTTATAAAGGGAAACACTGGTTCAAACCTGAATTTGCCTTAGCACAGAATATCGGTTTCGGGTGGCTTGACCACAAGGAACATTACATCGAGAACAGTCTCCAGCCCAAAGAGATGAACCTGGGCTACTATGAATCGGGACTGCTCATCAACAACCTCATCAACTTCAAACTCTACACCCTCGGAATTGGCGCGTTTTACCGCTGGGGGCCTTACTCATTTGACAAGGTGGGGGATAACTTCGGGTATAAGGTGGCGATGATTTTTCCTATGTGACAGGGTAACAGGGTGACAGGGTGACAAGGTGACAAGGTGGACAGGTGGACAGGTGGACAGGTGACTTTCGTAATTTTTAATTTTTAATTTCCGCCTCGTGGTGCTATTTAGACCGGTTCGAAATTTCATTTCAGTATTGGAAGGTTTAAATAATTATTTACATTTGTACATATAATTTCTGACAAGAATCTGATTATGGAAGAAAACAACAACACGCATTCCCCCAATGAACCTGAAAAATCAAAAGCCTCGACGCGCCGTGACTTTTTAAAGAACCTCGGTCTTGCAGGTGTTGGTGTGGCCACGGGGGCTGCAGCGCTTTATTCCGGACATATTTTCGAAGCCAAAAAGGAGGCAACCGGCGAGAGCAAGGTACTACTTACCCAGGACGGCAGGTTGGTTTCAGTGGACTCGCTGGAGATCAAATCGCATGAAAAAACCGGCGAAGATCTCCGTGAATCTCAAAGCCGCGAGGGTATTCCGGGCCGCCGGTGGGTGATGGTAACCGATCTTTCTCGTTGCAGGAATGCACGCAAATGCATCAGCGCATGCCAGGAAGCACATCATCTCCGCCCCGAGCAGTACCATATGAACACGCTGCAGATGCAGGATTCTCCCAACACGGCGCCATACAACATGCCAAAAAACTGCCAGCATTGCGACAATCCTCCGTGTGTGGCAGTCTGCCCTGTCGACGCCACCTACAAACGGCCCGATGGTATCGTACTCATTGAAAACGACCGTTGCATCGGCTGCCGTTTCTGCATGGCCGCCTGCCCCTATTCGGCCCGCATTTTCAACTGGATCGAACCAAAAGATGCCGCAAAAGACCAGGGAATCGAATACAACGCCGAGTTGAACGTTCCGCAGAAACTGGGAACCATCTCAAAATGCCTGTTCAGCGCCGACCGCCTTCGCGAAGGAAAGTTGCCATATTGTGTTGAAGCATGTCCCAACAGTGTTTACTATTTCGGCGATGAAAACGAAGACTCCGTGACAAACGGGACAACGAAGGAGACCGTCAGGCTGAGTAAACTCCTGCGCGACAACGGCGGATACCAGCTCATGCCCGAACTTGGCACAAAACCCCGCGTTTATTACCTGCCACCCAAGAATCGCCTCTTTCCGTTTGAAGAAGCAAAAGATGCAACACCCGAAAAAGTTTAATGACCATGGATGACAACAAACTGACATTTGACAAAATCACCAGCGATCTTACGCATCATATCAGGATCAACAAGGGATTCCTGGTGTGGATGGGCTTCCTTACCGTTTCACTGGTTGCCTGCCTGTATGCCTACAGCCTTCAGCTGCGCACAGGGTTGGGCGTTGCCGGTATCCGCGATTATGTAACCTGGGGCCTGTACCTGGCAAACTTCGTATTCTTTGTTGCCGCCAGCCTCATCGGGATGCTCATCAGCGCCGTGCTGGGGCTGGCCGGGATGAAATGGATCACCCCCCTCACCCGGATCGCCGAAACCATCGCTGTATCCTTTGCTGCCGTGGCCGGACTGGTCATCGTGTCCGACATGGGGCGCCCCGAAAGGCTCGCCTATGTTTTCATTTACGGACGCCCCCAATCGCCGATCCTCTGGGATGTCACCGTCATTATTACCTATTTTGCGCTCAGCCTGCTGCTGCTTTACCTGCCGATGATCGCCGACATGGCCATCCTTCACCGCAAGGGCGCACTGCCATCGTGGCTGAAAGGCACCTACAAATGCCTATCCCTGAACTTCACCGACACGCCGGCACAAAACCGCATCATCAACCGCTCCATCAGGATGCTGCTCATATTACTGGTACCGATGGCTTTATCCATCCATACGGTCACCTCCTGGCTGTTTGCCGTAACATCCCGTGCGGGCTGGGACAGTTCCATTTTCGGGCCCTATTTCGTTTCCGGCGCATTTGTAGCAGGCTCTGCCGCCGTGATCATCGCCATGTTCTTCTTCCGCAAAAATTATAAACTGCAGGATTATATCACCGACCTGCATTTCGACAACATGGGCAAAGTGCTTGTGACGGTCTCCCTGGTCTACCTTTATTTCAACATCAATGAATTCCTGGTTCCCGGGTATAAGCTTCAACGCGCCGACGCCATTCACCTAACCGAACTTTTCAGCGGCAAGGATGCATGCATGTTCTGGATCGTTCAGATCGGCGGACTGGTGCTGCCTATCCTGCTGCTGTTTTTCCGCCCGTTCCGGAAACCATTGCCGATCCTGGTCATCTCCATCGCGGTGCTGATCGCGGCGTGGTTCAAACGCTACCTGATCGTGATCCCCACCCAGGAGCATCCATTCCTCCCGATCCAGCATGTGCCGCAGAATTTTGTCGTATACACGCCCACACTGGTTGAAACCATGATCACGATAGGGCCGTTCATATTGGTACTCATCATCATCACGCTGATCTCCAAATTTTTCCCTGTGATCCCGCTTCATGAGACGGCCGTTGAAAAAGGGGTGGAGGATGTTTAGCAATGCAAACAATGCAAACAATGCAAACAATGCAAACAATGCATACAATGCAGGGAAGGCAGACAAAATAATTAAGAAACTGAAATAAGCAAGGGACTATGTGTTTTAAAAAACAATTTTTTCTTCTATTGATTTTCGCGGCGGCTTTAGGGTTTAGGGTTACGGCTCAAACCTGGGTTGTTCCCGACGACCAGAAGGCCGTGACGGCCCCGGCTAAGTTCACCCCGGCCATGCAGAAGCAGGGAGAGCAGGTGTATACAAAAAATTGCCAGTCGTGCCATGGCTTGCCCGGCAAGGACAATTGGGTTAAACTCGTGCCTCCCCCGGGTGACCTGGCAAAGGAAAAAGCCCAGAAACAAACGGATGGCGAGATTTTTTACCGCATCACCACGGGCAAAGTTCCCATGCCCGAGTTCCGCAACATCATCCCCGAGGATGACCGTTGGAATGTGATCGCTTACCTGCGCACATTCAACCCTAAGTATGTGCAGCCTGAACCTTCGGCAAAAACAGCATTCACGGGCAGGATCGTCACCCTGGCCATGCAGTACAGTGAGCCGGTGAAAAAGATCGTGGTCACCGCGCACGAGAAACTAAAGGATAACGACAAGGCACCCGCGGCCGGAATTGAAGTCATGCTCTATGTGAAACGCTTTTTCGGAAACATGCAGGTGGGCGATATGAAAACCACCAATGCAAAAGGTGAAGCCTTTTTTGAATTTCCTGCCGACCTTCCCGGGAACAGCGCCGGAAACGTTGACATCACCGCGCAGGTGAACGATCCGAAAAACCAGATGAAAGCCACGCCCGCCGCGGCTACACTTGCCATCGGGGTTCCGACCAGCAGACCCGGGCTTACTGAAACCCGCGCCTGGTGGTCAACAAGGGGTAAAGCGCCAATCTGGCTGCTGCTTACCTATACCTTGTCGGTGCTCATCGTTTGGGGATTCATCGTTTATATTGTGGTTTCGGTGATGAAGATCAGGAAACTTTCGCAAGGATAAGTCAGGCAATGCAAACAATGCAAACAATGCAAACAATGCAGGCAATGCAGAGAATTTGGAAATGATGGTTTTTGGGTAAGGGGGATTATGAAAAAGAGGATTTTTGTTTTTGGCGTTTTTCTTTTGGTTTTTGCGGGGATGGTTTCTTTGCCGGTATTTGCACAGAATGTGCGTGCCGATGAGCCGGGGGTGGTGGAGCATCTGGACACCATAATTCCTGCCGGCATTACCTTCAGCAATGACCAGGGGCAGCCGGTGCAACTGAAGTCGGCCATTAAAAAGGCGACTATCCTCGCGCTGGTTTATTACGACTGCATGGGCGTATGCCCTACGCTGCTTTCGGGTGTTTCAGATGCAATTGAAAAAATGGGGCTGGAACTTGGGAAAGATTTCCAGGTGGTCACCGTGAGTTTTAACACCGACGACACACCGGCAAAATCGTTGGCAAAGAAACCAAACTTCCTGCGCGAACACAGCAGGCCGCACGCTGCCGACTGGCAATACTTCACCGGCGACAGCGCCAACATCATGGCGCTAACCAACTGCGTCGGGTTCATTTTCCAACGCACCGGCAACGACTTCATGCATCCGGCCTGCATCATCGTCCTCAGTCCCGAAGGCAAGGTTACCCGCTACCTGTACGGCACCTCGTTTCTTCCGTTTGAGGTGAAAATGGCCATCATCGAGGCTCAGAAAGGACAGTCAAGACCCACCATCAACCGGGTGCTTGAATATTGCTTCAGTTATGATCCCGAAGGACGGAAATACACGCTCCAAGTCACGAAAATAACGGCAACCATCATCATTTTCTTTGCTGTTTTATTGTTCATTATTCTTATTGTCCGGTCATCCCGGAAAAAAACGAAAACGCAAAATTTATAATATGACTGAAGAAAAGACTCATCACCCTGAGCCAAGTTACCTCGTCAATACTGGCAAATACAAAGGCCTGATGTCATGGCTTACCTCAACCGACCATAAACGGATTGGCCTGATGTACATGTACGCCATGATGGTATTTTTCATCGTCGGGGTATTGCTCGGTGAAATCATGCGGCTTGAACTGTTCAGACCAGGCCAGCAGTTTTACGGGCCCCAGATGTACAACGGGTTGTTCACCCTGCACGGCATCATCATGATCTTTACCGTGGTCATCCCCGGGCTGGCTGCCGTGTTCGGAAATTTCTCGATGCCCATTATGATCGGCGCAAAGGATGTCGCCTTCCCGCGGCTCAACCTTTTTTCATTTTACCTGTATATCATCGGTGCGGGAATAGCGCTTACCTCGCAATTCATGGGTAACGGCCCCCCGGATACGGGCTGGACGTTCTATGCCCCGTACAGCATTCAAACGCATACCAACGTGGTGGCGGCCGTGTTTGGCGCCTTCGTGCTTGGTTTCTCGTCCATTCTCACAGGCCTGAATTTCATCGTGACCATGCACCGCATGCGGGCTCCCGGGATGACCTTTTTCAAAATGCCGCTTTTCCCATGGTCGCTCTATGCTACCGCCTGGATACAGGTATTGGCTACGCCCATCGTGGGAATTACCCTGCTCATGGTCATTGCAGAACGCTGGCTGCGCATCGGGTTTTTCGATCCCTCCCTGGGAGGCGACCCGGTGCTTTACCAGCATCTTTTCTGGATCTATTCCCACCCTGCGGTGTACATCATGATCCTGCCGGCCATGGGGGTTATCACCGAGATCATCCCCACCTTTGCACAACGGAAGGTATTCGGGTACAGGGCCATCGCCGTGTCAAGTCTCGCGATCGCGCTGGTCGGTTATTTCGTGTGGGCACACCATATGTATACCTCGGGCATGAGTCCGACAGCCCGGTGGATCTTCTCGCTGCTTACCTTCCTGGTTGCCGTTCCCAGCGCCATCAAGGTATTCAACTGGGTAACCACCATGTACAGGGGTTCCATCGACATGAAACCGCCCTTCCTCTTTGCACTCGGGTTTATCTTCCTCTTCATGATCGGCGGCATGACCGGGCTTACCCTCGGCGCACTGGCCACGAATATTCACGTGCATGATACTGCATACGTGGTGGCCCATTTCCACTACATTGTATTCGGCGGCGTGGGCTTTGCCTTCTTCGCGGCCATCCACTACTGGTACCCGAAGATGTACGGCCGAATGTACAATTTTAAACGTGCCAACTGGGCTTTCGGGTTCCTTTTCATCGGGTTCAACCTGCTTTACTTTCCGCAGTTCATCATCGGGATCATGGGCATGCCCAGAAGATATTTTGACTACCTGCCGCAATTTACCCTGGGAATGCAGCTCTCTTTCTTTGGCGGTATTCTATTGCTGATCGGGATCATCCTCATGATCACCAACCTGTTCAGCAAAAAAGGAGCTATCGCGCCTGCCAATCCCTGGGGTGGCCGCACCTACGAATGGACCGTGCCCTCGCCTCCCCCGGTTGAGAACTTCGAGGTGATGCCGGTTATGGGAGAAGATGAGGAACCGTATGATTACAAATAGCAAAATGGTAAAATTGCAAAATGGTAAAATGAAATGGTGAAATGGTGAAATGGTGAGGTAGCGAAAAATCGTAAATCTAAAATCGTAAATCTAAAATTGCAATATGGAACATCGCGACGACATTGGTGCAAAACTGGGCATGTGGGTCTTTATTTTCACGGAAATACTCCTTTTTGGCGGGTTATTCCTGGTTTATACTGTGATGAGAGGCCGTTATGCCGCCGATTTTCATTCGGCTGCCCACCACCTGAACGCATTTATTGGTACAATTAACACCCTTGTGCTGCTGATCAGCAGCGCCACCGTGGCCATGTCGATCACGGCCGTGCAGAAAGGGCACAACAAGTTTGCCGTGCTCCTTCTCTTCATCACGCTCGTGTGTGCCGCCATCTTTATGGTCAACAAGTATTTTGAATGGGGGCACAAGTTCCAGATCGGGCTCTATCCCGGCTCCGACCTGATGCTTACCATGAACCATGGCCAGGTGATGTTTTTCAGTCTCTATTTCTTCATGACCGGACTGCATATGTTCCACCTGGTGGTGGGAGGCATCATCCTTACCATCGTCATGGTCAAGGTTAACAGCGGCGCCATCAACAGCACCCGGTACGTGTTACTTGAAAACGGCGGACTTTACTGGCACCTGGTCGACCTGATATGGATATTTTTGTTCCCGCTATTGTACCTGATTACCTAAGAGGTAGCGAAATAGCGAAAAATCGTAAATCGTAAATCGTAAATCGTAAATCGTAAATCGTAAATCGTAAATCGTCATTTGTCATTCGTAATTTTTAATTCGTAATTCTTAATTCTTCAAGTCATGGAAGCCGAAACCGTTCATATAACTCCTTACCGCACATATGCCTGGGTGCTGATCACGCTTTTAGCGTTTACGTTTCTCACCATCACCGTTACGTGGATCAACCTGTCGGCCCTCACGGTTTTAGTGGCCCTGGCGATCGCTACGATCAAAGCAGGAATTGTGCTGACGTACTTCATGCACCTTAAATTCGAATCATCGCTGTTCCGGATTTTTGTTGTCGGGGTGCTGGCCATTTACGTGCTGGTGATTATCTTCACGATGTCGGATTATTTGTTCAGGTAAGAAGGTGACAAGGTAACAAGGTAACAAGGTGACAAGGTAACAGGGTAACAAGGTGACAAGGTAGTGAAGTAGTGAAATTTTTAATTTTTAATTTTTAATTCGTAATTCAAACATATGGGTGCTTCAAATTATGTTGAAGGGGTTGATCTGGCTTTTAAGATCATATTAGGAATCAGCTTTTTTTTCCTCATCGGGATTACCACGGTGATGCTTTATTTTGTTATCCGGTACCGCAGGAAAAAACATCCTGTGGCCATACAGATGAAGGACAACAATCTCCTGGAGATCACCTGGATCACGATCCCGCTGATCCTGGTGCTGCTGATGTTCTATTTTGGCTACGTGGCTTTCAGGCCGCAGCGGATCGTGCCAAAAGACGCCATGCCGATTTCGGTCATCGCCAAGATGTGGTTCTGGACCTTCGAATATGAAGGCGGGAAGCAATCGCCCGTGCTGGTTGTTCCTTTGAAAAAACCGATCCTGCTGAACCTCCATTCCGACGATGTAATCCACAGTCTCTATATCCCCGCCTTCCGCATCAAGGAAGATGTCGTTCCGGGCAAAAGTAATTACATGTGGTTCATCCCCGAACAGCTGGGCGAATACGACATCCTGTGCACCGCTTACTGCGGATTGCGCCATTCATACATGGAAACCAAGGCCAGGGTAGTTACCGAAGCGGAGTACCAGGCCTGGCTGCTGGCTCTGCCGGCAAAATCAAGCGAGCCGGCCGGCCTCACCATCCTCAAGAAAAACGCTTGCACCGGCTGCCATTCCATCGACGGCACCAAGCTGGTGAGCGCCTCCTTCAAAGGGCTCTACGGCAAAACCGAGAAAGTACTTACCGATGGCAAGGAGCGGTCGATCACCGTGGATGATGCCTATATTAAAACCTCCGTGTACGAACCCGACAAGGATATCGTGGTTGGTTTCCCCAAGGGCGTCATGAAAACCTACAAAGGGATTGTCACGGAGGAAGAACTGAACCAGGTCATCGACTACTTCAAAACCATCAAATAACCAAACTCGACCTACCCGGTTTGTGATTTTTAATTTTTAATTTTTAATTCTTCCTCTTGCACACTTCGAGCTTCAGAGACCTCCTGGTCCTGACCCGCTTCCCCGTCTCCCTCGCGGTCACCTTCACCGCCTTTGCCGCTATGGTCATTTGTACCGGGGATGTGGCCTTGCCGATGCTTCTGCCCGTTGCCGGGATATTCCTGCTCGCATCCGGTGCCTCCACCTTCAACCAATACCAGGAGTGGCCATTCGACGAAAAGATGGAACGCACCCGCAGGCGCCCGCTGCCCTCGCGGCGCATCAGCACCCAGGAAGCCCTGAGGGTCGCCATGATCTGCATCGCGGGAGGGATCCTCATCCTGGCCTATAATTCAACCATAACATGTTTGCTGCTGGGCATCTTCAACCTGATCTGGTATAACGGCGTTTACACCTGGCTGAAGCGCAAAACCGCCTTTGCCGTGGTTCCCGGTGCCCTCACGGGCGCAATTCCGATCCTGATGGGCTGGACGGCTGCCGGGGGACAGCTGAACGATCCGAAAATGATCTTCCTGGCATTTTTTCTCTTTATCTGGCAGATGCCCCATTTCTGGCTGCTTACCCTCAAATACGGCCACCAGTATCGCCAGGCAGGGTTCCCGGTACTCACCGACTTCTTCAGCGAATTCAAGGTAAAAATCGTGATCATGACCTGGATGATCGCCTCCTCGGCCACCTCCTGCATGTTTATTTTTTTCAAAATCCTGCACCTTCCCGTGCTTGAATACGGCATCATCATCCTGAACATCGCCCTGCTCCTGGTGATCGCCTGGCAGTTGTTCCTGGCCTCCACCCTGAAGTACCGGCTGATCTTCATCACGGCCAACCTGTTTATGCTCATGGTGATGACAAGCCTGATGGCAGATAGTTTGCTCCGGTGATAATTTTACTTAACCCGGTTTCCAATTGGCTATAAAATTTGAAATCGGATCCGCCTACCCCTAAAATAATATTCTACCCCACCATCCCAAACATCACCGGCCCTGATGCCAGGAAAAAAGAATTAACATTCCTTCCCGGACCAAACACAAGTAATAAAATAGCCGAAATCCCCGGTCTGGCCGATTTGCAGGAGCGCTTCAAAGAGATCTCGGTACTCGCCAAAAAGGTATGGGAAGAGATTTACCGGTTGCTGACGGAGGAGTTTGGGTATTTTTTGTAACCATTAACAATTACAGGATCATCTATATTTTCACTCAGGTAGTCAAGTCCATTTATTTGGTTTAGCGGGAATCCGCGCAAGCTTACAACCTTTATCTTCAAGAAGCTTGCACATTGTTTTTCCACTAATTATTTTCATATTCAAACTGCAAGTTCCATCACTGTATCCCTGTTCTCCAGGTGTATAGTCTCCATATCAATTGCTAAACAGCCTTCAACCGCATCAT
The DNA here is from genome assembly GCA_903913885.1 of uncultured Bacteroidales bacterium. Classification (GTDB taxonomy): domain Bacteria; phylum Bacteroidota; class Bacteroidia; order Bacteroidales; family FEN-979; genus CAIVAT01. The sequence goes on along the minus strand of CAIWMX010000057.1, from coordinate 67,155 downwards.
AAAGGTTATTGATCAGTTCTACCACCGAATCACCCTGAGATGCACATCCCGGAAGAGAAGGAACTTCTGCCCAGCATCCCCCTTCTACACCAGTGATAAAACGTTGAAAATTTTAAAAGATCTTTCAGCGTACTTCGATTTTGTTTTATATGAGCCGGGGGCGACCAAAAAAAAGAAGACCTTGAGTAATAGCGTCACGGTGATCCCGGCTGATCCAACGATTGATATATCGGATCTCTCTGACATTTTTACCGGTCTTAACGCGGATGCAAAACAACTCAGATCAAAGGCATGGCAAAGATAGACTGGCAATCCCCGATTGTCTAATCGCAGCCACAGCCATTATTTCTGACATGGAACTATTTGCATACAATACGAAGGATTTCAAATTTATTAAAGAACTAAAGCTGTTCTATATGGAAAATTCATAAAAAAAGAATCAAGATTAATTTCATTACCGAATCGAAATATTTGTACTAATTTTGTAGTATGAAAAATTCAGAATCATTTACAGATTTACTAAAGAGTGCGACTGAATCAGTTAAAAGAAAAGCACATCGAAAAAAAGTGCCCATTGCAATTTCCGAAAATGGTTGCATAAAATTAATTTATCCTGACAATAAGGTTAAAGTTGCAAGAAAAGCTTCCCGCGGTATAGAAAAACCATAATTGTATGCAACCTCGCTTTCGATTGTTTGCCGGCCCAAATGGTTCCGGTAAAACATTTTTATTCAATCATTTACGAAGCCAAGGATATATCCATACAGAAATTTACGTAAGTGCCGACAGGATCGAAAACGATTTGAAACTTCATAGAAAATTCTTCTTTCCATCATACCGGGTAAAAGTTTCTGATGAGGAGTTAAAGGACTTTATCAGGAACTCAGATCTTTATCAAAAAGTTGAAGACCGTTCATTTATTGATAAGATATTTGTAAGAAGTGGCATCCTGACCCTTCAAAGGGGCGATATGAAAATTAACTCTTACATAGCCTCATTTATCGCGGCTTTTTTATGTATAAAGCTTCTTAGAACCGAACAATCATTCTGTTTTGAAACTGTATTATCTCATCCTTCCAAGTTTGAGTTACTTGAGAAAGCTTCAGCAGCTGGGTATAAAACCTATCTGTATTTCGTGTTTACCGACAACTGGGAATTGAATGTAGAACGTGTAAAACTCAGGGTTAAAGATGGTGGTCATAATGTTGATCATAAAAAGATCGAATCCCGGTATTTTCGTTCATTATCCAATTTCGGTCACGCTGCACGGCTTGTTAATTCAGCTTTTTTAATCGACAACTCCAAAGCATTTACTCGTGTTGCGGAATTAATAAACGGAAAAGTTAACTACGTTATGGAACCATTTCCGGCATGGTTCCGCAAATATTTCAATCCCGTTGATTTTAAGTTTATCCAGTGAATTCAAGTAATTGAAGCTGAATCCTGACAGACTGATGAATGTCCCCATACTTAAGTCCGATGTGCAAATGCAACCAGCACCCGGGAATAAATTCAGGCATGAAATTTGACACAATACCTGTTTGACAGCCTGTCACGGTAAAATTTTCTCTTTGATTATTTTAGCGTGTTGCCGGCTTTCATAAAATCCCGGAAAATAGTTAACTTTACATTTTTAAAGATTACAACTATGGCTAAATCAGGTTCATCAATATTGCTTGCCGCTGCAGTGGGACTCGCGGCCGGTATTGGCGTAGGGCTGCTCATTGCCCCTGCAAAAGGGTCAAAAACACGCAAACGGTTGAAAAAACGGCTTATGCGCCTCGCCGACGTGATGCAGGATGATTTCTCGGAAAAAGTCAACGCGTTCAAATCGGCATTTGCCGCCGAAGAAGAAGATGACGATGTGCCCGTGGACATTACCGTGGCAGGAAATGAGGAGGTAAGCTGATGGGAACCGGGAATATTTCTGACAATTTTTCGCAGCTTACCGAAAATGTCAAGGATTACGTCAACCTGCGGATTGACCTCGCAAAGCTGGTCCTCACCGAGAAGATCGCCAAACTGGCTACCTTTTTCCTGATCGCCATCATCTTTTTCATCCTGTCGATGTTCCTGTTGCTTTTTCTTTCGCTCGCCTTCGTCTTCTGGTTTGAAAAAGACCTCGGACCAGCCTGGGCCGGCGCCCTGATCGTTACCGCTTTCTACGTTCTCGCGGGCGTTGTGATCTATATCCAGCGTCACAACCTCTTTATCAATCCGCTGGTCTCGCAATTAACTAAAATCCTGATGGAGGATAAAGATGAAAACGACTGACCGGTACAGGGTTAAAGCAGAGAAGATCCATTCGCTCAAGGATATCGCGCTGGAGAAACAACGCCTGCAGTTTGAAATACTGAAAAAGGAGCAGGATATACACAATGGCTACCGGAACATCGCGGAAGCCCTGACTTTCAGGAATCTGGCTTCGACGGTAGTGAACGAGGTGGCCGCATCCTCGTCGGTGATTGCCAAGGCCTTTTCAATCGGAAAGTCGCTCATGGCCCGGCGCAAGAAAAGGAAAGCCGACAAACTGAAAGAAGTATCCGACGAATCAGGGTCATGAAGCTGTGGTTTTCCCGGGGTTCAAACCTGTTAAAAATTATTTTCAGTTATCTTATTTCCCGGATTTCCGGGAGGGTGATTCATTGGGGAAACCCGGTCGCCATGAGCATTGAACCCAACAACACCTGCAACCTCCGCTGCCCTGAATGCCCCGCCGGACTGAAAGAACTGACCCGTGCGCGTGGCCACATGCAACCGGAACTATTTAACGCCATCCTCGAACAGATGCTGCCGCAGCTTTCCTGGCTCACCCTGTACTTCCAGGGAGAACCTTTCATGAGCAGGAACTTTTTCGACTTTGTCTCCGCAGCCCGGTCGCGAAAAATTTTTGTCGCAACCTCCACCAACGGTCATTTCCTCGATGACGATTCTGTAACCAGAACCATTGAATCGGGGCTCAACCGGCTGATTATCTCGCTCGACGGCGCCGGCCAGCAAAGCTATGAAGCCTACCGGCAGGGAGGCGACTTCAACCGGGTCATATCGGGCATCAGGCTATTGGTGAAGGAAAAAGAACGATTGAAATCAACCACCCCCGAGATCATCCTGCAATGCCTGGTGCTCAAATCGAATGAACACGAACTGGAAGATATCCGGAAACTGGGAAAAACCCTGGGTGTAGATAAAGTCACCTTCAAAACCGCCCAGTTCAACGACTTTGAAAACGGCAACCCCCTGATGCCCGAAAATCAAAAATATTCAAGGTATAAACAACAAAAAACGGTATCACAAACCGATTATGCCGGCACTGAACAATTTTCGCCACCTCGCCACCTCGCTACCTCGCCACCTCCCCATTTCACCATTAAGCATACCCTCCCCAACGCCTGCTTCCGCATGTGGAGCTCCTGCGTGATCACCTGGGACGGGAAGGTGGTTCCGTGCTGCTTCGACAAGGATGCCGCGCATGAATTGGGCGACATCACCCGGAAACCTTTCAGCGAAATATGGCGGGGCAAATCCTATGATGAATTCAGAAAAAAAATTCTTAAAAACCGGAAATCCATTGAGATATGTTCTAACTGCACGCAAAAGCTTTAAGAGAATGCAAACAATGCAAGCAATGCAAACAATGCAAACAATGCAAACAATGTAAACAATTTTGCCTAATCTCATTATAATTCCAAAAACTCCAGCCTATGCTCCTTGAAGTTTGTGTAAATTCAGCTGTTTCGGCGGTGGAAGCCCAGAAGGGCGGGGCCGACCGGGTGGAACTTTGTGAGAATCTGCATGATGGCGGAACGACACCCAGCGCCGGGTCGATTCGTTTTGCCAGGCAGAACCTCCATATTAAACTCTTTGTCATGATCAGGCCGCGGGGGGGGATTTCCTATACTCCCCCGATGAATTCGGGATCATGAAACACGACATCGCAATGGCCCGGGAACTGGGCGCCGACGGCGTGGTGTTCGGGATTCTGATGCCGGATGGCACGATCGACGTGGAACGGATGAAAATACTGATCGATCTTGCCCGCCCGATGGACGTAACCTGCCACCGGGCATTCGACATGACAGCCGACCCGTTTCAGGCCATGGAAGATCTTATCAGGCTGGGGGTTGACCGGATTCTCACCTCCGGCCAGCAGCCCACGGCGCCGCAGGGAGAACTGCTGATCCGTGACCTGGTGAACAGGGCGGCAGGCCGCATCATCATCATGCCCGGCAGCGGCGTGAAGGAACACAACATCGAAAGGCTGGTTGAAACCACCGGGGTACGTGAGGTTCACATCCACCTTGAGAAACAGGAACCCAGCGGGATGCAGTACAAACAAGCTTCAGTTTACATGGGGAAACCCGGTGCCCGGGAATTTGAGCACACGGTAACGGATTGGGAAAAGATCGGAAAAACCAGGGCGTTATTTCCGGGGTGAGACCCCGGCGCAGAACTTCAGGTAATTATCTTTAGCACCCTGGTTGCCTTTATCCCCGGCAATTTTAAAATCGCGGCAGGCGGATTCCCTGTTTCCAAGGCAGTTGTAGTTGATACCCCTCAGGTTAATTAATTCTGAAGGGTCAAACGCTTTAAGGGACAACGCCTTGTTGATATCGCTGATGCTTTTGGAATATTCCTTTGTATAAAACAGGCAAAGGGCGCGGTGATTGTATGCTTCACCAAACTCCGGCCGGTTTTTGATCAAATCGTCCAGCAAGGCAATAGCTTTGGGGTAGTCCTTCGATGAATAGGCTGAACTTGCCGCTTTATATTCCTCCATGAAAGGACCGAGTTCAACCTGCGCTTGTAGCATGGTGCGTTGATCGTCAATCGCTTTATTCCCCCTAATATACACCGAGGCTGTATCGAGCAGTTGCAATGCTTTCTCGGGGTGCCCGGCATCATATTGCAGTTTGGCAGCCAGCATCCATACATCCGGATTGGAATTTATCTTAGCCAGGTAGTCTGCGGTGATCTTAATTGCTTCCTCCTGCCGGCCTTTCAGGAAAAGACGGTCACACAATGCTATCACCATTTTGTCATACAGGGGCTGCACCTGGTGTGCTTTAAGTCCCCAGAAAATCGCACTGTCGGCCATCCCGAGCTTATCGTATTCCATGGAGAGGTAGTAATCGCGGCGGCTGTCGAAAGGACTTGAATTATCGCGCAGCAGCAGGTTAATTGCTTCGCGGTCGTGGTTTTCAACGATCAGGTAACGTGCCTTACCCACTGCGATGGGTTCTCCCAGACAGGTGAGATTAGGAATGGATGGAAACGCGCTCATCATAAAAGCAGACGAATACTTATAGTTTGTTCCGCTGAAATTATCCACCCTTGCAAGAACCTGGTAGTAGAGTGAAACCGAAAGTTGGATAAGAATCCACACTGATAAGGCCAGTACTGCCACAGCACCGGCAGCGGCAAGTTTCAATCCTCCGATTTTCACAAAGATCCGGTTTAAAAAGGAAACCACCCTCCCGCTCACCGGTTTGAGAAGCCATTTTTCGGAGAATACCATGCCAAGCGCGAGGTATAATGCAAAGAGAACCTGGATTTCGGGCCGGTCGGCAGGAAAATTAAAAAAAGCATCCACGCTGTAAAGCAGCATGCCAAAGGAAGGGATAAACAGGTATTTCAGGTATTCTTCTTTGGTTCCGGGCTTTAATGCCGCTGAAATAAAGCCCGCCAGGATCAGGGCGAAAAGGGAGAGATAAGCAAGTCCGCCAAAAATCCCCGTTTCAGTCGTAAATTCAATAAAGTCGTTATGAGCCTTCAGCTGGTGATCGAACGCCCGCTCTTCCTGGTTCTCATATTCGAGCACGGCAACCTTCCAGTTTCCGGAACCGACCCCCAGCAATGGATGTTTTTTGAACATGATCAGCGACCGTTTCCAGCCATCAAGCCGGGCATCCGTCGACGATTCACTGATGCTGATCGACTTCATTCGCGATACAATCCCGGTATTCCAGATCTTATCTTTGTTTTTCGGGAACAGATAGTGCTGCGTAGCTGAATAGATCACAATGGCAAGGATGAACATCGCTGCCCCGATGACGAACACCCGCAAAGGGCCTTTTTCCTTTGCACTTAAATACCTGACGATGGCATAGGCCAGCAGAACAAGCAACAACATGGTCAGCCCAAGGTAAAACGCCCTGGTACTCAACATGAACGAGGCAACTATCCCGCAAAAAACTGCAACGTATCCCAATGGCTTAAACCAGCCATGGTAATAAAAAATCAGGAACATGGCGGCCGGGATCTTTATAAAAAGCGACGATGCCAGCACGTTCTTATGCGAATAGACCGTTTTGATATCCATGATGGATGCAACATCTCCGTGAATATACCGGGCGATCTCATAAAACACGCTCAGGCTGTCGGCCAGTAGGATGATGTTCAGCGCCACCGCCAGGTGCAGCAGGTACCCGCGATCGCTCCTGACGATGACATAAAACATATAGGCCGAGGCAAATACGGTAAATACCCTGGTAAAATTCATGACGGACGCGATGACGTTGATGGCGTTGAAAAAGGAGAGCATTGAAAAGACCATCAGCAGGGTGTAGGCAATCCCGATAAAATTCCTGAAAAAACCCGAGCGCAGCTCAGGCCGCGACCTGAAACCCGGGTCGTTGAGGAACACCGCAAGTGCGACCAGATTGAGAATAGCCATGGCGAGAAACTTCGGCCCGTTGGCATCGAGTGAATACCAGGTTGGCAGGTAGGTGGGTATAACCAGGTATGCCATCATGATGAGATAGTATACCGGGTTTAACTGGCTTTTGATTTTTTTCTCCCGGGGAACTTTTTTAACTGGATATTGTTTCTTCACAGGTCGATACTATTAAAACAGTGAACAGGCGGCAAAAGTAAAACTAATTTCATTCATCAGCCTTTCAGTGGAATTTTCCCTTGTTTATAAACCGTCGCCATAATTTCGCCGGGTACATTAACACGGAAATTACCAGGTGCATGTACCTGGGAAAGAATGAACCTGCCATTTGATAGCTGCGATAGTGGCTGATATACTGGTAATAAATCCAAATATGCAAAAGGCTGGTCCTGGTGCCGAAGATCAGGTCCCTGAATGCAAATGTCTGCCGGATGGTTTCAATCTTTAGGTTGCTGGTTGAGCTGCCGGCATGGACACGAACCATGTAAAGGGGCTCAGGGAGATTTTGAAACCGACATCCATCTTTCACCATCCGTGAGAACAATTCATAATCTTCAGCCGGAAAGATATTTCTGTACCTGAAGCGCTTGAATACTTCTGATTTAACAATCGTTGTAGCCTGCAATACGCCATGTTCACCCCTCCGGTAACTTTTTTTTATCAGCGCATCAGATATAGGAAAATTTGTAGCATTAATTATGGAATTGCTGAAATCAAAAAAATAGAGGGCATTTGAACCCAGAATATCAACTTCCGGATGATCTTCCATGAACCGAAACTGTTTTTCGATTCGCCCGGGTACTAATCTATCATCAGGATCTGCCCGCATGATATATTTTCCGGTTGCCACATCCAATCCGGCATTCACAGCCGTGGGATTCCCCCGGTTCTGTTCAAAAATGATTATCCTTAGAAAACTTAGTTCACGATAACTTCCTAATATGGATAATGAATTATCTGTAGAACCATCATCAACAATAATCAGTTCTAAAGGCAACATAGTTGAATTCAAAATACTATTGATGAATTCAGCTAAATACTTACCATTATTATAATTGGCAGCTACAATTGAAACATTAGCAATGTCTTTAACATTCATCTCATAAAAAAAAGGATTTATCAGAAAGATAAATCTGTTATTGTTGAAAAATTGACAACTCTTTAATGAATAAAACATGAAGTAAATATTACTCCACCGAATTAACGACGGAGTAATAACTGAAGAAATCGAACAATCCTCTTTTTTATACCAAAAATAACAAAGAAAAAACAGTAATTATAATCTCTGATAATTTTAATATTTAAATACTGCTTTTTTAAAAAAACAGACTCTTCAAAATATATCTTCTTAAATTCTTTTTGTACTTTTAAAAAATATTCTTTCTCGTACACAGGATGAATCCTGCTATTCAAATGTAAAAAATAGAATTTATAAATAAGTTCCTGAAAATAGTAAGGATATTCTTCGCTAAGGTTAGGCATTTCAAAATCGAAAAACAACTTCAATTTATCCATGATTAAAAAAATATCAAATGATTTTCGATCAGATGACGCCATACCGGTAATACTTTGACTATGTTTGCGATTATGATAAAATGAATCTCTGATTATACATGTTTTATTGGCTTTAATTACCGTCATGATAGTAAAAGGATTATCTTCCCAAAATAAACCTTCATAAAATAAAAATTTATTTTTTAATAAAAATGATTTTGAAAATAGTTTATTGCAAACGCTATTTGTGTTGATAATTTTTTTCCGATCACTTACATCGACAACAATATCTGTAATAATATCATTTATTATTTCCCCAATCCATGATACTTTTTCAGATTCCCGTCCCGAATCATAAAATTGTACGAAATTTGCCATTGCCATATCAGCAGCGTTGTTTTTTGCAATAACAAATAATTTTTCATAAAAATCAGAATCAACCCAATCATCACTATCTACGAATCCAATATATTCACCAGTAGCAATTTTCACCCCTGCATTCCTTGCAGAAGAAAGTCCACCATTTGCTTTGTTAATTATTACAATCCTTGGGTCTTGAGTGCTATATTCTTCAATTATTTTTAATGATGTGTCTTTAGAACCATCATTAACACAAATAATCTCAATATTCTTAAGCGTTTGTTTAATAATAGAATCAATACATTCATGTAAATATTTTTCCGAATTGTAAACTGGTATAATAACTGTCAAGCACGGTTGGGTGACTTTCATAAAAAAAGTATTGTTCCATTTAGGTTCAGCAACCCACAGAAGAATTCATAAAATGCATTCATAAACAATCTGTAACAACGGCTGACATAACTGCCCTATTTATTATCAATATTTTTCAATGAAAATCCCGTTTTTAAGCATATGTCAGCGATTCTGTTATGTATTCTGATAACAAAATATAGTCTGTTATAAAAACAAAAATTAAAAAATATCTTATAAATACTAAAAACAAACCGGGATATTCCTTGGTTTGTTATTAGTGTGGGATCAGTTATTTCGTAAAAATTTTTATTTATCAATTTAAGGACTTGGAAAGGGAGCGGCCAAGGTGACCCGACACCCTTTAAATAGAACTTTGAGGGGGTTTTTCTTTGTTCCTTGCGCAGTGTTCCTGCAGTTCGACTATCTGATGCCTCTTCCTTTGCAACCGAATTTTCTAAAATTTTCAATTCTTTATTATCAAGATCAATTTCATTTCTGGGGATAAACGTGCGTGCCTGATTAACGATATTTTTTTATTCTGAATTGATTCATCATCGTAAAAAATCAAAGCAATATTATCAGGTATAGATGGAACATAATCATCTTTTCTTGCTACAATAAAATCATTGCTGTTGCGAATGTCAAAAGGGCTGTCTAAAACATTAAATCCCAACCGGCAACATCTGAATGTATAATCTATATGTTCCAGACCCCTGAATCCAAAGCTTTGAATGTCCATGTAGCCAACTTTTGAAATAATCTCAGGAGTCAGGGTAAAAAAACATCCCTGAATATTCCCGGAAGTGCAATGACAAATAAGGTCGCCCTTGATAGTTGGGTTTGGAAGATTATCTTTGGGTGACAATGCAGCATCATAAAAACATAAATGCTGATATCCGGTACGGATTATAATTTCGTAATACAGCAAGTCCCAACCCGATTTCTTAAAGAGAATATCATCATCACATTTAAAACAAACATCAAAGACCATTTTTGACAACTCGTATGCAATCGTGTTGAATTGATATGATATTCCGTTCCTGTTGTTTTGGATCAGGAAGACCTCAGTAGCCGCTGTTGAATATTTATTGATATAATCAATAGTACCGTCTGTCGAACCGTCATCTGCAATGATCAAAGACCATGTAACATTGCCGGTTTTAGTTTTTTCCCAACTTTCCAAAAACTCCTTTAAAAATAATTTTCGATTATATGTCGTAACGGCCAATACAAAATGAGGCGTTTTTTGATCTTCTGCATTTGCAGCCAAATTATACTTTTCAGGCCTTCCAATTACGCGTTGTTTTCTATTATTAGTATAACGCACAAGACCTTCTCCAACCAATGAAGTGACCTCTTCAGACAAACTGTGATTTTTTATATACTGCGGCTGATTGTTCCCGTCTAATGCACTTCTTTTATGATCAATGTGGTAAATATTAAAATCATAGCCCTTAACACTTAACGAGTTCAATATAACATGCGACATCTCATTATCTTCGCCACCCCAACCTTCAAATCGCTCATCCCAACCTCCGATTTTATAGAAACTGTTTCTTTGCATTAAAATTAATCCTGCTGCTATTGTCCATAAATATTTTCTGTCTTTTTCTACAAATGACAGATTTTCCACTTTTGCATTTTCAACATTAACCGCGTGCAATCCATTTGGATTTACAACCTCAAAAACCTCATTTGCCTTAAAGCTGGCAATATAGTTCTCCTTCGTCATAAACATATCGGAATCAGCAAAAGCCAATAATTCTTTGTCAGTATGTCTGACACCATAATTAAATGCCCAGCTCCGATTGTACAGGCCCGGATTATAAATAAAGTATTTTGTGCAGTTCGGGGGCAATTCCAGCGTTAATTTGCTTTCATTATCCTGTTCAACAATAATAACTTCAAGTTCTGGAAAATGATAATATAACCAGGTTAACACGAATTTCAAACCCAAAAGCCTATCCACTGAAGATTGACGAAATCCGATGATATAAGAAACTTTGCGTTCAATCGGCTCCATGATTGTCAGATTTTACAGAATATTATATTAATGAATTTCGGTTTCCCGGCAGGATGTCTTTAACAGATTGTATGAGTGTTCTGTAAAGAAAAACAAGCAACAAACGATAGGAAAATTTGTTCTGCCGATAGGTTGCCAGCAGTTTAAGAACAGATTTCCGATTAATTTTCCTATCTTTTACCATCTTTGTAATGACATCGATGATATACCCGGAATAGATTTCTGTGGATTGCTGCTTTATCGCGTCTGACTGATGATGTCTGAAATTTTCATCAATCACTTTTTTCAGATCCCCGATAAATCGTCCGGTTATGAAGCTGTTGGCCGAATTTGAATTATTTGCCTCACGGTATGCTGCAAGAACCTGGTTTATATAGTATACCGGGTATATTTTCGAAATCCTGACCCACATTTCCCAGTCTTCCGTCCAGGTGAGCATTTGATTAAAACCGCCAAGTTTTCCATAAACCTCTTTTTTAACAACGATGGATGGCGTTTGAACAAGCTGGGCAGTGGCAATTTTCACGAACCAGTTTGGGATATACCCCGATTGTTCCTGCAAAGGCTCCGAAACACAAAGGAGGCTTCCATCGTGGTTTATCGTATGATGGCGGGTAAAAAAAGCACCTGCCTCCGGATGCCCGGAATACCCTCCCATGATTGCTTGATAGAATCCCGGCAGAACCATATCGTCGCAATGCAGTATATGGATCAGCGTGCCATTTGCAAGTTCAATGCATTTGTTCAGGTTCCTGACCTGGCCAACATTCTGTGATTGCCGGTAAAACTTAATTGATTGTGGAGGATATCGGTTAACAATTTCTTCCGGGTTATCTGTTGTTGAACAATCGTCGACCACCCATACCTCCATTAATTTCTCGTCGTACTGGCACATGACACTCTGCAATGCATCTTCAAGCAGGTCTGCCCTGTTGAATACAGGGATCATTACTGAAATAAGGGGAGTATCGTTCATTCTGTTTCTTGCAGTTCATCCAACCGGTTAAAAATGCAGGTTGAATTGTCATTATTAAACAGTTATTCCTTGATCCGTAACACCCTGATATGAAATTCCCGGTTCTGCCAGTAAATGGCAGATTCATCTAATCCGGCAATTTTCAATACAGAACTTATTAACCAAAACGGGCCCATGATATATCAGGGTAGACCCTGCAAAATGAATCTCTGCAAGCTGTTTCCATGTCTGACAGAGCATGCTCCTGATGGATTCCTGAAGGCTGGCTTCTCCATTATAAACCGGCATAATAACAGAAACTTTCGGACAATCCAATTACTACTATTCATTTTATTTTAATCTGCTCACGTTTTAAGGGTTTTGTTTTGCCCGGCTTATTCTCCCGAAAAGTTCCTGTATTGAAATATAATGCCGGTTTAGCAATCTCCTGTTTTTTATCAGGAATATTATTTTGTTCCGTGACGATAAATAATTTTTTTGCAACAGGGAACCCGGAGCCATCCGGAAAAACAAATTAAGATGCAAGAAAAAGAACCTCAGGCTTCTTTTACCTTTATGTTCGCAGTAGAACAGGGCATTTATATAATCTTTGAGCAATTTAAGATAGAGCTTGCAAAAAGGCTGCCTGATCTTGGATATTTCCGCCTTATGACCGGCGCGATAAAGGTCATGAATCAAATCAGGTATGGCTTGACCCTGTGAGGTCATTCTGATAAAATAGTTCCAGGTCAGCCTGTCCTTTGGCATAAAGTGAACGAAAGTCAGTCGTTCATCATAATAAATACGGTATCCCAGGTACTGTGCGACCAGGCATAATTCATAATCCCCTCCCGACATCAAATTTGTTCCGATACGATCGGTTAAAATTGATTTGAACTCCACCGCTTTCATGTCGTTAATAAGGTCCCGCCTGACAACCATCCCCGCACCCGCAAGATATTCACGACAGGGTGGCAGATAACCGCTGGCAGGCAACACTTTTTCCACCACATAAGATTGTGCAAATGAATCAAACCAAAAAGGTTTTGGGACTTCAAAATACCCGGCAGATTGGCCAGCGGCAATCCCGGCATCGGTGTGTGATTCCATGGTATAAAACGCGTTGCTTATATAGTTTTTATCGAGCCAGTTGTCATCATCGCAAAAAACCACATAATCGAACCTGGAAACTTCCATCCCTTTCTCGCGGGCAGCAGATAAACCAGGCACAGGCTGATCGACCATTTTGAAAGAAGCGCTGCACAGATGCTTTCCCCATTCAGCCCTGGCAACGCTTAAGGTATTATCAGTAGAAGAATTATTTACAATCACCACCTCCCAGTCGATCTCTGCGGGCGTTTCCTGTTGTACAATATGCCTGATGGTTTCGGGCAACCGTAAAGCGCTGTTATAGCAGCAAACAATTACCGAGACTCCCTTGCTCATGATCATTTTTTAAATCCACCTTCCTCAAAAAGCTAGTCAGTTTTTGCCCGACAAACCCTTTCTAACGATGTGTTTCATTTCGCGATAAAGAAATGTGAATAAAACTGTAATGTAAAATTTATTCTTACAATATATAACCAGCAAATTCAAAATCGATTTCCAATTAATCCTCCGGTCATGACCCATCCTTAAAATAATGGTGATTATATATTCAGAATAAAAATCCATGGACTTCTTTCGAATTTCAGCTGACTGATGATGCTTAAAATTCTCAGCTATCACATTTTTCAGATCCCATATAAATCTGCCGGTTTTAAAGCTGTCGGCCGAATTTGAATTGTTTGCTTTACGATATGTTGCCAGAACCTGGTTTATATAGTAAACCGGGTATGTTTTCGAAATCCTGACCCACATTTCCCAGTCTTCCGTCCAGGTGAGCATTTCATTAAAACCGCCGAGTTTTCCATAAACCTCTTTTTTAACAACAATGGATGGTGTTTGAATAAGTTGGGAAGTGGCAATTTTCTCAAACCAGTTTTGAATATAGCCTGAACGTTGTTGCAATGGTTCCGAAACACCAAGAAGGACTCCGTCATGGTTTATCGTATTATAACAAGTAAAAAATGCGCCCGCCTCAGGCTGCCGGGCAGATGCTTCCATAATTGCATGATAGAATCCCGGCAGAACCTTGTCGTCGCAGTGAAGTAAATGTATCAGCGTGCCATTTGCAAGTTCAATGCATTTGTTTAAATTTCTGACCTGACCGACATTTCCCGGTTGCCTGAAAAATTTTATTGAATGCTTCGGATAGCGAGCTATTGATTCCTGGGGGTTGTCGCTGGTTGAACAATCGTCGACTACCCAGACTTCCAGCAATTTTTCGTCATATTGGCACATAACGCTTTCCAGCGCGTCAGCCAACAGGTCAGCCCTGTTGAAAACAGGGATCATTACAGAAATCAGCGGAGTATCGTTCATTCTGTTTTTTGAAGTTCCCCCAATCGGGCAAAAATACAGATTGAATTGCCTGTGTGAAAGAATTTATCCCTGTTTATTTTCTCAAGCCATTGCGGAATTTCATAGAATTTCATGTCATAAATTTTTAGAATCACAAAACGGAACATCACCTGAAAAGCAAGCATTGACGCTGTTCCATTAAACGTTTTTCTCCAGGGCTATTCTATCAAAAAGAGCCAGGATTGAATCGTAATGTTTGTTCAGCAAGGTAAAGTTTCGCAGGAGAAAGACCAGCCTGTTTCCGTATGATAAATAGTGTTTTTGCAACAGGGATCCCGGAACCAACCTGAAGAACAGATGCAGATGTCTGAAGAAAAACCTGAGACTATTTTTCCTGTTCACCTCAAAATAGATCATAGTATTCAGGCTATGTTTAACCATTTCGAAGTAAATCCTATGAAAACGTCGCCGGTTCTTTGAACTGCCCGCGTGACGGCCGACCCGGTAAAGGGAATAGATCACTTCCGGGATGGCATGACCCTTCGTAGTCATCCTGATAAAATACTCCCAGGAAAGCCGTTCCCTTGTCATCAGGTGGATCAGCGATAGTTGTTCGTCATAGTAGATTCGGTATCCCAGGTATCCTGCGACAAGGCAAAATTCATAATCTTCACCCGACGTCAAACTCGTCCCCATGCGCCCAGTTAAAATTGATTTGAACCTTACCGCTTTCATGTCGTTGATCAGTTCCCGCCTGACAACCATCCCTGCACCGGCAAGATATTCACGCCGGGGTGGCAGATAACCACTGACAGGCAACACTTTTTCGACTACATAAGATGGTGACACTGAATCAAACCAGAAAGGTTTAGGTATCTCAAAAAACCCGGTGGATTGTCCTCCGGCAATCCCAACATCGGGATGTGTTTCCATAGTAATAAATGCGTTCCTTAAATAATTTTCATCAAGCCAATTGTCATCGTCGCAAAATACCAGGTATTCAAAACTGGAAACTTCCATTCCTTTCTCACGGGCAGCAGACAAGCCGGGTACTGGCTGGTCTGCAACTTTGAACGGGACATCGCAGGAATGCTTTTCCCATTCCGTTTTCGCCACTTTTGCGGTATCATCGGTCGACCTGTTGTTGACAACGATCACCTCCCAGGGAATATTCCTTGGGACCTCCTGTTGGGCAACGAACCGCAATGTGACCGGAAGGCGTTGAGCACTGTTATAACAACACAGAATAACTGAGATTCCTTTCATTTGCTTAGAAAAGTGGAATTTGTATGATTATCGAAAACATGTGGATTCTTTCGGCCCAGGAACATGAAAACCTTATGATGTTGGTACAAATCAATTGTCTTTGATTTGATTTTAACGGTCAACAACCACATCAAGAAAAGTTCAGTACAGCTGTATATGCTTATGCTTTTAACAACCTTAAGCAGGTTTTTCATCTGTGTCTTATCATTGTGTCTGTTAAGTTCAAGAAACAGGCGGTAGAAAAGAACCCCGAAAGCATCATAGATCTCTCTTCGTCGATCGAGTGCCGTTACCTTAAAGAAAATCTTATGGAAAAGATTGACACGGAATATAATATGCGACAAGTCTCTCTGGTGTTTGCTGATCGCATTGCCCTTATTCATCTCGTTATTCCGATAATAAGAATCCACAACATCATCCGACGCTTTCCAATACTTATCCAGGATTAATAACGCCCGGATATGAAATTCCCAGTCCTGCCAGCAAATGGCAGATTCATCGAATCCGGCAATTTTCATTACAGATTGCTTTAACCATAGCGGCCCCATGGTACACCAGGGTGCGTCCTGCAAAATAAATCTTTGCAGATCATCGGTTTTTTTATTCAACACATTCCATGTTGCTTTGCTATCCCCAGGTGTGTTGTTAAACTGGGCTGTCTTGAATACCCAGAAATTGTTATCCGGATTTTCCATGGCATTCTTAATACGAGCCTCCAGACATGTTGCTATCAGGATATCGTCACTGTCGAGAAAAAGCAAGTAATGCCCTTTAGAATGTTCAACTCCAATATTGCGGCAAGTGGGGGCTCCCCTTGGAACACGGTCTCTCCGGATTAGCCGGAACCGGTTATCCCTGGAAACAAAATTGTCAACAATATCCTGAGTGCCATCAGTTGAACCATCATCAACCACAATACATTCCCAATTCATGTATGTCTGGGTTAAAACCGAGTTAAGTGTTTCTGAAATTAAATTTGCCCGATCGTAGCATGGGATGATTACAGAAATCAGGCGTCTTGTGGAGGCAGTTTCAGCGTTTGAGTGTATTTCCTGGTGCATCAGGTTTTTGCAGTTTAAATTTACAAACGGGGGAACAGCGGGAATCTCAGGCTGGCCCTTGCCGGTAGTGCCATCCTATGCATCAGGCATAGTTGATGGATATACTTAACATCACTTCAGGGTAGATATTCCGGGAATAAGGAAAAAAGGAGCCTGTCGCGAATGAGCACTTTCTCAATGAGCTCATCCGGATACATCTTCATAAAACCCTTATAATCATTCGGGTAGGTAGACTTGTTCACTTCTTCCAGCTGGTCGATGATGCCAACTTCGTATCCACGAAAGCCATGATTGACCAAAAAGTTTTTCAATTCGGATCTGAGATTTTCATGGTGAATGAAATGTATATGTTTGAAATCCTCCCTGAATAATTCATCCATGAAATAATTCTCATCGAGATTACTGATTAAAGCATCGGCATCTTTTGAATAGAACTGATTAAAATAAAGACTTTTTAAGCCGATGTCAACCTTGGGGACTATCCCATGCAAATGATGTTGACGGCTATAACAGTATTCAAAATCAATGTACTCGGGGAACGTCAGGTTTGGAAAATTTGGGAAACCCGGCAAGATTGTATCCAGACTCACCGGCAGATTTTCCTTCCACCAATTGAAGAAATAACTGGAAACATACCAGGAAAAAGGATTCCTGACAATGCTGAGAACCGGTCTCTTTTTGAATTTATCAGGAATCTGCCTGTATTTCCCATGTTGATCGACAATTCCTGAAAAAAGCCCTTCATCCAATTTTGGCAGCATCAGTTCGAAAATTTCAGGGGTAAAGAGACCTGTTTTGTAAATCCAGTTATTAAACCGCAAGTCTTCCTTTCCATAAATTTTTTTTTATGGCCATTCTGGCAAAGGAGGTGCCGGTTTTAGGAAAATTCAACAGAACAAATCGATTGGTGATTATCATACATTTAAATGGATTGTCTTCTTTTACGTCTAATTCACAGATTCGCTTAACCTTATCAATTTAACGGATCATAGCCTCAGGTTTCACCTAATACTGCCTGGTAAACATCCAGGTATTTTTCTGCAATTTGGGCCACCTTCAGATTAGTTATTGCGTATTGGTAATTGTTTCCCCCGACAGAAGAGCCCGCTGCCCTAAAAGCCTCATCAAGCATACCTGGCAGACTCGCTGTTGTAAAAGGATCAAACACAAAATTGCCTGTTGATCTCAACAATTCACCTGTATTCCCGGTATCCGGACCAACCACCGGCCTTTTAAAATAAAATGCCATAGAAACATTGCCTGAGTTCAAAATATGCAACCGTTGGATCAGGACCACATCTGCCGCTGCAAAATAAGATTCCACCATGTCATCAGGGATGAAATCTTTTCCGGGATGAATGCCATCTGTCAGTAATTTGAACAGGCGCAATTCATTTTCAAGATGTCCCAGGAAGTGCTTGTTTTTCCTTTCATCAATCACTATTCTTCCCAAAAGCGGCGCCAGCAGATATTTATTTTTCAACCGCCATTTTCTAAATCCAAACAGTACCATCGAAACCTCATCTGCATTTCTAAAAGCCCCAAATGTCAGAACAACAAATTTGTTCAACTTTATTTTTAGCTTTCCTCTTGCCTCCTCCCGTGTAATGCTGTTGCTGATCTCATTATTATAAATATGATGCGGTATTACAAAATGTTCAACATGATCATTTCTCAACGTTTCCCTGAACTCTTCCAAACCATAATTCCCCATATGAACAATGGCATCCGCGTTCCGTTCAACAATTTCATAGCATTTTTTCCTATTAGGGTTTTGTGAATAGTGCGGAAACTCGTTATGCCGCGTATAAACTACTTTTGCATGTTTCCTGATCTCCTGCAAGTGCTGTTCCAAAAACAGAACTTCCAGTTCGGTTGGCGACCAGTTGGGGAACAAAGAATCAGGCCAGTGAATATGCACCACATCATACTTCGACGAATTCCTCCAGAACTCACCGAGGCCCCAGTTTACGTCGCATCCGGCACTTTCCAGGCCTTTTTTTAACGTCCTTACAAAGGGGTTGTCAAAAGGCATATCGGATGCATAGGCTATCAGGATTTTCATTCAGAAACATTAAATTGGT
This sequence comes from uncultured Bacteroidales bacterium, assembly GCA_903913885.1. GTDB lineage: Bacteria > Bacteroidota > Bacteroidia > Bacteroidales > FEN-979 > CAIVAT01. The sequence goes on along the minus strand of CAIWMX010000057.1, from coordinate 48,482 downwards.
TAAAACAAATGTACGCAAGCGAAGCCATTCCTGAAAAATTTATTAATGGACTAACCCGCGTTAAAAACATGTTATTTACTACCAGACCCTTGTGAAGTCGCATCTGGTAATGCGCTGCATGTGCTGATACTATTATCGATTCCCCTGAAAAAACTGTCGTATTTGACATACCGCTTAAGTATTAATTCTTTTTCAGGATCATACGCTTGCCATTTGAACCCAGGTTTATTGAGGATTATGGATTTAACACAACCGCCGGACCAGATGACCGACAACTCCGGGTTGTTCCACGACCATGCACATTTGCTGTTATTTAATTCAGTTTGCTCAATACGGACAAAACCGGAGTTTTGCTGCAAAACCTGAACCATGCTGCTTTTAAAAGACTTCCAGTCTTTAGAATAACGGATGTGGCCAGATGAAACGACGGAGACAAACAGGAAGCAGGCCAGTAATACGGCTTTGTCATGCCGAAATCTACCGAACGAGAGGATGAAACAAGCAGCTAGAAGCAATGGTAATAAGGAGAGTGAAGTGACCCTGGTGGAAAAGGATGCATATTGAGATAATCCGTGGTCATGAGTTAAAAGTACCAGTGCATACCAAAAAATCGGGATAAACAAGGCCAGCCGGTAACCGGCATTTTTTTTCAACAAGGCAAAAATCAACAACACGATAAACAGCACCGGGATATATAATTGAGGAGATGCATATACGGATATAATTGAACGCAGGAATGACTTTTTGTTCTCAGGAGCACTGGGGTGAATCCCAGCGTAAAATGACATCACAAAGGTAATCAGGCAGATGGTAATCAAAAGCAAATGAAAAACAGGTTCCTTCCTGTTTTTTAAAAACCAAAAGCGAATAACAATGATCCAGAGGAAGATAAATGATGTTGCAACAACCGATTCATACGTCCGGCTATAGATAACCAGCAAAAAGACCAAAAGGATCTTATCAGCCCGCGTATCATCAATACGGCACAATAAAAATAAAACAGGCCATGACAGGCAAGCCATGACATGAGCTTCGGAGATAAGCATATAACTGATATTCAAATTTATCACAACCATTGACAAGATCGGAAATATCAGCAGGAATAAATTACGGCCTCGTAAAGCACGAACACATAACAGGAATGAAAAAGCATAAGGGAAATAGAGTCCGAATGCATAAGCAAGTTTCAGGGAGGCAAGATCGGTGACCCCGCACTTAACCAGAAATACAATTGGCCACTGTGTTAAAAGCACCGAGATTATCCGAAAATAATTTCCTCCGTGAGTAAAGGTTTCACGATCCAATATTATCTGGAATAAAAAAGCACCATCCGCTGAAAGATGCTGATCGATCAGGTAAAAATTAGCAAGTACGATCGAAATAATGGTAAAAAGAAAAAAAGAAAAAACGCCAAGCCGGAAATTCGCACTGCTTTTATTTGCCATACCATCCCCGTCGGTAACACCATCCTCCACCTCAATAATCTCAAGGGGTTTGTCAGTCCCCGAGTACCCGGACCCCAGTTTGAATCTACGTGAAAATTCTTCCAGAACAGCCATAATAAAAATAAAATTTATTTATATTGATTTCTAAAAAGATCTATTTCCTGGTTGAGCTTCACCCCAGTTTCACTTATTTTCTGATCAGTTGAAAGCTGAAACCGATTATTTCCCGACGCCTGTACTATTTTTCCAATTATTTCACCATAGGATGCCCAGGTGAAGGGAGATGCGGGACTGGCAGGAAAGCGATAATTCCTTATATGAACGAAATGCCCGTTTAATTTCATGGCGGCGAGGAAATCCATCCATTTCAGATCACTGATGAAAGATGATTCAGAACCGATGGCCTCCATTTTGATCCGTTGCCAGGGAACACGCAGGATGTCGGCAACGATGGCACCATGCAATGCAATGCTTAACAGGTTTTCAGAGTCGGCAATCTCCTGCATGACCTGTACGACCTCACCGCGCGGGTCAATAATGTGCACACCTGTGAGTTGCCCGATCAGTTTCCAGTTCAATTTATCCATCTGGCGGTAATGCGGCATCAGAGAATACCTGAACCTTTTGGACGATCGCGCCGGGAGCAGCGATCCGTCATATAAAAGGCAGTATGCGCCATCGGCAATGAATCTGGCTCCGTTGAAGCCAAGAACATTGGAAGAAACCGGTCCCCTCAGAAACCTGACATCCCAATTGGCTGTTTTATAGCACATAGCAACATCGCGAATCCCCGATCCAAAAAAAACAGTGCTTTTTTCAGAACTGATTCTTTGATCGATGACTGTCCCTGCTCCGTAAAAATCAACCTCCCTGTATTTCTCAAAAGAAAATACGTCGCCGAAAAGGCGATTGAATATATACGGATTAAGTTCATCCCCGAAATTACTGAAATCGGGAGCCTTGAAATATTTCAGGTTCAAAATTTTCGTTTTATTGAAATTCTGTATACATAATAAAAGATGAACCCGAAATCAAATACGGCAGCACCATGGCTCAGCGATAGGATGAAAACCCTGAAGGCATGGCTGAATTCATTTTGCCGGAAACATGAGTTGATGAAGTTGAACGAAGTCCGGGTGTAGGCTGTTCTGATCAGGTTCCTTGTTTTGGGATTTGCCCGGTAATACAGCGCCATGGCCTCAATGTTTTCCAACGCCATTTTGGCCTTGTTCATGATGTTTGCCCCCGACCATATCCCGCCGGCGTGTATGCGGTATACAGCCATCGGTTCTGGTAAATATTTCATTTTCCCCAATTCCGCCAGTTGCAGAAACAGGAATTTTGATCCACGGATTTTTGAAAGAATCTTTTTTCCAACAACAGGTTTTACTATGTTGCGGAATAAGACGGTCAACGTTTGAATACCCTCCTGAGCTCCAGCATAATCATCAAAACTGATGGCATCGCCGTGAAAAAGGCTGGCTAACTTCAGGCTCCCGTCAGCCAGGTAAAAAAAGTTGTGGAAGCAAAGAGAATAGTCCGGGTTCTGCTCCAGAAAATCAACCTGTTTTTGCAGTTTCAACGAGTCGATCCAGTAGTCATCCCCTTCGCATACAGCGATGTACCTGCCCGTGCACAACTTCAGGGTGTCAAGAAAATTAGGCAGGGCCCCCATGTTTACTTTCCTGAATACAGTGTTGATCAATGCTGGATATCTTTCGACATATCCGGAGATTATTGAAGCTGTTTTGTCGGTTGAACAATCCTCACCGATAACAAGTTCGATCGAAAAATCCGTTTGCTGAGCCAGGACTCCATCTATTGCCCGGGAAATATATTCTTCATGGTTGTATGTAATCATACATACACTAACCATTGGCCGATCTTTATCCATTGGTTGTTTCCGGGATGGTATGTCTCACTTTTATTTCCTTCACCGGAATTCCTGCATAAATTGTCCACGCTTTAAGATTCCGGTTCACCATCGACATGGCTCCGACAACAGCCCCTTCACCGACAACAATGCCCGGAAACACAATGCTCCCTGCGCATATTTGTGAATATTTTTTGATAAGAACGGGGCCCCCGGTAAGGTTCCGCTTCCCTTCATCGACCATCGGCCCTACCAGGTATTCTCCACTGAAATCGTCCATGGCACTGAAAACAATACATCTGGGTGATAACCCTGTGTAGTCCTCCATGATCACACCACACTGCCCGTATAAAGCAGAATAGGCAGAGATGTGGACGTGCGAACCAATGGTAATATCTCCTGAAAGGATACAGAAATCATCAATTCTCACATGATCCCCAAGTGTTATTTTACCGGGTGCGTAGAAAGAGGCTTTCCTGCTTATCAGTACATTTTCCCCGTATCCAAGCAACCCGATCATCTCAAGTTCCTGCCTGTTCAAAAATGAATTGGTCATTATTTGAATATAAAACACATGTTAGCTTAAAAAAACACTTCGCGGTTTTCGTTAATTTATTGCACAATAACCATCCCCTTCACCTACCATGGTGGTTCCCTAAAGGTAATGTACACCTGGAAACACTGGCTTTTTGTCAGCGACCAGTTGGGCCGCCTTGCGGAAATCCTGCAGGTTGGTGACCGGCTCTGATGAGGTTCTGAATAGACCGGGTCCGAAAAACTCATCATTGAAATAAAGCAGGGTCCCCGTGATATAATCTTTTCTCCGCTCAGCGCCAACCATTCCGGTGAATTTCTTCTGGTCAATGAAGGGTTGCAGCACCATTTCACTGATTTCACCGGTATCGAAGAGCTCTTTCCAACGAGCTTCTGTGGTCAAAGTACCTGCATAGAGATCCTCACTTCTTCCCTTCACCCGGTTTTTGAGAATATAACCATCTTTGTTTTTACAAGCATCCAGCCATCGTTCGGGATCTTTCCCGGGAATAAAAGTTGGCACCAGGTATTTCAATAAAAACGCCTGGTCTGTAAATGTAAGGCAGTCAGCCGTAAATTGTTCCTGCCCGAGAACATAGAAAAACCGCTTGTCATGCGCGGTGAGTATTGTTCTGATCGGATTGAGCACGTTGCATTCGCACAGGGCATGGACGACCTCTTTAGAGAACGAATGGATTTCCGGCAACGTTAACTCTTCGATCACCCACGAATCTTTGAGTAACCCAATCTTTCCGGGAAGTTCATCTACCGGAATGATCATGACCTCCATTCCGGCCTCCTTCATGATCGGCAGATAGAACTTGAAATCCTCCGTTCTGTCATTGCCCAGGATGATACATACCCGCGTTGCATCACCTGTCTGGCTTTCGAGATAGGAGAAAAAACCGGGATAGGAATCGATGATGGCCTGCATCCCTAGGTTACCTGCCAATTCCATGGCAATCTCCCTGAAAAAGCCCGAAAGAAAGTACCCGTCAAGCGGTTTGCGGGCCCCTATCTCAATAATTTTGATCGCATTGTCTCTATTAACCACGAAATCGGTTCTGAACGTTCCGACACTTGCCGGGTAATGACTGCAAATCCCAAGGATTTCCAGATCCTTTTCATTCCTGTACATCAGGTGCTGATACTCCCGGTAATGATTAATCATGTGATTGATACATGTGTGAAGGATCAACCCTAGCTTCTTCATTTCCTCAAAGGTTGCGGGGGTGAGAACAACCGGCTTTTCATAGGTATAACCCCTGAAATAATCAAGGTGCTCTCTGCTTACACTATCAAATCCATGGCGAATGTTCATCGTGCTTTCCTTTCTTGTTTCAATGCTTCTCAAACCAGTGCATACTGTTCAAGCATGGCTGCAATCCTCGAAGTGTCATTAAACATCATTACATCGATGATGGAGAGATTTGCGATGAACTCATTATCGAACTGTTTATAAATCACTTGATCTGTCTTGATGAATTTAATGCTGATACCGTACTCGGAGAAAACTTTCCCCGAATACAGTTGCATCCCACCGATGGCATTGTGGAATTCACAGGCACCTTCATAGCGGCATATCTCTATGACCCTGACGTTCTTTCGGTCCAGTCCCGGATACTGATCAAGGTAACTGGCATCTTTCAGTTTTTCTTCGATATGCTGATAGGTTGTATTATCCTGACAAATAAGCGTTTGTATACCCAGGTATTCGCATACCGAAGTGATGATGTGCGCGTTTAATTCATATAAACTGTTAGTCTGATAATCGATCAGCCGGTTTAAGAACGGGTATACTTCACGAAACATGGGCGCTTTGCTATAATGTATCTGCAGGTGCTTTTTCAGCTTTGTTCTCCATGGCTTTGAATCGTCAATTTCGAGTTCACTGATTTTCTTAAAAATACTGGGCTTTATCAATGGCACCGGGCACAAAACAAAACCCTGGTTTTTGACAAGTAACCTGTTCCTGTTAACCCAACCTTTCTTAATGTGATTTATCTTGCCAAACAGAATAAATTTATCGACGGAACGGATGAGCTGAAAGTACCCTAAATATGGGAAAAAATAGGGTTGCATGATGGCCAGTTTCATGTTTTTTTCTTTTGCAACGCCTTATCAATGATGAAAATAAACCTGTCCTGCCTGACCATGATCATTTTTTTGGTACAACGAGGTAGCTTGAATCACCCAGTCTAACCAGGTCAGTATTCCTGCCGCATTTCTCTATCACCCATCTTGGACCATAAAAGATCATCCGGCGGTTCAGGCGCTTCAATGAATCAAAATCAATAACCCAGCTCCAACCTATAAATTGATTAGTCCAGTGATTATATAAAATTAAATTACCATAATTACGCTTTAAATACTTGGTTGAAAAGTTTCGCGCGTAAATGTTTCCGAATGAAAGGGCGCTCCGGGGATCGGCCGTTTTATAACTGAAAATATTCACGGCATTGTACTCGGTCATTACCGGCCTGGCATTGTTACTCCTGTTAAAATGAAAAGAAAAATTCACCACGAAACATGCCAGTGTGAAGATTAAAAAAACCGATGATTTAACCCTTTGCGACATACTGAACAGGCCGGCCATCAGGAAGAGGTTCAACACCACCGTCATACTAACGGGGATTACATAATGCGGCCAGTATTGCTTGCATATCAGCATGATGGACAAAACTTGAACAAACACAATGACCGCAAGGGTTTTAATGGAGGGATTTCGTTTTTTCATGATCATACCCAACATGATTGCCATGATGGAAATGAAAACCATGCCAATAAGGTACGGTTCGTCCTGAACCAGTTTAATGAAATTTTCGGAAACCAGGCTCCGATCGATGACATCGGCAGATCCTTTACCATATCTGCCTGAATGCAGGAACAAACTGAACACCCACCGGAGGAATTTCGGATATATACTCCAGATCGGCATGGTAAAGACCAGGAAAGATGCCAGCGTCAGCATGCTGAACATGATTTTGTTCCGGACTTTAGGGATCAGCAACAGGGGAAAGAAGAACAACGGAAATGAGAGAATCTTGGTTGCCAGGCTGAACCCGGTCACCAGGGAGAAAAACAATACGTAACGGGGGATTCCAAACGTTGTTTTATTTATGAATCCAAATTTTGCAACCTTTTCAGGGCCATAGGTTCCTGTGCCGGCCTGCCAAACCAGGAACACCATCAGGATGATCATCGCACATCCGAACAGGACAGGCTCCGGCTTTACAAAATAGAACAAGTGCTGTACCACGCTGTTTTGCACCATAACAGGCATGGACTGGAATAACACTCCGCTGGTAATTTCACCAGTACAGCGATAGGCAACCAGGCCCAGGAGCAGGATTAGTAAGATGTTCCCGAAGGTAAACGTCAATGCAATGATGCGCATGTAGTATTCAGGGAATGCCAGAACATCTTCAGAAAGGGTGCAGCGCGTCGCCCTGAAGCAAAAGGTCGTTTTTATGATCACGGCAGCCATGACCTGGACTGTGGTGCCGGGGTGATCAACATGGCCGATGGGTCCAAAGTTGTTTGCAATATTCAGTCCGTTGAGCAGGTAAGGATAACTGGGATCATATTTCACTTCCCAGAAATATGGTTGCGGGCTGATGGTGTATTCGGCGGCCAGAATGCAGGGTATGATGAGCAAAAGGATCCACCAAAGACTGCTGCGGCGGGCAGGGCGTGGATCACCCATTAAATGATCTCCTGCCCCTTTCCCATTAAACGTGGTTCCTTCCATAAAACATCTGTTAATTGATCACGTCGATATCAACACCACCGCACCCGGATCAGCTTACCTGCCCCGGAAAGCTGTCCGCAACCGAACAAACGCATTCCTCAGACGGGCTTTGGCACGGTTTTTATTATGCCTTGCAAAATGCGCTGCTATCGTGTTGTAATAGTTGATCTGCCTGGTTTGCAGCATCAGGATGGATGCAACCAGGAAGGCTTTAGCATATTTATCTACTTTCACCAGGTGGTCAATATAAAACTTTGCAAAGCGGATGTACTTGAGTTTCAGGAAATACTCCTGTCGGTTTTTCTGATATATCTCACGGTAGCACAGGTAACTCAGTTTTGCGTTGTCAATATCGCTGGCGCCTGAGTAAACGCCGCCTTTATGTTTCCTGTATACTGCTCCGGAAAAACCAAGGCATGCTCCTTTTCCCTGTAACAGCAAATGGACTATTAAATGGATATCTTTCGCATATTTATACTTTCTGGCATATGCCGGATCCCACATGCTTTTCCTGTAAACCAGGGTTTGACTCCCCATATGCCAGCCTTTGTAAAACCGCTCAAAATCAAATTCGACCAGCGCCTCTCCTTTTTCAAACAATTTCCCATTATTATCAGGCTGAACCTCACCAGTCTCTTCATTTAATGTTTCAAACCTGCAATAGGAGAAACTGTATCCGGGATTGGCTTCCAGGAATTCCACCTGTTTCTGCAGTTTCAACGGATCGGTCCAGTAGTCGTCTCCTTCACAAAATGCAATGTACTTGCCCTTTCTTTCACATGGCTGAACATACTTCGCCGTTTTCGGATTTTTTTTATATTGATTTTCTACCTGATAAGTGGGTTTTATCAACATGGGGAACTCATGCTCAAATTCCTTTACAATGTCGGCCGTTTTATCAATTGAAGCATCGTCGTGTATAAGGATTTCTATTTTAAACGTGGTCCGCTGCATAAGGAAGCCCATGATGGCTTCGCGAATAAAAGGTTCGTGATTGTATGTCATACACACGACTGAAACCAGGGGCGACACAGTTTCAGGCCACTGGTGCAAGGTGACGGGCACAGGTGAAGGCAGCAAATGATAGTCTGCGGCCGCGGATATTTCTGATAAACACATGAATATGACGATTATTTTTCCGGCACGATGCGTAATTGTAATCTATTTAATATTCTGTACAGCATACGAAATAGCAGGTGAACCAATGTGCCGGGACAAGAACCGCCAGCCTCTTTGCACAGTTTCATGCTGTTCAAGCGGTTTTTTGAGATGATCCGATATCCCTTCATTAAGGAAAAATAACACTTGCCGGGTTGCCAAAAACGGTCACATCAGGCCTTACATCTTTTATGACCACACTTCCTGCACCAACTTTTGAATTTTCGCCAATAGTCATTCCGGGAATAATTGTTGCGCGGGTATTGAGGGTCACATTGTCTTTAACGGTTACATTTCCTGCAATGAAAACCTGGGCTCCAATGTTGGACCAGTTACCTATACGTGAATCGTGACCGATAACAACCTGTGTATGTATAGTGACAAAATCCCCTATCATGACCTCGCTTGAAATACAGGCCTGCGAAGTAACAACACTTCCGCTTCCGAGGCTTGTATTGCGTCCTATAATCACATTCGGATGGACCAGAGGGATGAAGAGACCCCCTTTTTCCAAAACCATATCAACATACTTTTTCTTGCTTTCCACCTCTCCAAGGGCACAAACAAAGATATCGTCAGCCTCAGGGGTGTAGTTTTCAACCGAATCAATTATCGGAGGATAGCCATGCATTCCGTCAAGTTTGCCCGGGTCATCATCAAGAAAACCCGCAATTACAAAATCACCACCATCGTTCATCACTTGTTCTGCCAGATTATACACCTCGCGCCCGAAACCACGTGCACCAATAATAATAAGTTTCTTCATCTATTCTGTTTTAGCTGTCAACTGAAGGAAAAGTTCAGGTTCCTTACATATTAAGGAACTTAAACAAACATTAACGCCTGAACTCACGATTCCGCGAGCTCTTTTAGCAACAATGATCTTGATTAAGCAAAGAGGACGTTATTCTGATCGCTTTCATACTTCTATGGGTTGAAATTCCGACGCAACCGCCGGAATATCCAGTCCGCCAAATCTTCCGCAGGTCAGGAATGCAAGGATGAACTGATCTTTTGCCAGTGAGTGCAGGTAAACGAGCATTCTGTCGTTTTCAGAAAAAATACGCAGATCATTCTTATCAAAACCTGTCTTAATCCGGTTAAACGACATGACCGGGATTTTTTTATATACCGCGGCTTTCGGATCGTAAAAAACAATGGCATCATCTGCCTGGTCAAGCGTGCCCTTGTATTGGTCGATCATTGTTTCACACATGCTGGTATAGCACTGTAATTCAAGACAAATTATTAAGCGATGCGCGGGGTATTGCATACGCAGCGCGGAAACCGTGGCTTTGACTTTGGAGGGGGCATGTGCAAAATCCCTGTAAATAAATGAATCCCTATAGGCAGCAAGCAGTTCCAACCGTTTAGATGCCCCTTTGAAAGTTGAAATGGCTTGGAAGAACGCGTCATCCTTCACACCCAGTTTCTGGCAGACCAACTGCGCGGCTGCCAGGTTAGCCATGTTGTGCAAGCCAAAAATTTTCAGATTAACACTATTTCCTGCATTATGCCGGATTTTGGTTATTCCAAGTTCAACCTCATGTGGATGGGCACTATAAGCGACTTTCTCCAAACTGGCATTGCTGACAAGCAATACCAATTCCACATCATCCTGGTGGTAAAAAAGGCATCCTCCCGGTTCAATGCTTTGGATAAAAAACCGGAATTGGTCGAGGTATTCGTTAAAGGTTGGGAATTCATCAACATGATCCCATGCAATCCCGCTGAGAACCGCAATGTGCGGATGATAGTGCCTGAATTTGGATCGCTTGTCGATTGGGGATGTAGGATATTCATCTCCCTCAAGAACAATATATTTAGCGGTTTTGGTCAATCTGACCATCACCTCAAATCCTTCAAGCTGAGCTCCAACCATATAGTCTGCCTCGATACCGGCCAGGTTCAAAACATGAACGATCATGGAGGTAATGGTGGTTTTTCCGTGACTTCCCCCGATTACGACCCTGATTTTATCTTTGGACTATTCATACAGGAATTCGGGGTAAGAGAAAATCCGGATGTGTTGCCTTTGCGCTTCCAGCAGTTCCGGATTATCGGGTTTCGCATGCATTCCCAGGATGACGGCATCAATTTCGCCTTTGATCTTTTCGGGAAACCAGCCAATTTCCGGAGGCAATAACCCGTATTTTTTCAGCCTGGAATAAGAAGGGTCGAAGATACCGTCGTCGGAACCGGTAACCTGGTCGCCATTGATATGCAGGGCTATCGCCAGGTTGTGCATGGCAACACCGCCAATGGATATAAAATGCACCTTCATTAAATGTTTATCGTTTTAACAATTAACCGGTTCAGCGCTTTGACCCGGCGCCAGGGCCTGATCGTCCAAATTCACAAATCTTGTTTATATCTTCCCCTTATTCAATATTAACAGGTGCTTCTCCAGGATTTTCTTAACTTTCTCCATTATTGGAGGCCCAATAAACCTTCCATCTTTTATTGCGACTCCTTTACCTTCAAGTATCGCCTTATCGTTAAGTTTGATCAGCAACTCAGCTTCTGCAACTTCTTCTGTACTTGGAGAATAGCTTTTATTGACTATGGGGATTTGTTTGGGATGTAAAACAGGCATCCCGTCAAAACCGAAATTACGGCCTATTTTTATATGTCGTACTAAATCATCCAAATCATTGATATAAATATGCGGAGCATCCAAGGCAAAAATATTGTTTGCTTTTGCAGTATTGGCTATGGTTGCCCTTGCCATCCAAATACTTTGATCCTCCCTGTCATGGATGCCGTCAAGATCAGCAATATAATCTTCACAGCCAAAAACCAACCCGATCATCCTGTCGGTTGCTTTGCAAATCTCGTTTAGATTAACTAGTCCGGCAGTTGTTTCTATTACTGCAACTATTTTAAATTTACCGTGTTGAACCCCCTTTTCCTTTTCTATCACATCAAGAAATTTCGATATGAAAATCACATCGTCTTTACATTTAATTTTGGGAATAAAGAAGCCGTCAATTCCACACACAGATAGCTGCATTAAATCCTTAATTATCAGGCCACTATCAATTTCATTGGTTCTGACAAAACAATATGCATTGCGTTTTGGGATTACTTTTAAAATTTCAACAACGGTATCCCTGGCAATTTGTTTATTTTCGTTTGGCAGCACAGAATCTTCAATATCGAAAACTAATGCATCTGCATCTGAATGCAAAGCACTTTCAATGACCCTTCTGTTGTGTGCAGGAAAAAACAACACACTTCTCATTAAATATTTACTCATCATTACTTTTTTGCTCCCTTCTTTTAATTAGCACCTTTCTCCTGAATTTAATAACATCTACCCCATTCTGGTTATAGCCGACTGTTTCTACATAAACTATTCCTCTGTCATTTTTACTTTTTGATGGGATTAACTCTAAAATCCTGGTCTTTGCATACAGGGTGTCATTTATGAAAACTGGGGCAAGATGTTGTATGTTTTCATACAACAAATTGGCAATTGCCTTTCCGCTGATATCTGGTACAGAGAAACTTGCAACAAGGCTAAACACCAGCGTGCCTGCTACCAAAATTTTCTCATGCTCACTTTTACTTGCATAATCAATATTGGTATGCACGGGATGGGGATTCATCGTCAGCAGACAAAACAAATTATTGTCGCTTTCAAATATCGTTTTTGATGGTGCGTGCACAATTTCCGCCCCAAGTTCAAACTCTTCAAAATACAATCCTAATGTTGCCTGTTTCATGTGTTACTAATTTGTTGTTTAATGGTCACATGGATTAGCCATAAATTATCACTCAGGGTTTGCATGAAGGTTGTTATTATGGCAATGTCATATTACATTTATTTTTCCGGGTGAATAAGAATAACCTTAAAATATCATTCAGGGTTTCATGAACGCAATTTCAATGATTATTTCAAATCCCTACTTTTGGGATAAAAATAATTTGGCCGGATTGCCGATCCATATTTCATTTTGCCCGACATTTTTGGTAAGAACCGCTCCCATCCCAACGGTTGAATAATCTCCGATAGAAAGAAATTCTCTAAACGTTGCGTTGGAGCTTACAAAAACTCCGGTTCCGATCTTCAGGTAAGCACCTGTACATGAGGCGCCTGCAAAAAAACAATAATCTCCAATCAGGTTATTGTGACCGACAACAGCCCCGATCATGACCCTGCAACACTTTCCAAATTTTGTTCCGGGCGATAAACTGGCATTGGGCATAACCACGCAACCCTGTCCGAATTCGACATTTGGTGCAACATATGCAGATGGATGAATAAAGGTCACCCATCGTTCATCCGGGATATTCAAACTCTCAAGTAATGCAATCCTCTCGGACTGAAAGCCAATTTTCCCTATTGCATTAATGAAATAATAATCCTGCGCTATCAAACCGGCAATATCTTTCAACCCTCCTAAAACAGGATAGCCCTCGATTTGACTAACATTATCCCGGTCATTGATATAACCGGCAAATTCCAGTTTCCTGTCCCCCCTATTACTGGCATCTATCATGGCAAATGCTATCACACTGGCATTCCCGCCTCCTCCTAATATCAATACTTTTTTTGGCTTCATAACTTCAGATCAGTTTATAATTATCCAGCATATCCTTGATTTTTCCAACAGAATTGAACATGAGTACATCTAACATTGACAAATTTTCTATAAAATCATGTTGAAACTGAGGATACGCTACTTTTTCCGATTTTAAGAATTTCAACATGATCCCATTGGATGCAAACTCTTTAAAATCATATATTCCCTGCCCTCCAATTGAATTAATATACGTATCAGCCTCCAGAACCTTACAAATATCAATTACTTTTTCTTGTCCTTTAAGTAAAGTGTTCTTGGTTAATTTTGAGGACCTGGAAACAGATGTGCTGATTTGCAGATATGAGTTTATTTCTTTTATGCTATTTTCTATAAATTCCGACAAACTAATACTTTTAAATGAAATTATAGTATTCATCAATTCAATAACCGTGAAATAATATGGCGCCTTTGAATAATTCATATGAATAGTTTTCATAAATTTCCTGAAATCATCCCCTATTTCTATTTCATTGATCAATTTATTTTGACTGGCTCCTTTCAGTTTTATGGTAAATAATTTTTTACTCCCACCTATCAAAATGTTATTACGGTTTATCCAGCCACCTTTTATATAATTCACATCATCGTATATTACAAATTTGTCAACCGCGTTGATAAGCTGGAAATATCCAATATACGGCAAAAAATAGGGTTGCATTATTCCAACTTTCATGCTGATTAAATTTATTGTGCCGCCAAGTATCTTAGTATTCCTATTCCGGTGAAAATAAAATAAATATCCACACTTTCATTAATGGTATCAACGTTACAGCCGGCTACGCTAAACTCCCCGATCCCATGTCTGGATTATCCATGGATCCAGATTGGCAACCCGTCAATGTCGCGATTGCACGATGCAGCCCATTCAGCAGGGAAGCATAACTTTGGTTGTAACGGCATCTTTTTCAGCAACCTTACTTCTTTTGTAGTACAATCAAAATCCTGGTGGCAAAAAGGAGTGGAAAGTGGTCAAGCAGGTGATCGATTTTTTTCATGAAATGATAGAGAGAATCAGGGTATAATTGTTTCCGGCTGTATCCCCCTGATGCAACATAGGAAATGGCTGCATATTTTTTTAATCCTTTGATCTCCCAGCCATCCAGCCGCTTGTTGTATTTTCGCCGGAGAAAGACCCTGCAGGCATTCCCCTGAGCTGCATAATAGCCTGATGCTGACGCCGGGGCTCCCGGAGCGGATTCCCAGCTGATCTTTTTATTGTAGCCGATCGGTTCGGGGTGGAAAATGCCAAACGTTAGCCAGCCCAACACACTTAATGCAGGTTCAAAAATGATCACTTTACCCCCGGGAACCAGCACCCGCGAAAATTCCTTCAGGGCGGTGCCGGGAAACCCGAGGTGGTGGAACACATCAAAAAGGACCAGGTGGGAAACCGACTGGTCGTCAAAGCTGAGCCTGTAAGCATTTTCCACCCGGTCGTTCCACTGATTGGGGAAAATGTCGGTTGAAATGGCCTCCGGGATAGCCATTTTCAGGTTACCGATGCCGGAACCCAATTCCACGATCAACCCGGGGATATCCCGGTCGATGCAACTTCGGATGATCCCATAGAAGTCGTTATATATCTGGCGCAGCAACGGCTTTTCATTCCATGACCGGCTGTTGGCCAGCATTTCATCCAGGTGACGCTGAATTGAATCCTGGTCCATAACCGGCTACCTGAATTTAATTTTCCTGGCTGCAAACAAACTCATTTTCACCAGCAACCAGCCATGTTTGAAACGGCTGATCTGGGTCGTGCCATATTCCCGATCCTTATAGTGGACAATAATTTCGGTGATCTTCAGGTTGAGTTTGGCCGCTCCAAAAAGCAAGTCGAAATCACCGAACGGGTCAAAGTCGCCGAAATAGGACCGGTTCTGGTTGATACGCCTGTAATCGCTGGCAAACAGAACCTTGGTTCCGCAAAGGGTGTCTTTTATGCGTTGCCCGAGCAGGTAGGTAAAGAACAATCCAAAGAATTTATTGGCCAGGTAATTCAGGAAGCGCATAGCCTCTTTCTCCATCGGGTACACCAGCCTGCAGCCATTGATGAACTCTCCCGAGTTGCGGGCCAGGGCATGATAAAATTTGGGCAGGTCTTCCGGTGGTGTGGTGAGATCGGCATCCAGGATCATCAGCACTTCTCCATGGGCAGCTTCAAAACCTTCCCTCACGGCATTGCCTTTTCCCTTGCCGCCCTGACGCATCACGCGAATATCTTTTCCCGGGTAAGCTGCCTGAACCCGCAGCATCTCCTCCCAGGTGTTGTCGGAAGAATGGCCCTCTACAAAAATAAATTCAACGGAACTGCCAAACGCGGGCGTTCTCAGGATCGCGTTCTCAATATTCCCCGATTCATTACGGGCTGGAACTATGATAGAGACTTTGTAATCTTTTTCCTCTTCGGCCGCAGGTCGGGCAACAATCAGGTTAATCATGGCCAGGTGGTTGATAAGGGGTAAATGGACCAGGAACCGGTTTAGCAGGAGGTTGAAGATTGGCAAGTATTTGGGGAACAGGATATGTCTTTGAAGTGTCACCTTCTGAAATCCTGTAAGTTCCAGAAGAGTTGTCAGGTCGTCGGCCGACAGCCAGTTTTGATAGGGTTGTTTTTGTTTGATGTGAAGAAACTCGCCGAATTTCATCACCGGTTCCCATAAAAAGCTGTAATTTGAAATAATAATCCGGGTGTGAGGCTCACACAAGCCGCGGATGTTTTGAAAAACCTGCTGAACATCCCACAACGAGCAAACCAGGTCCGACAAAATTATATAATCAAATTTCCCCCCGATTTTCATCGTTTCCGCATCCTGAACCAGAAACTCCAGACCAGGAAATTTCTGCCGTGCCAGTTCTATGATCGAAGATGAAAAGTCAATGCCCAGGCCATACCGGGGCTTCATCGCGTGCAGGAGTTCCCCCGTGCCGCACCCGATCTCCAGTACGCGTTGATCATCCGGGATCATCAATTTAAAATAACGTTCCAGCAAATCATGATAAAACCGGTTCCGGGCTCTCCATTTCTGCCTTGTGCCGGCCGTACTGTGATAAAAATCGCGAAGATCTTCCCTCGTCATAAAACGAACTTAGATATTGTCACCTTGCATGATTTAATTCCTCTGCAGGCATCTCATGCTGTCATAAGCCATAAACAAAAAAGCTTTGTCATCGATCACTTTCCTGTAGCTGTTTTCAGAAAGCAGGCCGATCAGGTTCTTTGATCTCTCAACATAGGCTTTTGCTGCATGATCTCCCGGTTCATACAAATTCTGCGGCCAGGAGTCTAAGTCGGGGTTGCCATAAAGGATGGCAACTGCAGGATGCTCTTTCCCGCCGGCAAGGACCGCTTTTAGTTGCTTGATTACAACACGGTCATCCGGCTCAAGATAAAAAAGCTGATCCGGCAACGATTGTTTTTCAAGTAAATAATAAAACATCTGGCCGCCGGGACCAAAAAAAACAATGTCGTTGTGATGGGAAGTAAGTATATTAACTTCTTGAATAATTTTTTCGGCCAACTCCTTCCTGTAACAACTTGTCCGTATACTCCTTAATTTCTCATGGTTTATTGTATATGAAAACTGCCCCATACCCTGTGATTCGCCGTAAGCCCATGAAAAACGGCAATATAGTGCGTGTGAGATCAGCGCAAGCATTACCATCGTGAAAAAAAATTGCTGGACCCTGGCGATTGCCTTTTCCCTGGAAAGCCAATAGAGCAAAAAAATAATAATTATGGAGGCAAATGCCTTGCACTTAATGAAGCCCGTGTTTGATCCTATGGCAGGAATAAACATAAAGATGGTCAATGCAATTAAGAGGAACAGGTGAACATATTTCTCTTGCCTGTAAAAATGATAAAACAAAAACGATATGATAAACAGAGTAACTGCTGTTAAATTCAGGTTATAACCAAAATTGGTATTCGTCGCGGATACTTTTATAAGAATAAATATATACAACCCTGCAAAAACGAAACCTGCCAGGAGTTTGTTTATTTTAACATACTTTGCAACAAACCCGAAAAGGACATTCATGAATAGCAATATTGCAAGGAATTTAATGATGACAATGATGTCCCTGCCATAAGCAGTCAACATATGATTCAGCGAATGATACTTTTCTGAATGGGCATAAGAATTCAGGCTCTCAAAGATTTTAGCAAAATAATTGTGACAGGGAAAAACAAAAATAGAGAAAATAGCAAATGTCAATAAACACGCACCAAGATAAACCGACCATAACCTGATCATTATCAGAAATTTATTTTTTCCGGGATCATGGTATTTCAACTGTTTTAAAAATACGAAAATCCCCAGGAGCATCAGAAAAGCGGGGATTATCACAATATTGGGGAACCTAGCCGCCATGGCAAGAACACTTATAAAACCGGCAATTACCAGGCATATTGATTTCTTCGTGTTAACAAATTTTATTAAACAAATAAACAATACCGAGAGGCAAAGCACAGTACTGGTAGTATAATTAAAATTATTAACCATGGTTCTCACGGTCAGGATCATGGCAACAACAGCATACCTTGAAAACCAACGTTTGTCCTTGTTATGAAAAAATGAAAAACAGAAGATGAAAAAAATAAGTTCTATCAGGATATAGTTCAGCCAGCGATAGGAAATCATGCTGTCCCCGAATACAGAAACCCAGTAATACCCCGTTTCAGCCGTAAGCCAGTAGGGCATGAAATTTCCGGGCATTTGCGACATCCTTACATTCCACGGCCCATCGGTAAAATCCAATCCGTAGGTCATGAACAACATCGGATATCCAATCACAATCAGAAAATTTATTACATATTCCTGCGATTGCATGACCTGGAGGAGCCGGGAAAAAGTTTTCATTTAAAAATCCGACGGTGTTTGAAAAACAACATGTTACTTAATAACGGTATACTTCCCGACAGCCATGAGGGAAGATCCGGCGGGAGGGTTCCTGCACAGCAATAATTCCAGTTTCATTAAAGCGTTAAAAAACAGGTTTGTTAATTTTCCAGGCAACTTGAACCCTGTTTCAACGATCTTTTCATCCTTGGTGAACATCAGGATGAATTTCCTGATAAAAACAATCGGCCATAAGGAAAAACCCCAATACCGGATGCTGACTACCTCAATGTTGTTATCCCGGAACAGTTTTTGAAGTCCCTGTTTCTTGTATCTCCGCAGGTGCCCCATTTTACTGTCATATTTGCTGAACAGGGTATTGAAGGCAGGTACATTGATCATAACCAATCCCTCGTTTTGCAGATATTTGCAGGCAGTGCGCAGGAAGGCATCATCATCTTCAAGGTGCTCGAGCACATCAAATAAAATAATTCCGGAATATTTCCCGAGCAGTTGTGGAGGTTCATCAAAGATATTCAACAAAAAAATATCGCCTTTACCCTTGCTAACCTTTGTTAACGCGTTAGGGTTCAGATCACACCCATCAACCGTTACATTGGGGAGCGATTCAAATTGCCGCATCACGATGCCATGCCCGCATCCGATCTCCAGCAATCTCATTTCGGACAACACTTTAACCAGCGGGTTCCGGATCACCGCCTGGAACCTCCATTTGATCCAAAAATGATCAATAGGGGAAATGTCATACCACTGGTTATCCATACTGACGTGTGCAGACTCGGAAATTTCGATAATGTCAGAATTCTGTAATTTCTTCGCCATTTTCTATTCTTTTCGAAACGATGTATAACGGCCGGCTTTTTACCTGCAGAAAAATTCTTTGAACATATTCCCCAATTACTCCAATGGACAGGAGTTGGATTCCACCAAACAGGATTACCATAAAGAGCAGGGCAGGAAAACCGGCAGGTACATCGTGGTAAATGATTTTCCTGAGCATTGTATAGAGAAAATACAGGACGGCTGAACAAATGCAGCCGATCCCAATAACCGTAAACAGCTTGATTGGAAATGTACTGAAATTAAAAACGCCATCGCTGCCAAGTTTAATCAACTTCCACAGCGAATATTTTGAATCACCTGCCCCGCGCGCATCACGCTCATATTCTATCCCGGTTTGCCTGAAACCCACCCAACTACGGATACCCCTGAGGAACCTGCTTTGCTCTGGCATCTTTACCAAAATCTTAGCCACACGCTTCGTTATCATCGCAAAATCTCCCGAATCCAGCGGGATGGTATAGCTGGACACGCCTCTCAGAATCCGGTAAAACAAGTAATATGCCAACCGTTTCAGAACCCCCTCCTTCCTCTTCTTTCTTATACCATAAACTACATCAAAACCTTCAGCTATTTTACGGTAAAAATCAAAGAATAGTTCAGGAGGATCCTGCAAATCACCATCTATCACCATGATATAGTCGCCCAAAGCAAATTCCAAACCGGCACTTACTGCAAACTGATGACCGAAATTCCTTGACAAGAATACACACTGATACCGTTTGTCTGAATATCCGGTTTCCTCCATAAATGCCGGAGTTAAATCATTGCTGCCATCATCAACCAATACAACTTCACAAGTTCCGTCAATCTTGTTCATTAACGCATTCAACCTGTTTTTTAAATCAGGAAATATTTCACATTCATTGTATAATGGAACTATAAATGAGAATTTTGGAGATTCTGCCATCGTCAGGTTTATTTTGTTTGCACAATAACTTCATTTACTTGTTGTATCATACCTTTTCCGTTTTTTATCCAGACACTGCACAATCTTCATAATTAATCTTTCCGCTAAATCCGGGTATACCGGCAAACAAATCACCTCCTCCGTAACCCGTTCAGCGACCGGCAAGTTGCCTGGCCTTGCGCTTTCAAGCCCGCGGTAGGTCGGAAACTGGCTGATAAGCGGGTAGAAATAGCGCCTTCCGTAGATATTCTTCTGTTTCAGCTCTTCATAAACCTCATCCCTGCTTTTACCGTATTTTTCGCGATCGATCAGGATCGGGAAGTAGGAATAGCAGTGCCGTACGCCCGGGATATCCTGCATAAATGCGAGCCCCTCGACCCCGTCGAGTTCACGGCGGTAAAGTTCTGCAATCACCTTTCGTTTCGCAATGTTGGCATCGATCGACTTCAGCTGCAGCAGTCCCATGGCTGCCTGCACCTCATTCATCTTGGCGTTGATGCCGGGGGCCACTACCGTGGTTTCACCGGCAAAACCGAAATTTTTCAGGTTGTCAATCCGTTTTTTCATGGCCTCGTCATGGCAAACGATGGCCCCGCCTTCAAAGGTGTTGAACACCTTGGTGGCGTGAAAACTCATCACCGCAAGGTCGCCTGAGTTGAGTACCGGCGTGTCGTTTATAGTCACGCCAAACGTGTGGCATGCATCATAAATGACCTTCAGTCCGTAGGTGTCCGCTATTTTCTTTATTTCATCCACCCTGCATGGGTTCCCATACACGTGCACCGGCATGATGGCAGTCGTATTGGGTGTTATCGCCGCCTCGACCCGTGCAGGGTCGAGGTTGAAAAATTCAGGCTCGATGTCAACGAAAACCGGCTTGATGTTGTTCCACCACAGGGCGTGCGTGGTGGCCACGAAGCTGAACGGCGTGGTAATTACCTCCCCGGTGATCCGCAGTGCTTGCAGCGCGGTGATCAGGGCGATGGTGCCGTTACAGAACAGGGAGATATATTGAACCCCGAGATAATCGCACAGGGCCTGCTCGAGTTCCTGGTGGAACCGGCCGTTGTTGGTGAGTTGTTTACTCTCCCAGATCGACTTAAGGTAGGGGATAAATTCTTCCAGTGGCGGCAACGCGGGTTGTGTTACCGTTATCTTTTTTTGTTCCATGGTTATCCTGTTAAAATCCCCCTTCAACATGCGACCACACCGGCGTGAACTGCATGGGGGCCCAGCCATGATGGGTTGAGATCACCCTGAAGCTGATTGCCGACTGCATTCTGAATACGATTTTACTGTTATAGCTGGAAGATTCGGTCATTGCAACCGTAATGGAAAACACACCCTGACCCATCTGGATCTCCGGGAAGTGCGCGATAAATGTGTAGCAACCTACGGCCTTTTCGATCGAGATAAAATCGCCGAAATTGAAAACCTCTCCAAAATTGCGCTGTTCCTTGTCGTAAAACATCAGCCCGAGCCTGGGTGAACTGATTGGTTCATCAAGCCTGATCCTTATATGGACATTAAGTTCATCACCATGTGATATTTCCAGTGACCTTTCCGTTCTGGAATCCTTATCCCGGGATGTAAGATAAATAGCTTCAATGGTTGCTTTTTCCGAACCAACAAAATTGCCGGGCTTGAGCTCGAACAAGTCATAATAAAGGCTGATCCCCTGCGAGACCTCATGAGACTGCCATACCGACTCCCCTTTTGCCATCACGATCAGGTCGGTGCAGAGCCTGGAAACCTGGGGCATGTTGTGCGAAACAAAGATGATGGCGGTATTGGGAAAAAGCTCATCCATTTTGTTGAAGCACTTCAGGATGAATCCCATATCACCAACTGCCAGCACTTCGTCGATCAGCAAGACATCGGGGTTGAACTGCGTAGCAATGGAGAATCCAAGCCGCACCCGCATCCCCGAACTATAGTATTGTACCGGGGTGTCGATGAATTCAGAAATTTCCGAAAAATCAATGATCCCGGCCAGCCGACGGTTGGTCTCATCGCGGCTGAACCCCAGGATGGATGCGTTGTTATATATATTCTCCCTGCCGGTCAGGATAGGGTTGAACCCGGCCCCCAGTTCGATGAGGGCCCCGATACTGCCATGCATCTCGATCCTCCCGGTGTCGGGTTTGATCAGGCCGTTGAGCATCTTCAGCATGGTGCTTTTCCCCGCGCCATTCTTGCCAATCAGCCCCAGGCACTCCCCGCGCTTCACTTCGAAACTTAAATCCTTCACCGCCCAGAATTCCTTCTCGCGCAGGGTATCATGCCCAAGGTTCTTCTTCCCCAGCATCTCGCTGGTCATGTCTTTCATGCCATACCAGAGGCTCAGTTTCAGGTCGAGGCAAAACTTTTTGGAAACATGATCAACAATTATCAAACTCTCCGACATATAAGGAAAACTTCTTAACAATTATGGTGCTCTCGTAATTGCAACCAGTAATTTTTAATTCGTAATTTTTAATTTTTAATTATCAGGTGTTCATTCTCTCAATGATAATCGGCATCACCGCCCGGTAAATGATCCAGGAAATGAAAAGCAGCAAAAGAACAACCGCGTTCACAATAAAAAAGCCTGTAAGATAATTTGTTGCGACTCCGGACAGCACGTCGCGGCAAACCATAAAAAGCTGCGTTAGCGGGTTCAGGTTAAACAGCATTTTCCCCCAGCCGCTTTGAGGTATGGGAAAAACAATGGGGGTCAGATACATGAGAAACTGCATAGCCACCTGGATGAACCGACCTATGTCGGTGTAAAGCAAGCCTACGGGCGTGAGCATCAGCCCTATGGCAGTTCCGGTTAAAACCAGAGACAGAAAGGCGAAAGGAAAGAACAGGATGCTCCAGCCCGGATAGATTCCCACGATCATGAAAACAACCACGATGAGGATCACCTTGATAAACCCGTTGAAAAGAGATTGGTAAACGCCCGACAGGATAATCGCCTCCCGGGGAAAGTTAATCTTTGAAAGCATGCTTTTCGCGGCATTTGTCTGGTTTAAGGGTGAATTGAGGCTTTCAATAAATACCGACCAGAGCAGGGTGCCCGAGAGGGCGTACAACGGGTAGGGGATCGCGGTTGAAGCCAGCTTCACAATCCCCGACATGCTCAGGAATATCCAGGTGACTGAATTGGCCACAGGCATGATAAAGGCCCAGAGGATCCCGAGGACGCTTTGCCGGTATTGCGACCTGATGTCGCGCAGGGTAAGCTGGCGCGCGATCCCCAGGCTGCTGCCCAGGTCGACAAGCATTTCGCGCACCATTTTCCGGGGCGAACGCATGGAAGATTCGGGGATATAAACGGTAACTTTCATTAGAGAATCCTGAAATGATTATACGGTGATTAATAAAGCTTCGCCTTCTCAGTCCCATTGTAAAAAGGCGATAAGGCGAAGATTCAGATCTGCTGAATGTTTAGCGAAAATACAAAAATCTTCCACCATTGCCATTTTCATGGAAGATAAAATAGTTTTACGGGAATGATGAAAGGGTCAATAAGCCTGCTCTTGCCCCCTGATAACCACCCATAATGTGCGGAAAATAATTTTGATATCGAGGCCGAAACTCCAGTTTTCAATGTAATGGACATCCATTTCAATCCGCTTTCTGATATCGTCGACTTCCTTGATTTCGCCGCGATACCCGTTCACCTGGGCCAGCCCGGTGAGCCCGGGTTTAACGGTATGCCTGAGCATAAACCGTTTGACCACCTTACGGTATTGTTCGGTGTGCTCGAGCATGTGCGGGCGAGGGCCCACCACCGACATCTCTCCCCGCAGGACGTTAATAAACTGGGGAAGCTCATCAATGCTGAGCTTGCGTAATATTTTGCCAACCGGGGTGATCCGCTGGTCCATCCGGGTGGCCTGCTTCATATCGGCATCGGGATTCCGCCGCATCGAACGGTATTTCAGGCATGTAAATACCAACCCGTTGATACTGGTGCGCTTTTGCCTGAAGAATACCCCTTCGCGGGAGCCGAAAAGTGAGGAAAGGTACAACGCAGCCGTCATCCAGGGAAGTACCAGGATAATAAAAATCAGGGAAACAAAAATATCAAACAACCGCTTTATGACCCGGTTATAAAGGTAGCTCAGCGGCCCAGGGTGGATCTGGATAACGGGCAGTACGCCATAGCTGACCAATTCGGCGCTTTTGTAGGTAAAATCGCCCAGGTTGGGAACAATGCGGATCTTAACAGGGTACTCTGCCAGTAGATTCGTGATCTCAGGCATTTTTTCCTGCGGGATTCCGCTCCATGCAAGATAGATCTCGTCGACATGCGTTTTGTCGATAAACGGCTTTAATTCGCTCCAGGTACCTATGATCCGCTGCTCTTCATTCACCTTTTCGTCAAAAAAGCCGAGGAACCGGTAGCCATGCCACTGGTTGGTACGGAAGTATTCCTCAAGTTCGCGGGTTCCCGGGGTATAACCCAGGACGATCACATTCCGAAAATTGAAACCATGCTTCCGGTAGTAAAAAAGGGCATAATAGAGCAACATTTTCCAGGTAACAAGGATTGCGAAAAAGGCCGGGAAAATAATTTTGTATAATTTTCTCGGATAATACGAAAAGACCGAAACCTGGGAATAGAGCATGAAAAGGAAAAAGAAAAACACAATGATGTTGACATACGTCAGCACAATCGACTTTTTCCTGATGTTGCGGTCGATGGTGTGGGCTTTGAAGGCGAATACCAGGATGAACCATACCACATTCAAATAGGCGTAAAATGCAAGGTATTGAGGTGAAATACTTTCAGAGGTTCCGTCATAGATAATGAAACCGAACACGAGGATGGCATTCAGGATGATAAAGTCACCCACGATGGAAATGATCGGTATGTATCTGCTGTAGTTCATTTTTTATATTGTTAACACACGATGATTGACTTTAGTTTGGGCTAAAGCCCCTGGTTTAGTCATCTTCCACAACCCCGGGCTAAAGCCCGGGGCAATTCAAACAGTGCTTTTTCCAAGTTCATCTGCAAAGGCCCGGAAGTATTCATCAATTATGCTGTTCCAGGAATATTTCATTTTAATTTTTTCCATGTTGTTCCATTTCATCAAATCCCGGTTCATCTCTTCACCGGGGCTTGAAATGAGTGCGGCAAGCTGACCTTCATCCGCGAAGAATGAGGCATCATCACCCAGAACCGACCGGTTGAAGGGATTATCGTGCGCGCACACCGGCGCGCCGGCGGCCATTGCTTCAAGCAGTGAGGGGTTCGTGCCCCCGGCAGAATGTCCATGAAAATACAACCTTGAAAAATGCCGGAGCTGGTTCAGGTCCTCCTTTCTGAAAATCCCTCCTAAAAAGCGAACCTGGTCTGAAGCGTATTTTTTCACCAGCATGGCGCCATGACCGTTCTTTACATTCCCGACCACCAGCAGCGGATAGTCCGTACCTGACCTTAACACCCCCCTGATGACCTCTTCAATATGATTGTCGGGCTGCATGCGGGCAATCACCAGGAAATATGCGCCGGGTGAAACCTGGTAAGGTTGCAGGCAGGCAGGGTCGGGTGTTTCAAAAACCTCAGCGCCATAAGCAATATACCTGGAATGCACGTGGTAGGTCAGGTCAAGGTAATCGCGGATGGGTTCAGCGTCGGCGATAAGCAGATCGCTGCTGTTCACGGCAAGTTTCTCGGCATGTTTTAAAAACCGCCGGACCAAAGGATGATATTTCGACCGTTGCCACTCCATCCCGTCCATGTTGGTGATGATCCTTGCTCCTTTTGGCAACAACCGGTGCCACACCGAACTGCTGGTATAACCCAGCTGCAGCAGTATGTCAAAATTCCGTTTGCGGCTGTCGGCAATGCAATTCAAATCATAAAGGAACTGCCCGGCTACTCCGATGGTCCCCTCTGGATCGTAGCAATGGATGCGGTTTACCCCTTTCCACAATTTTTCCCTGCAGGGATGATCGTGAGAGTTATAAACCCAAACCTCAACGCCGCGCTCAACCAGGCCAACAGCCAGGTATTCAGCAAACTGCTCGAAACCGCCGTAGTTGTTCGGGATACCCCTTGTGCCTGCTATTCCTACCTTCATTGTACCTTGTCGCAACCAGGAAGTGTCTTTTAACTTCCCGGATTTTTACAAAAATACCAATTCAAAACCGGCTTACAAAATTTCAGGGTTGTTCATTTGCCCGGCAGGCCTGTCTCTGCCGCTGTAAATTTAACCATCCCGTCCGTTGCCTTCTCTCTGATAATGGTAAGATTTGGCACAAAATAGTGAGGCTCTGCTTCCGGGTCGACCAGGTATTTTGGCACATGCAAAGGCACATATTGCATGAGCCCGGCAGCGGGATAAACCTGGAGCGAAGTTCCGACAACCAGGAAAATGTCGGCGTGCCTGACCATGATGGTGGCAGCCATGATGTTTGGTACCGGCTCGCCAAACCACACGATGTGCGGCCGAAGCTGCGATCCCTTTTCGCAAAGGTCGCCCAGCCTGAGTTCCCATCCGTTCAGCAGGTATACCAGGTTCTCGTCGAGGGTCGATCTTACTTTTTTCAGTTCGCCGTGCAGATGCAGTACATTGGTTGACCCTGCCCGTTCATGCAGGTCATCCACATTCTGGGTGATGATCTGCACGTCGTACCGCTGTTCCAGCGCTACAAGTGCGAAATGGGCAGCATTCGGCTCTACCTCGTAAAGCTGTTTCCTCCGGATGTTGTAGAAGTCCAGCACCATCTGCGGATCGCGTTTCCAGGCCTCCGGGCTGGCCACGTCTTCAATCCGGAAGTTGTTCCACAGGCCATCCGAATCGCGGAATGTCCTGATTCCGCTCTCCTGGCTGATGCCCGCGCCGGTGAGGACAATAAGTTTTTTCATTTTCCCGATATTACGCTTGTGTTGCCTTTCTGAACCGTGTGCTTTGGCAAAGGTATCACTGAAACCTGGAAAATTCATCTGCCCACAAAAAAATCCCATACTATCAGATCCTACTGCCAAAGCATTCGTAATTTTGCATATTTTCGACAAAAATATCCCCATGAAAACCAATTTCATCTCCCGATGGCAAACGGGCTCACCCTGTCACCCTGTCACCCTGTCACCCTGTCACCATTTCACAATTTCACCATTTCACAAATTAGCTATCTCGCTACTTCTCTACCTCGCTACCTCGCTACCTCTCTCCTCCTTCGCCCAAACCTCCCAGCCTCCCGACTGGGAAAACCCACAGCTGACGGGCATCAGCAATGAACCGGCGCATGCTTCCTTCCTGCCCTTCGACAGCGAAGCAGCGGCCCTGGCAAACGACCGTGCTGCTTCTCCCTGGTACATCCTGCTCAACGGGACCTGGAAGTTCAATTGGTCGGAAAACCCCGACCAGCGGCCAGTAAATTTTTGCAGCGATGCATATGATGCAAGCAACTGGAAAGATATCAAAGTGCCTTCCACCATCGAAATCCAGGGATACGGCTACCCGATCTACGTGAACCAGTCCTACGAGTTCGTCCACCTGATGAAACCTGACCCGCCGAAGGTTCCGCATGACTACAACCCGGTTGGCAGCTACCGGCGCGACTTCCGGATTCCCGATTCGTGGAAGGACCGGGAGGTTTTCCTGCGGTTCGAGGGGGTAAAATCCTTCAGCTATGTCTGGGTGAACGGCCAGCGCATCGGTATGGGGAAGGATGCAAAAACGGCGCAGGAATACGACATCACGAAATACCTTCGCCCGGGAAACAACATCCTGGGTGTCGAGGTTTTCCGCTGGTCCGACGGCACCTACCTCGAGTGCCAGGACATGTGGCGCATGAGCGGGATAAACCGGGATGTTTACCTTTTTTCAACCCCAAAAACCCATATCCGCGATTTTTCGGCCAATGGCGATCTATTCTCGAACTACCAGCATGGCATGCTCAGGGTAACCGCCCTCGTGAAAAGCGAAATGACCAATCCTCGCCCCGATCTCGACCGCCCCTTCCTGAAGCCAACGTACACCATGGAGTTGTCGCTGTTTAAATCAAAAACCAGCCCAGTACCGGAGATCTCCGAATCCATACGATTTCAGTCCAGGGGCGATGCCGACGACACAGTGCTGTTCGCAAAATATCTGCCGAATCCGTTGAAATGGAGCGCCGAGCTGCCAAACCTCTACCACCTTGTACTCACCCTGAAAGACCAGGACGGTCATATTCTTGAATCGACCGGTTGCCGGGTGGGGTTCAAAACGTCGGAAGTGAAAAACGGGCAATTCCTGGTCAACGGCAAACCGGTCCTGATCAAGGGAGTGAACCGTCATGAGCATGATCCCGTGACCGGGCATGTGATCTCGCACGATATGATGCTGAAGGATGTTAAACTCATGAAGGAGGCCAACATCAACACGGTGCGCACCTGCCATTACCCCGACGACCCTTACTGGTATGAACTGTGCGACGAATACGGGCTTTATGTGATCGATGAAGCCAACATCGAATCGCACGGCATGGGGTATGACCCCGACCGCACCCTGGGAAACAACCCGGTCTGGCTGAAGGCCCACCTCGACCGTACCCAACGCCTGGTTGAACGCGATAAAAACCATCCCTGTGTGATCATCTGGTCGCTGGGCAATGAAGCCGGCAACGGGTGCAATTTCGAAGCGACCTACGACTGGGTGAAGCACCGCGACCCAAGCCGGCCGGTTTGGTATGAGCGGGCCGAGCAGGGGGCCAACACCGACATTTTCTGCCCTATGTACTGGGAGCCATGGGATCTCAAATGGTATGGTTACGCCCGGCAACTGCGCCCGCTGATCATGTGCGAGTATGCGCATGCCATGGGAAACAGCACCGGCAATCTGCAGGACCTCTGGGATGTGATAGAAAAATACCCGCAGTTGCAGGGAGGCTGCATCTGGGATTGGGTCGACCAGGGGCTGTATGCCAAAGACGAGCATGGAAACGAGTACTGGAAATTTGGCGGCGACTTCGGTCCCAAAAATGTTCCCAGCGACGGGAACTTCCAGTGCAACGGCCTCGTTTGTCCCGACCGGGTGCCCCACCCGGGATATTGGGAGGTAAAAAAGGTGTATCAATATGTCAAATTTGTTCCGGCCGACCTAAAAAAGTGCTCCTTCTCCATCCTCAACAATTATAATTTCTACGACCTTTCAAACACCGAAGTTTCGTGGGAGTTGCTAAGCAACGGGAAGGTGGTTCAGGTTGGGAAATTGCCTGGTTTCACCCTCTTGCCGGGTACCCGTCGTGAACTTATGATCGATCTGCCGGAATTAAAACCGCTTACAAAAACCGAGTATTTCGTGAATGTTTACCTGAAGACCACGACCCCGTGGGGTTTGCTGCCTGCAGGCCATGTGCTTGCCATGGAGCAATTTCCGCTCCCTCAACTCGGGGACGATCCGGCAGCTCCCAACAACGGCGCTGTTTCGAAAATGAAGGTGTCGGAAGGAGATGACGGAGTTTCCATTTCCGGCAATCAGTTTTCGATTGTTTTTGACAAAAAGACAGGAACCATTTCCTCATGGAAATTCCACGACGCCGACCTGATCACGCGGGGGCCTCTGCCTAACTTCCGCAGGGCACCCACAGATAACGACATCGGCAACGGACTGCCCAAACGAAGCAAGGTGTGGTTCGACGCCAGCGAGCAGAGAAAAGTGGACACGTTCACCACCGGCAGGGAAGACAATGGTAAAATCACCCTCACAGTGGAATACCTGTTTCCCGATTCCCTCGCGAAGGAAACGGTGGCTTACTCGGTCGGCAGTACCGGTGCGGTCACGGTGAAATCATCCATTAAACCTCTGCGTGAAAAACTGCCCGAGATGGTCAGGTTTGGCATGAATATGCAGATCAGCCCCGAATTCAGCAAGCTGGCATGGTATGGCCGCGGGCCGTGGGAAAACTACCTTGACCGGCACACGGCTTCATTTGTAGGCATTTATGAAAGCACCGTTGACAAACAGTTTACACCCTATGTGCGCCCGCAGGAAAATGGTTATAAAACCGATGTCCGCTGGTTGACGATGGAAAGCATAAAACATGTCGCCATCCGCATCACCGGGCAACCGCTGATTTGCTTCAGCGCGCTCCCATTCACCTACGATGACATGAAGGGATTCAAGCAGGCCGGCAAACACCTGAACGACCTTGAAAAGAAACCATTTGTCGACCTGAACATCGATTACAAGCAGATGGGCGTGGGGGGCGACGACAGCTGGGGCGCACGCACGCACACGCAGTATACGTTGCCGGCGGGAGAGTATGAGTATGGGTTTACCATTGAGCCATTTATAGGTGGCGAGGTAGCGAGGTAGCGAGGTAGCGAAATGGTGAAATGGTGAAACGGTGGTTGAAACTTATGTGGATGCATTGTTTTCTTTCGGCACCAGGAAGTGGTTGAAGAGGAGCAGTCCGATGACGGTGGCGACGCCGATCATGCTGAAGGTCAGCCATAATAGGGAAGGCTGGTTCATCTTTTCAACAAAATGAACATACAGCGCCGCTCCTAAAACCCCTCCTACGCCACTGCCAATTACGCCATACATGAACGACCAGCCCTGGTAGAGGGCTTTCTTGTCCTGCGGAGCGATAAGACCCACATAGGCGATGAATTTAGGATGTGCGATCATCTCGCCCAGGGTGAAGATGAACATGGAGGCCAGGAAAATCCAGCCATTGGGTGAAATTGCCAGCATCGCCATCCCGGCGGAGCCGAGGCAAATGCCGAAAATCATTGTGGGCAGGGCCTTGGTATTGCGCACCAGGCCCGACACCAGGAGTTGGAGCAGGATGATGGCCCCGGCATTCATGACGGTAACATGCTCCGCGTCGAATTTCCACGCGGGGTGATCCATGAAAAGGGCCAGAATCCCATTGATCATGCTGTTAAACCCGGCCATG
Source organism: uncultured Bacteroidales bacterium (assembly GCA_903913885.1). Classification (GTDB taxonomy): domain Bacteria; phylum Bacteroidota; class Bacteroidia; order Bacteroidales; family FEN-979; genus CAIVAT01. The sequence continues at coordinate 17,633 of CAIWMX010000057.1, read as the reverse complement.
TCCACCTTTTCCTTGAGGTACCACAGCACCGAATCGTACACCTGGAAATACATGATCCAGAAGCCCGAATAGATCACGATCATCAGGATGAAGCGGAAATCGCGCAGCACGGTGATCATCTCGGTGAATACCTTTCCCAGTGATTTTGCAATCGTGGTCCCGGCAGGTTCCTTATAAACCAGAAGATTCAACGCCAGCAGCCATCCTGTTCCGATAGCGGCCATGAAAAAAATGTAATTGTAGGAGACGGATTTGAGCCAGGGAACCAGGATCAGGGGGAACAAAAAGGCTCCGAGGTTGATGGACCAGTAGTAGATTCCGAAGCCGAGCGATGAATTTGATTCATCCGTTACGCGGGCAATACTCCCCGAGATCATGGGCTTGAAAAAACCGGCTCCCAGCGCCACCAGGATCAGGCTGCTGAACACGGTGACATACGTAGTGGAAAACCCGGCCAGCCAGTATCCCAGGCTCATGGTAAAGAAGGCAAAGAACAGGACTTTCCGATAACCAAACCTGTCGCCGATGGCCCCCGACAGGATGGGAAGGAAATAAAGCAGCGGCGTGATCGTGCTTTTGATCACCCCCACACTCTCTTTAGAAAAGCCAAGCCCCCCTTCGTTTTTCGACAACACCAGGTAAACCGAAAGCACCGACATCACGCCATAATAGGAGCCCCGTTCAAAAAATTCCATGGAGATGGCGGTCCAGAAATTTTTGGGGAAAGAAGAGAAGTTGACAAAGGATGTTGGTTTGCTCATATACCTTGTTTGGTGGATGCGCCGCGAAAATACCGAAAAAATTCTTTGTATTTTTGTTCCCGCCCTGCTGCCGGGGAAACAAAGGAACTTAACCTGCCATGACCTACAACCTGACATCCATTGCAAGCCAGTTCAAAACAGAAGGCCGGTTTGTGTCGGCCGCACCCATCGGGTCTGGCCACATCAATGACTCCTGGCTCGTCACCACCTCCCCTGCCGATGCCAGCGATTATGTGCTGCAGCGCATCAACCACACCATATTCAGGAATGTGCCGGAGCTGACGAACAACATTCTCAGGGTAACCCGACACCTCAAACAACGGCTGATGTGCCGCGACAGGGATCTTGACTGGTTTCATGTCATCCAGCTTGTCGAGACGCGGAACGGCGAATACTATTTCCAGGATCCGGAGGGGAATTTCTGGCGGATGTACGATCATGTGCGCGGCACGGCGAGCTACGATGTGGTCGGAAGCCCGGAACTTGCAGAAGAAGCAGGCAAAGCCTTCGGGGTTTTCCATTACCTCACCTCGGATATCGACGCTAGCGCCCTCTATGATATCCTGCCCGGATTTCATCATATTGGCAAACGGCTTCAGACCTTCCGTGAAACCGTAAAGCGTGACCCGGTAAACCGGGTCCGGGAAGTCGCCACGGAAATCGACTTTATTGAATCGCGTGCGGTCGAGATGCACACAATCCTCAGGTTAGGCGAAATGGGGAAGATCCCTCTTCGGGTCACCCACAACGACACCAAGTTCAACAACGTGTTGTTTGACCCTGACGGTAAGGCTGTTGCCGTGGTCGATCTCGACACCGTGATGCCTGGCTACATCCTGTACGATTTTGGCGACGCCATCCGCACAGGAGCCAATACCGGGCAGGAGGATGAAGCCGATCTTGCTAAAGTGAACATCGACCTCCGCCTTTTTGAGGCTTATGCACGGGGGTTTCTTGGAATCACAGGCAAATCGCTTACCGCGGATGAAACCAGCCATCTTGCCTTTTCGGCGAAATTCATGACCTGCCTTATCGGTTTGCGTTTCCTTACCGACTATATCGACGGTGACCGCTACTACAAAACAGCGTTTCCGGGGCACAACCTTCAGCGCGCCCGGGCCCAGTTCCGGCTCCTCGAAAGCATGGAGGAGCATTTCCCTGAAATGCAGGCCCTCATTTCCCGCCACACCGGATCATAGGGCCTCCCTCACCCCCTTCGTCCCTCCCACATCCTTCGTCCTTCGTCCTTTTTATCTTGACTTAGCCGTACCAATATTGTCTCTTTATACGCCAACAAGAACGTCGGCAGATGAAGGCAAGATTCAAATTTATATCTCAGCCTTATCTCTTCCGAACATTCATTATTTAATCTCAAAATTGATTTCATCTGAAGAAGGAAAACAAATTATCAGAAAGTTCAAAGTCCTGGTTCAGGTGATGGCCCTGGATGAAAAAATTATTGACCTTGCATTGAATTCAGACTTTTCCGACTTTGAGGATGCCATTCAATATTATTCAGCCTTGCAGAACAATATTGATGTTTTGATAACAAGACATCTGAAGGATTATAAAAAAACACAAATTTCAGTTTTAACAGCCCGGGACTTTATCAGTTTATAATCCGTCTGTCCAAAATCTGAAAAATCGAATACGACCTGATCAAGCAGGCTGACCCGCCAATATTCACGGCCGGGAGCGTCGACTCCACGCTTGCTATTTTTATCCCAATGAATAATCTGTACTTTTGATTTTTATATGAGGATGGCAACATTAGTGCCTGTTGAATTTTCAAAAAAAGTTGTACCTTTGGTCAAATGACAGCAATGAATAAGGAAATTACAAATATCATTATCAACACTTTGCGTGAATACAATCCTGAGATGATTGGCATTTTTGGTTCCTATGCCAGGGATGAAAATACAAATTTGAGTGATATTGATATCCTTGTTCGGTTCAAATCCACCCAATCTCTTCTCCAACTAGTTCAAATCGAGAATCAAATTTCTCAGCAACCCGGTATAAAAGTTGAACTTGTCACGGAAGGTGTGATCAAGAATAAGATTTTAAAAGAAAGTATTCATAAAGACCTTCAAATTATTTATCAATGATTAGGAATGATCGGGTCTACCTTGAGCATATTCTTGAATCCATCAGCAAAATTGAAGATTTTGGTCAGCGATGGATGGTATGAGAGACAAACTCATTCATGATTATAGTGATGTAGATATTGATGTACTGTGGAAAACAATCGAAATTGACCTGCCTCTCCTGAAAGAAATGATTTCCAAAATTTAATTCCAACAGTTTAATCATTAAATATTTGATTCGTTATCACTGCTGGTATAATTCCGATCGATCAGTAACGATTTTATTACTTATTTTGTATAAAATAACATTAACCACTTGATCTATGAACCGAATTGTCGCTTTATGTTTTTTGCTGCTGATCCCGTTTGCATTCCAGGCAAACAATCCTGCCAGTTCATCCCCTGTTTCTGTTGTACCAAAGCCTGTATCCTTAAAAATAAAACCCGGCACCTTCAAAGTAGATGATCAGACAACCCTGCTGGTGGCAGCGGGGGATGTGGAGATGATGAAGATTGCTCACTTTTTTGCCGAACAACTCCACATGGCCGGCGGGCCCGAGATGATTGCTAAAGAGACGCCCGGCACTGACCATAACCAGAATGCCATCGTTTTCGCCAGAACGAAAGGACAGGCCGGCAATGCTGCCGAGGGCTATTCGTTAAAAGTGACACCGAAGCAAATTCGCATTACGGCGGAAAGCGGGGCGGGCCTGTTCTATGGCATTCAGACCCTCCTCCAGCTCATGCCGGCAGAAATCTGCGAGCCCCGCACCAGGATTGCCGGCAGATCCTGGGAAGTTCAATGCGTTGAAATTAAAGATGCTCCCAGGTATCCATACCGCGGCATGCACCTGGACGTATCGCGCCATTTTTTCCCCAAAGAGTTTGTCAAACGTTACATCGATCTCATTGCCACCTACAAGATGAACCGGTTCCACTGGCATCTTACCGACGACAACGGCTGGCGGATCGAGATAAAAAAGTACCCGAAACTGATGCAAACTGCCGCCTGGCACGTCGACCATGAGGATCTGCCATGGAATGAACGCCCACCTCAGAAACCCGGCGACAAGACCAGTTATGGAGGTTATTATTCACAGGATGAGGTGCGCGAGATCGTGCAGTATGCCGCCGACCGGTATGTGACCATCATCCCCGAAATTGAAATGCCGGCCCATTCGGTTGAAGTGCTGGCCGCCTATCCGCAGTTTTCATGCACCGGCGGGCCTTTCACGGTTCCCACAGGAAGCTACTGGCCCAACCTCGACATCCTGTGTGCCGGGAATGATTCAGTTTTCACGTTCATGCAGGATGTGCTTACCGAAGTGATCGCATTGTTCCCGTCGCAGTATATCCACATTGGCGGCGACGAGGCCGACAAAACGAACTGGAAGAGCTGCCCGAAATGCCAGGCACGCATCAAAGCTGAAGGACTGAAGGATGAGAAGGAGCTGCAGAGCTATTTCATCAAGCGGATCGAAAAATTCATTGTTTCTAAAAACAGGAAAATCATCGGGTGGGACGAGATCCTTGAAGGCGGACTGGCACCGGAAGCCACGGTGATGTCGTGGCGAGGGGTTGAAGGCGGCATTGCGGCTGCAAGGCAGGGTCATGATGCCATTATGACACCAGGGTCGCATTGCTATTTCGACCACTACCAGGCCGACGCTGCTACTGAACCCAAAGCCATCGGTGGTTTCACCAGCCTGAAAAAGGTCTATTCCTACGAGCCCACCCCCGGCGAACTTTCAAAAGAAGAAGCAAAACATATCCTGGGAGCCCAGGGAAACCTGTGGACCGAGTTCATTCCCACCCCTTCGCATGCCGAATACATGGCAATTCCCCGCATGCTCGCGCTGGCAGAGGTGGTTTGGTCGGCAAAAGGATCACGGAACTGGACCGACTTTCAGCACCGGATGAAGCACCAGTATAAGAGGCTGCAATTCCAGAAGGTAAACTTCAGCCGGGGTTCGTATAAAGTGTCTGTAAACACTGAAGTTGAGAAAAAGACCAAAGCCATTAAACTTGTGCTGGGATCAGAACAGCTTGATGTCCCCCTGCGTTACACGCTCGACGGGAACGAGGTAAAACCCACCTCCCCGCTCTATACCGGCCCGGTTGATGTGACGAAGAACGGGGTGGTGAAGGCTGGGCTGTTTGTCGACGGGAAAATGATGGAGAATGGGGTCGAGATGCCTCTCATATACCATAAGGCCCTCGGCAAACCTGTCAACTATGTATCGGGTTACTCATACCGCTACACGGCTGCCGGCGCTGGCGCCCTCACCGACGGACTGAGGGCCACCATCGATCATCTCGACGGGATGTGGCAGGGTTTCCAGGGAAATGATCTTGACGTGATTATCGACCTTGGCCAGGAGATGCCGGTAAATTCTGTGCAAATGAATTTTCTGCAAAATCAGAAAAGTTGGATATTCCTCCCTCAGTTGGTTGAATATTCCCTGTCGTCGGATGGAAAGAAATATCACTCATTCAATGAAGTTCCCAACACCATAAAGCCGAAGGAAGTTCAGATTTTTATCCAGCCCTTCAACTTCCAGTTCATGGCCCATACCAAAGCGAGGTACGTGCATGTAAAGGCAAAGAACCTCGGGAAATGTCCTGCATGGCACGAAGGAGCAGGCGAACCCTGCTGGATGTTCACGGATGAAATCGTAGTATTCTGATCAAACGGTCATGATATCCTTCTCCTTGATATCAAACAGCTTGTCAACCCTGGTAATATAATCGTCGGTAAGTTTCTGGATATCCAGTTCCAGCTTGTCGACCTCATCTTCGGGAATCCCGTCTTTTTTCAGTTTTTTGGCGGTTTCATTCGCGATCCTGCGGATGTTCCGGATACTGATCTTCCCGTTTTCCGCTTCGGCCTTAGCTTTTTTCACCAGGTCACGGCGGCGTTCTTCTGTCAGGGGAGGAACGGTGATGCGGAGAATTTCCCCTTCATTTTTAGGATTGAAACCCAGGTTGGCTGCCTGGATGGCTTTGTCAATGAGACCAAGCACGCTTTTATCCCACGGCTGGATAATGATCTGGCGTGCATCGGGTGTGCTGATGTTGGCCGTTTGATCAATGGGAGTGCTTACCCCATAATAATCAATCCGGACCCCGTCGAGCATCTGTGCGCTTGCCTTCCCGGCACGGAGCTTTTGCAACTCCTTCTCAAGGTGCAGGATGGCAAGGTTCATACCTTCATTGGCTTCATCCAGCGTAAATTCTATCTCATCACTCATAAGGAAAAATTAATTTATCAATGAAAACAATGCAAACAATGCAAACAATGTAAACAATGCAGACAATGCAGACAATGCAGACAATGCGGGCATTGTTTAATCAGTTCGTTCGGGAAAGTACCATTTTCAGGGGTTTTCTGCCGTTGAACGTTTAAAGCATTTTCAGCAAGAACATTTTATCGTTTCCGGTCGGACAGGATCTTTATCAGAACAAACTGCATTTGCCGGTTCAAAATTAAAAAAAACTACAAGTCAAAGACCAAAAGTTTTTTTCATTCCCCATTTTCTCATTACCCTTTAATCACCTGGCTACCCCTCGCAATTCCCGCATTGCCTGCATTGTTTGCATTGTTTGCATTGCTTGCATTGTTTGCATTGCTTGCATTGCTTGCATTCATCTCACAACGGTCCCAATAGCTTCCCCCCGTATAAGCTTAAGGAGGTTTCCCTTCTGGTTCATGTCAAACACCACGATGGGCATGTTGTTCTCGCGGCACAGGGTAAAGGCGGTCAGGTCCATGATCTTCAGGCCTTTTTGATAGGCCTCGTCAAACGACAGGGTGTCAAATTTTACAGCGGTGGGGTCCTTTTCCGGGTCGGCGGTATACACCCCGTCGACCCTGGTTCCCTTGAGGATGGCATCAGCCTGGATTTCGATGGCACGCAGGGCTGACGCGCTGTCGGTTGTGAAATAGGGGTTGCCTGTGCCGGCCGCTATGACCACAACGTGGCCCTGGGCCAGGTGGCTGACCGCTTTCCTGCGGCTCATGGCATCGCAGATTGGATCAATGGCCAGTCCCGACAGCAGTTTTACTTTTAATCCGAGTTTTTCGAGCGCGGCCTGTATGGCCATGCTGTTGATCACGGTGGCCAGCATACCCATGTAGTCGCCCTGCACGCGGTCCATGCCTTCGCTGGTGCCCTGCAGGCCGCGGAATATATTCCCGCCGCCGATCACGATGGCCACCTGCACGCCCTCATCCACCACCGATTTAACCTCGGCGGCATAATCGGCCAGGCGCACGGGGTCGATGCCATATCCCTGGCTGCCTTCCAGCGCTTCGCCGGATAACTTTAACAGAACGCGGTTGAATTTCATTTCATGAAGGGTTTAAGGATATAACAAACATTATTCTGCAGTTCCATGGCAGTTTTTGTACTTTTTCCCGCTTCCACAGGGGCAGGGATCATTCCGGCCAGTCTTTTTCTCGACTTTAACAGGCTGCGGAACTGCCTTCTCCTGGGTTCTTGAATTCGATTGCGACAAAAGGTCAGAGCGTTCTTCTTTCAGGCGGGCGCGGTCCATCTTGCGCGGTGCCTGTGCTTCCTTAACATTCTCGACCTGGATGGGCACGTCGGCCTTGATCAGGAAGGAGGTAATTTCCTTATTCGTTCGCTGAACCATGCTTTTAAAAAGCTCAAATGATTCGAACTTGTAGATAAGCAACGGGTCCTTCTGCTCATAGGCTGCATTCTGAACCGATTGCTTCAGGTCATCCATTTCGCGCAGATGTTCCTTCCAGGCATTGTCGATCATGCCGAGTACGATGCCCTTTTCAATGCTGAGTACGACCTCCTTGCCTTTGTCATCATAGGCTTTTTTCAGGTTTGCAACAGCCTGCATGGTTTTGAGCCCGTCGGTTACCGGGATCGCGATATTTTCATACCTGCTGTCATTTTCAAACACATCCTTGATAACCGGGTAGGTTTTCCTGGCAATATGATCGCATTTTGCCTTATAGCGCTTGTATATGTAACTATAAAGCCTGTCGCCGAGTTCATCATCGCTGAGCGTCCCGAAATCGGCCTGGGAGATGGGAGAATCTGCGGCAAACTCTTTCATAAGGTCGAGGTTGAAACTGGTGTAGTTCCTGGTATCCTGGGCGTCGAGCACGATGGTTTCGCACACGTCATAGATCATGTTGGAGATATCGACAGCCAGCCGGTCGCCAAAAAGCGCGTGATGACGCTTTTTATAAATGGCTTCACGCTGGATGTTCATGACATCGTCGTACTCAAGCAATCGCTTGCGTACGCCAAAGTTATTCTCTTCAACTTTTTTCTGGGCGCGTTCGATGGAATTGGTGATCATGGAATGCTGGATGACTTCGCCATCCTTGATTCCCATCCTGTCCATGATCTTTGCAATACGGTCGGAGCCGAACATACGCATCAGGTCATCTTCAAGCGACACGAAGAACTGCGAACTACCCGGGTCACCCTGTCGTCCGGCACGGCCGCGCAGCTGCCTGTCGACGCGCCGCGATTCATGGCGTTCGGTGCCGATGATGGCAAGACCTCCCGCCTGTTTCACCCCGGGTCCGAGCTTGATGTCGGTACCGCGGCCTGCCATGTTGGTAGCGATGGTCACGGTGCCTGCACGTCCGGCTTCGGCCACAATGTCTGCCTCGCGGGCATGCAGCTTGGCGTTGAGTACGTTGTGCGGAATATTCTTCCGTTTGAGCATGCGGCTCAGCAATTCGGAAGTTTCAACCGAGGTGGTACCAACGAGACTTGGACGGCCTTCCTTTACCAGTCGCTCAATTTCATCAATGACCGCGTTGAATTTTTCACGTTTGGTTTTATAAACCAGGTCTTCGCGGTCATCGCGAACGATCTTCTTATTGGTCGGGATAACAACGACATCGAGTTTATAAATGTCCCACAACTCTCCCGCTTCCGTTTCAGCTGTCCCGGTCATACCGGCCAGCTTCTTGTACATCCTGAAATAGTTCTGCAGGGTCACAGTGGCATAGGTCTGGGTGGCGGCTTCAATCTTCACGTTTTCCTTAGCTTCGATGGCCTGGTGCAATCCGTCCGAATAACGGCGGCCTTCAAGAATACGGCCGGTTTGTTCATCCACGATCTTCACCTTGTTATCCATCACCACGTATTCGACGTCAATTTCAAACAAGGCATAGGCCTTTATGAGCTGGTTTACGGTGTGAACCCGCTCGGTTTTGATCGAATAGTCGAGCATCATGGCGTCTTTCTTTGCCAATTTCTCTTCCTCCGAAAGATTCTGACGCTCCAGGTCGGCAATGATCGAGCCAATGTCGGGCAGGATGTAGAAAGTAGGATCCTCATACGACTGTGTAAGCAGGTCGATGCCCTGGTCGCGCAATTCAATGGTATTGTTCTTTTCATCAATCACGAAATAAAGCGCGTCATCGATGATATGCATGTTTTTAGCCTGCTCGGCTAGATAGAAATTCTCTGTTTTCAGCATCAGGGCTTTCATCCCTGGTTCGCTGAGGAACTTGATCAGCGCCTTGTTTTTCGGCAGCCCGTGATGGGCCCGCAGCAACTGCTCGCCTGCTTTCTTGAGGTTCTCATCATTTTTCGGGTCTTCTGAAAGCGCTTTCGCGTCGGCAAGCAGTTTTGTTACCAGGTTCCGCTGGGCATTGTATAGCTTGGTTACATTCGGCTTGAGATCGTCAAACAATTGGTTCTCTCCCTTGGGAGTCGGACCCGAGATGATCAATGGTGTTCGGGCATCATCGATAAGTACCGAGTCAACCTCATCAACGATTGCATAATTATGCGGGCGCTGAACGAGTTCTTCGGGATTGCTTGTCATATTGTCACGCAGGTAGTCGAAGCCAAATTCGTTGTTGGTCCCGTAGGTGATATCGGCAAGGTATGCATCACGGCGAGCCTGAGAATTGGGCTCATGCCGGTCAATGCAATCGACCTTAAGTCCATGGAATTCAAACAGGGGCCCCATCCATTCCGAGTCACGTTTGGCGAGGTAATCGTTCACGGTTACTATATGCACCCCTTTCCCCGGCAGGGCATTGAGGAACATCGGCAGGGTAGCCACGAGAGTTTTTCCTTCACCGGTTGCCATTTCCGCGATCTTTCCGTCGTGCAGCACCACCCCGCCGATGAGCTGGCAGTCGTAATGCACCATGTCCCATGTAATCACGTTGCCCCCGGCGGTCCAGCTGTTGTGGTAGCGGGCGATATCGCCGTCAATTTCCACGAGGGCCTTTTTTGCAGCCAGGTCGCGGTCGGCCTGTGTTGCCGTAACTTCCACGTATTCGTTTTCAAAAAACCGCCTGGCGGTATCTTTCATCACGGCGAAGGCTTCCGGCAGGATTTCATTCAAAACTTCCTGCGTCAGTTCATACGACTCCTTTTCAAGTTTGTCAAGGACGCCGTACATATTTTCCTTTTCATCAATTTCGATGTCGTCGGAGTTAAGTTGTTCCTTCAGGTCTTCAATCTCCTTTTCCTTATCTGCAAGATGCTCCCTGATCCGATGTTTGAATGCAACGGTGCGGGCGCGAAGCTCGTCGTTCGACACAGTCTTTATCTCTTCCCATGCGGCAAGGGCTTTGTCAAGTACCGGGTTGATAACCTTGATATCCCGCTGGGATTTGTTTCCCAGCATTTTCTTAAAAAAATCTAACATATTTTCTGTTGATTACTGCAATACTTTCTGTAAATCGGCTTCCAATCCGCTGCTCGGTTGTCCGGCCGGGTACTTAAAAATTTTCCCATCCCTGTCGATGATCACAAATAAGGGGTAAGAGCGCACATCATAATCTTTCAACACATCCGGATTCTCGCCGGCACTTAAGAAGGTCCATACATAATCCTTTTTCAGATTTATGAAGCGCAACATTTTGCTGAAATACTTGTCGGCCGAGATACTGACAAATTGTATGCCATCCTTGTATTTGTCATACAAAGGCTTTACCATGTCCATTTCCGACAGACAACCTTCACAATAGGTGGTCCAGAAGCACAACACCACCGGTTTTCCCTTCAGCCCCTTCAGCGTCACCTCTTTCTGATCCCGGTCGGGCAGGGCAAATCCCGGTGCTTGGGTGCCGGGTTTCAGGTTGGTGAGTAAATGGATCATGTCGTCGGCGACTACCCGGTTATCAATATACTTCGACCTGTTGTTGGCCGAGTTCAGCACCGTGAGTATCTCCTCCTGGTTGTATCCCTGCGTGTTGTAAAACTCCATCATGCCTTTCAGCATCACAAGCTCGCGCAGTTGTTCATTTTTCAGCAGGGTATCGGTCGCCATGAGTTTCATCATGGCCCCGTATGGATCAGGGCCCTTTAGAACAGGCCTGCAATCTGTTTTATGCAGGATCGTCGAGGTGGCAGTGATGTATTTGGTGAAAAAACTGTTGAAGAACTCCATGTACTCCAGGTTGTAATAAAGAACCGGCTTGTCGTTGAAATACTTGTTCACCAGTTGTGCCTGGTTGAAATATTTGGTGAGCTGTTCAAGCGCTGCCAGCTTGTAAATGACATACCCAAAAAAGAACCCGTTGTCGGCTGCTGCAAAATGCTGGTTTAACTGGAGCCTGAAGGTATCGAGGAGGAGTTTGTCATGGTTCCTGTACAGCCTGTTGAAGTTCTCCATCAGGAAAGCGCTGTAGATGGAGTTGAACGAATTGATAATCGAATTTAACTCCGTTTGGCTTGTATCTGCCACTTCAACCGACAGGTTCTGCGACTGGATAAACGGGTTCACCTCCGTGTTGTCATCATAGTTCATGGGAGCGATTCGTACATTATAGGTTTTTGTCGGTTCCAGGTATAGCTCTGTTTTATGGAAGTCGATGGTAATGAACGCGTAAATCGTTTTTGCCAGGCTCACCGACAGCGTAAAATGCCCGGTTGAATCGACTTTAGCTGTGGCTAGCGGCTTTTCAAGGAATGTGATCAGGTCGCCTGGGGTACTTAGCTGGATGGTTTTCATTTCGGCGCCCGGCGCAACGCCATGAATCACCGTTTTCTGCGCCCCTGCAATCAAGGAGAAAAATAACATGAACGCCAACAATCCTGTAAAACGTAAACTACTCTTCATAATTTTTAATTCGTAATTTTTAATTTTTAATTAGATGGTAATCCCATCCGGCACAAATTGCCCGACATCCCCGCCATTTTTGATGATGTCGCGTACGATGGAGGAACTCACCGATGCATATTCGGGGGCACACAGAAAAAACACTGTTTCAATATCAGGGTGCATCAGTTTGTTCATCTGGCCAATGCTGCGTTCAAATTCAAAATCGGCCGATGTTCGCAGTCCGCGCAGAATAAAACCAGCGTTTTCCCTGCGGCAAAAGTCGATGGTCATCCCGGTATATGTTGCGATAATGATTCCAGGTTCCCGGCCGAAAATCTGGTGCAGCCATTCCAGCCTGCGTTCCAGCGGGAAAAAGGACCGTTTCTCACCATTTTCACCAATAGCAACGATCATTTTATCGAAAAGCGGAAGCGCTCTCCTGATGATTGATTCATGTCCGCGTGTGATGGGGTCAAAGGAACCCGGAAAGACGGCAATTCTATCCATTCAGATCAGTTTGAACCAACAAAGGTAAGAAAAATGGCTTGATTTGGCAGGTTATTCGAAGGTGAATGATACCTGGAAAATTTTCGAGTTCAGTTTATCGATGGAATTCGTGTAAAGATTGTTCTCACGTTTAAGCACATCCATCAGTCCGTACATCATTTTAAACTCTAATCCGAACTTGAACCATTCGTTATAGAAGTCAAACCCGACTCCGGCTTCGATGTAAACATCGTTCTGGTTGAATTTCACGATTTTCTCATTCCTGTTTTTCTGTTCGCGCTTTTTGGCCTGGGATGCCAGGTCGAGCGTATACTGGGCGCCTGCAAGAAGGTCCGGCCGGAAATTGTTGTAACGAAAGGCTTTATATTTGATCTCGATGGGGAGGTTGATATAGGTTGATGGTACCTTCTTCGACCTTGATTCGAACTGCATGGTGTCAGTTTCGCCAGGCCTTCTCCTGAATGTTTCAATCTCATAGAGGAGTGTACGGTCGCCAAATGAAAGCGATGGAACAAACTGCAATTCCAAATCGCGCCCCATCTGCATGTTTCCGACAATACTGATCACGAAACCCGGCGTGGGAGTGGAAGTGACCGAAAGCACCTTTGCCGAATCAGGCAACGGGAGAATGTCGGGAAGAAAGGTGGAGTCAAACACATGCGTTCTCAAATCCTTGATTGGCCGGATGGTGGCATAACTCATGTTCACACCCAGTACAAAGCCGAAGTGGAACAAACTCTCCTTATCGTAATCAGGCATGTTCAGCACAACCAGTCGCTGGCTCTTGCCCTGGAAAGGAAGGCAAAGGAGGAGGATAAAAAGGACAACGGCAATAAATCGAATGATCTTCAAGGAAACGCAGTAATTTTGAAAGAGATTAACGCAGTTTTCCGGATATTATTTTTCAGCAACGTATATGGAGGCAATCCCCATGCTTAACTGGACCTGCTGCGGGTGCGCGAACCCGAGTTTTACCAGGATATCCAGAAAATCCTTTCCGGAGGGAAATGCTGCAACCGATTCAGGAAGATAGCTGTAGGCTTTTGAATTTCCGGAGATGACCCTGCCCATCAGGGGGATAACAAAACGCGAATACAACCCGTACAATTGTTTCATCGGGAATGACGAAGGATGCGAAAATTCGAGGATCAGCATCACGCCGCCCGGCCTGAGCACGCGCTTCATCTCCTGCAGCCCTTTTTCAAGGTTTTCATAATTCCTAACACCGAAAGCCACGGTGATGGCGTCGTAAGAGTTATCGGAAAAAGGAATCTTCTCCGCATCTGCCCTGCGCAGCGTGATCAGTTTATCGAGCCCCTTTTCCGCAAGTTTTACCCGGGCAACCTCCAGCATTTTTTCGGAGATATCGATACCGGAAATCTTCTGTGGGTTCAGCGATGCAATTGCAATGGCAAGGTCGCCGGTTCCGGTAGCGACATCAAGCACCGAAACGGGCTTGCGCTCAGCAAGCATCTTTACCAGCCTTTTACGCCAGCCATAATCAATCCCGAATGATAAAAAATGATTCAGGAAATCATACTTTGGCGAGATGTCGTCAAACATCTCCCTCACTGTTTCTTTCTTGGAAGCTTGTACCATTGGAAAAGGTTTGTTTCTAATCTAACAATGCAAACAATGCAGGCAATGCAGGCAATGCAGGCAATGCAGACAATGCGGAAATTGTTTGCATTGTTTTCATTGTTTTCATTGTTTGCATTGTTTGCATTCAAAAAAAAAGGGATTATTCCAGACTCAGAACAATCCCCTTTCTTAAACAACTAATTATTTAGGCTCCGAGCTGGAGGCGTTTGAATCCGGTGACGGCCAAATCCTTATCGTTTTCAGCGATATACTGGCGAACGGTTTTTTTCGTATCCTTGATAAAATCCTGGTTCAGCAGGGTCATCTCCTTGAAGAATTTGGTAAGCTTGCCCTGGGCGATCTTTTCGAGCATATCCTCAGGTTTGCCTTCCTGGCGTGCCTGGTCTTTGCCAATCTCGATCTCGCGGTCGATCACTTCCTGTGAAACATTCTCTTTATCAACAGCTACAGGGCTCATAGCCGCAACCTGCATGGCAAGTTCGTGGCCGATTTCCGAAGCATTTTTAGCGTCCTTCTTGCTTAGTCCGATGATGGTGGCAAGGCGGTTTCCAAAATGGTTGTAGGCAAACACCACGGGAGCTTCGATCACTTCATAATGTGCAATCTCGATTTTCTCCCCGGTTTTTCCGAGCAGCTCATTCAGTTTTTCGGCAACCGTGGTGGTTCCAAGCGACATGGGCATCAGGTCGGCAACGTTATGAATCCTGTTTGCAAGGCCAAGGTCAAGCAAATCCTTGGAAAACTTAATAAACTCCTCTGTTTTTCCGACAAAATCAGTTTCGCAATTGACCATGACAACAGCGCCATAGGTCTGGTCATCGGTTGTTTTAGCAACGACAAAACCCTGGTTGGCATCGCGGTCGGCACGTTTGCCGGCAACTTTCTGCCCTTTTTTACGCAGGTAGTCAATCGCTTTGTCAAAATCGCCTTCTGATTCCTGCAGGGCCTTTTTACAATCCATCATCCCTGCCCCACTCATCTGGCGCAATTTATTCACATCAGCAGCAGTAATATTCATATTATTGTTGAGTTAAATGTTTGTTAATGAGAAATATCAAAATAGCGAGGTAGCGAGGTAGCGAGGTAGCGAAATGGCGAGGTAGCGAAATAGTGAAAAGGTGCTACGATGGCCTGGTCGATATTTAATATTTATTATTCGCTAATTGCACTTCAACATTCGTTATTCAATATTCGATATTCAATTATTTCTTGGGTCTTCCGGCTGGTTTGGAGATCCTTTTCCTGGCGGGTTTGTTTTTATCTTCCGGAGCGGGCTCCAGGGCTTTCATCTTCGCCACTTTGGTATCAACAAAATCTTTTTTCACGATTTTAATACCGTCTTCATCCACTTCGTCGTCATCTGAATCGAACATGGAAGAACCCATTCTCATGTCGCCATCGTCGCCGTCGCGGTCATCGCCGGCTTCTTTCTTGTCGCGGTCGAGTTTGCGTTCAACGAGTCCTTCTTCAATGGCCCTTACCATCGTATCAACGATAAGAGAGATCGATTTGGATGCATCGTCATTGGCGGGGATCGGAAAATCCACGGTCCTCGGATCGGAATTGGTATCCACGATGGCGAAGGTGGGGATATTCAGTTTTTTGGCTTCGGCGAGTGCGATGTGCTCTTTCAGGATATCAACGATGAAGATGGCAGCCGGCAGACGGTTCAGGTCGGCGATGGAACCAAGGTTCTTCTCGAGTTTGGCGCGCTCACGCGTAATGGTGAGACGTTCTTTTTTCGAAAGGTTGGTATAGGAAGGGCTGCTCATGAGCTTGTCGATGGAGATCATCTTGCGAACGGCTTTGCGGATGGTGGCAAAGTTGGTAAGCATTCCGCCCGGCCAGCGTTCTGTAACATACGGCATGTTGATGCGTTTGATATGTTCAGCCACGATTTCCTTGGCTTGTTTTTTTGTGGCGACAAAAAGCACCTTTTTTCCTGACTTGGCAATTTGTTTCAGCGCGGCTGCAGCCTCGTCGATCTTTGCCATGGTTTTATACAGGTCGATGATGTGAATCCCGTTACGTTCCATGAAAATATAGGGCGCCATGGCAGGATTCCATTTGCGGCGCAGGTGACCAAAATGAACACCGGCATCCAATAATGCATCAAAATTCGTTCTTGACATATAATGATTCTATAATATTCTAAAATACTAACGTTTACTAAACTGGAATCTTTTACGGGCTTTTTTCTGTCCGAATTTCTTACGTTCCACCATACGCGGGTCGCGCATGAGCAGGCCTTTGGCCTTCAGGGGCGGACGGTGTTCCTCGTTGATTTCGCACAGAGCGCGGGAGATGGCAAGAGCAAGCGCTTCAGCCTGTCCGCGGATTCCGCCGCCATCAAGATTAACCTTGACATCATATTTACCCTGGTTGTTGGTCACCTCAAATGGCTCGGTCACCTTGAATTGCAGGATCGGGGTGGGAAAATAGTTCTTGAAATCACGGTTGTTCACGGTAATGATGCCCGAGCCGTCTTTCAGGTAGATTCGTGCAACGGCAGTTTTCCTTCTGCCGAGGGTGTTGATAACTTCCATATTACTTGATTGAGGTTAATTTCATTGGTTTCGGTTGCTGAGCTTGATGCAGGTGTTCGGGGCCGGCATACACATAAAGGTTGCGGAACATCACTGATCCGAGCCTGTTTTTCGGGAGCATTCCCTTAATTGCTTTTTCCACCACGGCTGTCGGCTTTTTGGCCAGCAGTTTCGCAGGTGTAACCTCTTTCTGCCCGCCCGGATAACCCGAATGGCTGAGGTAGATCTTGTCTTCCATCTTTTTACCGGTCAGCCGGATCTTCTCGGCATTGATGATGACAACATTGTCGCCACAATCGACGTGCGGTGTGTAGTTGGGTTTACATTTGCCTCTGAGCAACAGGGCCACCTTGGCAGCCAGTCGTCCCAGTACCTGGTCTTCGGCATCGATAAGCACCCACTCCTTGGTCACGGTGGCCGCGTTGGCGCTTATGGTCTTGTAACTTAACGTATCCATGCTTTCTTCCTGATTATTTTAAAATATGAACCTTTTTCTTCCAAAAAGGGGTGCAAAGATAAAGTTAAATTTTATTCCCTCTATGCATTACGATGATTAATTTTATCATTTTTCCACTTATCCCTTATTATGTTACATTTTTTTGTATTTTTATGGCTGATTTTGTAACATAATGCCATGGCTGCACGATATCCCTTAAAGGGAGGTTGTGCAGGGCCTGGCAACCTATACCTGCTAAGACAAGAATTATGGAATACCGTGAGAACGAACAGCTGCGGCTGGCAGCCGAGTTTGTCCAGTACACCAGCCAGAACATCTTCCTCACCGGCAAGGCCGGGACAGGAAAGACCACCTTCCTGCACAACCTGCGGAAAATCACACCGAAACGGATGGTCGTGGTTGCACCCACCGGTGTGGCCGCCATCAATGCCGGGGGTGTTACGATCCATTCCTTTTTCCAGCTCAGCTTTGCCCCTGCCATCCCGGGTTCGGGACCAGCCTCTGATAACGCTCCGGGCGCGAACGGGTTCCAGCGAAAGTTCAACCGGGAAAAGATCAACCTCATCAAGTGCATCGACCTGCTTGTGATCGACGAAATCAGCATGGT
>CAIWMX010000056.1 GCA_903913885.1 uncultured Bacteroidales bacterium | reverse complement strand
GCAAATGCACCACGATACCTTGAGTTACAATCAGTTTTTCTTCAAACAAACACCATGATCGACTTTTAATCCTTACTTCACCACGAACTTACAAATTGCTGTTGCCCTCCCTATCACATTGAGAAACAAGCGGCTTCGTTCAACTCGGATTTATCTGCAATAAAATATCGTTTCAACCGCAATGTTTGTTTTTTTCGTAATTTGCAGATGAAATCCTTAATTGTTATGTGAGATTATAAAATCTAATTTTCGAAGATGTTCTTAAAAACCATGTGAATACTGATGTAAATTAGTCGTGAACCTAAACAAAATTATTTCCCAGCTCACCTGTTTATCCCTGTGCCGGCAATTTGAAATTCAGATCAAATTCTAATAGGCCCTGAGAATTAAATGAGAAGGATGGCAGTTGCAGAGTAAGGAATACTCAACTTGACGGGCAAAAGCGATTACCAGGTAAAAATTGCCGGCATTAGATACGAGCTACCGGCTACTATGCGAATGAAAACGAAATTGAACCCCACATAACGAACTTTCAACCGCCACAAATGAAACCTACGGATACCACAATTCCCATCTACCTTTTGCGGCGGTTGCAACTAAGGCGTTGGTGGTAATTAATATCAAAAGCATGGCTCTATCAAAATACGTATAATACTGGAATATGGTTTCTCCCTATAAAACACTATTCTTTTTCTTTTATCTCCTGATTTTCTGTTCGTTTACCTCAGGAGATAACCGAAGTCAATATAATGTTCCTCTCGGGGCTTATACTGTTTGTGCAGGAGATATTGATCTGGATGGAGATATTGACATTATGGTTGGGCATAATGTGATCAATAACTGGAGTGGCATTTCTTATCTTATAAATACGAATAACGGATATTTTACTCTGACTGATTCATTATTCTTTTTCGGATGGCAGTACGTTAAAATTGGACAATTAGACAATAACCCTTACCCCGAGATCATTTTTAAAAAAGAAAACTCTTCAACTGAATTTATAGGTATAATTTTTAATAACAACTTTGGGGATTCTATTTTTCTTGATACTCATTCTTATAATGGAATCTCATATATTGCAACAGGAGATATTGATAACAATGGATTTAATGATATCATTTTTGCATCGAATAATGGACAATTTTTTGGGGTATTCTACAATTTCGATAATAAAAATTTCTCACTTCCTGAATTTCATTATTTAACAGGCACCTATCCAACAGGTTTGACTTGCGGTGACCTTAACAATGATGGCAGAAACGATATTATTGTCTTCGGGGCAAAAGTTGAGGTTTATTATAGTCTTGCATCAGGTCTTCAGGAAGTCTTGCTTTGTGAACATCAGACAGATGGCTTTATTGAGGATTTTAATCACGATGGGAAAAAGGATATTATTTGTTTTGACGACCTTGCAATGATTGGGTTAACAGGAGTGACAATGTTTGAAAACACAGGTTCCGGAAATTTCATTAAACATGATGAAATAGTCTTTCCTTTTTCAACATCTGAATTTCTATTGTCCGATTTTGACAACGACAGTTTACCAGATATACTATTTAGGTTAATGAATAAGTCTGGTTATATCATATATAATAACCAAGGCGGTTTTCAGTTGGGTGATTCTGCTTTTGTGCCTGTTGTTGACTACGGCGAACACTGGAGAAACAGCTTTTGTGCAGATCTTGATGGGAATGGCTATAATGATGTAATTACTATTAGAACCTCTGGTGTGGTTTTGCCAGCAAACCTGGATATCAAATTCAATGACGGGAAAGGTCATTTTGTTGACCATCCATTAGGAATAAAGAATAAGGTAAATGAAATTCAACCATTTAAATGCTTTCCAAATCCATTTTGCGACCAAACATTATTTGAGTTCAACCTAAGCACAACAGAACTTGTCAACCTATCAATTTATGATGTAGGCGGCAAGTTGGTTACGTGTTTGATTGATGAAAAATTGGAAGCTGGCAAGTACAATGTTGCCTGGAAACGCAATGATCTAAATAAGAAGCCTTGTGACCCGGGGTTGTATTTTGCAATATTGAAATTGAACGGTGAACCGAAAAGAATCTTGAAATTGGTAATTTATTAACCTTAACTACCACCAACATGCCTTTAAAACCAATGCTGATAAGGTTTTTTGCTCATCAAAGGATATTACGGCACTTGGTTTTACAGGCAACGCGTTAGCGCACATTATTGATGTGATATTAAGGACTTTCAATTCGAACTCCATGAAAACCATTTCTTTACTCTTACTTTTAATGTTTTTTTCTGCCAGGTCATATTCTCAGTGGACCTGGCAGAACCCCTTACCACAGGGAAATTCTTTATATTCAGTTACGTTTCCTTCCTTTAATATTGGATATAGTGTGGGTGGAAATGGTACTATTTTAAAAACAACAGACGGTGGTGCAAGCTGGAACCTACTGGAAAGTGGAACTATAAATGGGTTATCGTCTGTTTATTTCAGAGATGACAATATCGGATATGTCGTAGGAGCAAGTGGCACCATCCTGAAAACAACAGATGGTGGCACAAGCTGGTCTTCTTTGAACAGTGGAACAACAGATGTGTTAAGTTCGGTTTGTTTTACAGATATCGATACGGGTTATATTATAGCAACCAATTATTCATCCGGAAGCATCCTGAAAACCATCGATGGAGGCACAAACTGGAATGCTGTCTACACCGGAACCTCAAATGGGTTATCGTCGGTTTATTTTACAGATGCAAGTACAGGATATGCGGTAGGAAACATTGGCATCCTGAAAACAACAGATGGTGGCACAAGCTGGTTTTCATTGAACACTGGAACAACAGTCTGGTTAAAATCGGTTTATTTTACAGATATGAATACGGGATATGTGGTGGGTAAAAGTTATCCCGGATTTGGATGTATCCTGAAAACTACCAATGGAGGCACAACCTGGAACACTGTTTACACTGGATCGTTTTATTGGGTATCATCGGTTTATTTTACGGATGCCAGTAAAGGATATGCTGCGGGAGAAAACGGAACCGTCCTGAAAACCATTGATGGAGGCACAACCTGGTCTGAGATGGCAAGTGGAACAACTGATTGGTTGCTGTCGGTTTACTTCACCGATCCGGATAATGGAATTATAGCAGGAAATTTTGGAACTATCATAAAAACGAATACGGGAGGCACAAACTGGAATAAAATATCAAGCGGGGCAAGAAATGATTTAAGATCCGTATTTTTTACCGATGCCAATTCAGGATATGCCGTGAGTGATACCGGAACGATCCTAAAAACAACCGATGGAGGTACAAATTGGATTGTTTGGCCAACTGGAAATAGAAACTTTTTATCGTCAGTATTTTTTACCGATATCAATACAGGGTATGTGGTTGGTGATCTTGGAACCATTTTAAAAACAACTGATCAGGGCACCAACTGGTCTGCTCTGCCAAGCGGAACAACAAAATGGATCGCCTCGGTTCACTTCCCTTCCGCCAGTATCGGATTTGCCGTTGGTACCCATACAATCTTAAAAACTACAGATGGAGGTTCAAACTGGACCGCTTCGCCATTTGGATCCTTAGGATATTTCCGCTCAGTTTATTTTACAGATCCCAATACCGGATATATTGCAGGCTATTCCGGAATTATATTAAAGACAACCAATGGGGGTACAGACTGGACTATTTTGCCGAGTGGGGTAACAACTAAGTTAACCTCAATATTTTTTACTGATGCAAATACGGGATTTGCGGTAGGTGATAGCGCAATCTTAAAGACAACGGATGGGGGAACAAACTGGATTAAAGTGTCAGGCGGAAATTACATTTTATATTCAGTCTTCTTCCCCGATCCCAATACGGGATATGCGGTGGGTTCTGATTTAAACAGCGGAACAATTGTTAAGACAACCGATGGGGGTGCAAACTGGACTGCTTATCAAATTGGAACACCAGAATGTTTAATGTCAGTTTATTTTATTGATTCCGTTACCGGGTATGCAGTTGGTCAGTATGGAACCATCATGAAAACCACCACTGTGGGTTATCCAGTCGGAATTAATGAATATAAGCCCATGTTACATTCACTAAAGCTTTATCCAAATCCAACTTGCAACAACCTTGTTGTTGAACAGGTGGAAAAAGGAACTTTGACTGTTTTTAATTCAAGTGGCATGCTCTTTTTGAAAGAAGAAACTACAAAACCAGGCACTACAATCGATGTCAGTAAGCTGCCAAACGGACTTTATGTTTTGAAGGTGGTTGGAGAGAAAGAAGTGAAGTTTGGGAAATTCATCAAGGAATAACGACATAAACACAAGATAACGAGCGCTAACACAGCAACTAAGCCCCATGCTGCATTCTACCGGGATTGCCAACCCATTCCGAAACTACCGCAAAAGGGCTTAGCTGCAACGTTAACCTGTCCTTTCCCCCCTGCAATTGCAGCCCTACCTTTGCTGCATGGATCAAGAAATTTCCTCCTGGCTCAATTCTCAGCAGGATTATCCTTCAGGACTTCAATTATTTGACTGCTACGGTAAAAATTTCAACCTTGCCCGCATCCTGCGTGTTGGGGGAGCAACCGGAAAAAACCGGCTGACCCTTGCCTATGAGCTTGGCAAGCTTGCCCGGCATCAGCCCGAAACCAATAAAGAATCTGCAATTGCAGCACCACCTGACAAATACCAGGAAAACGAAACCTTACCAGAGATAACCCGCATCGAGGACTTGAAGTCAGAGCAGAAGATGCTCTACAGGATGCTGGATAATCTCCATGCCGTTCTTGAATTCAGGCCGGTACAGGAACGGAAGAAGATCGCTTTTCAGATCCTTGACCTGGATGATCAGCTCAAGGAACTGAACGAGTGGATCGCTTATTACGAGAAACATGGCGTGATTCCTGCAATGCCTGCCACGGATGACAAAAAGAAAATCTCAGAACTCAACGACGTTGAACTCATCCAGTGGCAGAACAACTTCCGAACCTACGTTGCCAGGTATAAAAGACTGGTGGCCGGTTCCAAAACGCCCAAGTCACTTTCCCGAAACCAGCAGCTTCTTTTGCAGTACCAGCAGCAACTGGATGAAATCACCAAAAGACTGCAACGATGAGTCTGTTTTCGACCGACGACCTGCAAAAGAAAAGGGCCGACAGATCGAAATCCGGATCTGTCGCCACCAATGGTTCCACCCTGCTGACCATCGGCAAGGGCAATCAGAAACTCCATGAAGTCTTTGGACAGGTTATCCAGGGTCAGTCCGTACACTATGCCTCCTTGGGGGACTGGTCCACACATGATCTGCTTTTCTTTTTATTGGAGCAAACAGGTCCGGCCAGGGTCTATTTCACGACCTGGGCGATTTCGGAGTATGCCATCCGGCAGCTTTACCAGTTTATAGAACATGGCCTGATCATTGAACTGAAGGGCATCTTTGATTACCGGAATGGCATCCGAAAACCTGCTGAGCTGCAGTTCCTGCAGAAAATCACCACCGACATCAAAGCTGCAAAATGCCATGCAAAAGTCACTGTGATCGAAAACGACCACTGGGGGATCAGCGTGGTGGGATCAGCCAACTATACCCGAAACCCCCGCATCGAAGCGGGTGTTTTATGCTGCGATAAAACTGTTGCAGCCTTTCACCGGAACTGGATATTAAACGAACTCTCAAATACAAGCGCCTTTGATCGACCAGAATGAATCGTTTCTAAGCGACTTGGAATCCTATTCCGCGTTGATGTTCAACCGGCATGAGATTGCAGTGATCATGGAAGTGGATCCGGATGCACTGTCTGACCTGCTCACAGATAAGCAAAGCCCTGCGTATAAAGCTTTCCAACGTGGCCGCCTGAAACGTGAAGCCGAACTTCGCAAAGGCATCTTTGACCTGGCACAGAACGGATCTTCACCAGCTCAGACCATGGCCATCAAACTCATTGAAAACGCTAAAGCTGACGACCTGTGAAAAGCCTGGCATGTGAAACAACCCTGGAGCGTGTCCGTATGCACTATCTTTCCGATAACGTGCAGCTGACCTCTCATGAAGAAATGGTAAGGCAACGCTGGGAATCGGCCTATTCCATGCTGATCAATCAGCGGGGGATCGAACGAGAAGCGGTAAAAATGCAGATGAAGCTGCACAACATCTCCGAGGTACAGGCTTATCGGGATGTACATGACTGTCTCCGGTGTTTCGGTCCTGTCCGTGGCAGGGATAAACAGGCCCTGCGCCACATGATCACCGAATGGGCGATCGAGGTCATGCGCAAGGCCGAAGTGAAAAACGACTTCAAGACCGTGGACCGGATGCTCGAACGCATCATCAAGGCCAACAACCTGGACAAAGAGGAGATGGATTTGCCCGATCCTGACAAGATACAGCCCCCGGTTCAGCTTCTGTCGATCAATTACAACTTCCTCAATTCCGAATATTTCAAGCTGATTGATCCCAAGGCACAACAGGCGCTGATGGCACTCAATGAAAAAGTCATGGCGCTGATCGATGCTTCGCCGATTTCCGATTACAAAAACATCCTGCTTGCCGATGAAGCCCGTTTCGAAGATCTCACTGACTGACATACGCCCGGCGCCATTCCTCAACGACCCACAACTGGCCATCGAACTTTCGCACAGTACCCACAAGGTCTTCATCGGTGGCAGGGGAGTGGGCAAGACCACCATCATTGCCGAAGAGATCATCAAGTACATGGTGGCCATGCCCCGGGGAAAGATTTCACTCAACGGCCTGACCTATTTCCACATCCGCACAAAATCACTGCCCCCGATCATCGACCACTTCGAGCGGCGTGGTCTCTACCGTGGAATCCACTATTTCATTGGTCACCGGGCCCCGGCAAAGCACAAATGGGAAGAACCTTATGCTCCGCCGCTGGATTACACCAACTGCATCCATTTTTTCAATGGCTTTGTGGTAGAGTTCAACTCCTTTGACCGGCCGGAGATGGCCCGTAGCGGATCCTATGACGGGATGATCTTTGACGAGTGCACCAAACTCAAAAAGGAGGCCATCGATGCCGATGTACTGCCGGCCAACCGTGGCAACATGGATCGCTTTGGCCATCTGAGGTTCCACCATGGCACCCTGTTCCTGGGCACCATGCCCCTCACTTCAGACGGGGATTGGGTTTTCGATTACCAGCAGCTGGCGGCAGAAATGCCCGCGCGCTACTGCTACATGGAAGCTTCTGCCATCCGGAACATTAAAATCCTCGGAGAGATGTATTTTCGGGATTTGAAGCGTGTCCTGCCCAAGATGGTCTATGACCTGGAAGTACTCAACATCCGTCGCAAACAGAACGTCAACGGCTTTTATCCCCTGCTCAGCGCTGCTGTCCATGGATATACGGACAGTTACGAATATGGCTACATCGATGCTGCCCAGAACAAGGGGAGCGTTTTTGATTGCAGGGCAGACAAGGATTGTATCAGCACTGAACCACTCTATGTCTCCTTCGACTTTGGCACCACTCAGAACTGCATGATCGTGGCGCAATGGGTAAGACCGCTGGCAGAGTTCCGGATCATTCGCAATTTCTTTGTGGAGAACGAAACGCTTTCCGTGCTGGTTGCCAAATTCATGGACCACTACAAACCAAAATTATCCAGGCACATATTCCTGTATGGCGGCTCGGATGGCAACCGAAGGAATGATGCTGCATCCCGGGATTCTTACTTTGATGATGTCCGAGAGCAGCTATCCAGGGCAGGATGGCAGGTACAGCTTTGCGCTGAGCTTTATGAAGCTCATCACATGGACAAGTACCAGTTCTGGTTCAAGTTCCTCTCCGGCGAATACCCAAACATGCCTGCCTTTCGCATCAACATGAACAACGCAATGGAGACCTTCTTCTCTATGGACAATGCCCCCATCCTTCCCCAGGAATTCAAGAAGGACAAGTCTTCAGAGCGTAAGAAAGATCAGCCCAGATGGAAAGCGACTGATCTTTCCGATGCAGCCGACAACCTTTGCTATTGGCTGCTTAGCCCCATGGCAGGGGAGCAGCAGCACTCCAATGAAATGATCTTGCTCCCTGCAAGGTAGGGGATCAACCATTTTTGGCAGCCTCATTTTTTACCCTCGTTTTTATATCGCCATTTGTATATATGTACCCTCGGTTCATATATCCGGCGCAATGCGATTAGTGCAATTGTATTTTTCGATAGGGCGGGGCGTGCACTTCGTGGAGATATTGCAAAATAAAAGGTGAAAAATCAACCTTTTATTGTTGCAAATCAATACAATGAAAATGAAATTTTGCAAAACGGCTTCGCCGGACTGCTTTTCTTTGATTGGGTCAAGAAAAGCAGCAAAAGAAATCCCCGGCAGGTTGGGATGTTCGATACCTGCCAATCAGCGGAGTACTTTTTTCTTTGTCGGTGAAGGTCAAAGAAGAAAGTACCAAAAAAGAAAGACCACTCCCTCCTTCCTGAAATCACCCTGGCGCCCACCCCATTTCCCGGTGTGGGAATCCTGTTTTCGGTTCCGGTTTCCTGCCGGTTGGTAAACGTGTGATTTATTCCCGTGCCTGGTCGATGCTGTTTTGATTTTTCCTAAAAGGTTTCCACTATTGACACCAGATTTGTTCCTGCGGACCGGGTGCCAGGCCCCCTCATCGAGGATGTTCGCGGTATTTGGCATGTTTGGAATCTTCAGGATCGATGAAAACGATTTCCAACCCTTGTTTTCCCTTTTTGGATTGGTAATGCTCAAACATTCAAAGACTGGTCTTCCGGTCTTGATCGTATGCTAAGCTATGAGCCCATTCCGGGGTGAAAAGCGCTGCTCATTCAAGGATTTTCCCGGCATATCCTCACTTTGCTCCGGTATTCCAGTTCCTCCTTGAGTGCCCCTCCATGGTCTTCATATCACTTGCATACATAAAAACCTTAAAAAACACAGTCATGAAAACATTTGAAAAAAATTACATCGCAAAGGGAAAGCAGATCAAGGGAATGCAGATCGTAAGGATCTCGATCAAGGTTGAAGATATCCTCCAACACGCCCATGAATACAAAGGCGAACAGTATCTCACTTTCGAGGTTGCCAAACTTCAGAACCCCGACAGCTTCGGAAACGATTACACCGTGTATGTCAACAAACTGGTGGAAACCGAAGAAAAACCGCAGAAAACAGCGCCAAAAACCACTCCGCAGGCTGTAAAATCACCCAAGAATACCAAAAAACCGGCCAAAGCAACCAAGGAACCTGCCAACAATGAAATTCCATTCTGATTCCGGGAAACGGAGCCGTGGTCGCCACGGCTCTTTTTTTGGTCGTCGGGTACCATTCCCCGCGTACGCATGGGCATCAAATCACTATTCTGCCTGAAATTCCTGCAAAATTACCTATGGCAAATAAAACTGTCAAGGGCGACCTCCTTCTGGAACCGTCGCTTTCAGTGCATTCAGATTTGAAGGTAAATCTGACCCGCACCCCTGACATTATTTATTTCTCCCCGGTATGGCTGGTGGCAAAATTTCAGTACGAACCGCGGCCACAGCGCTGCATAAAACCATCAGCTATGGAAACTTCAAACACCAATCAGACATTGACCAACTATGAACGCAGGATCCCCATGAGCGCCTGGGCGGAAGACGACATTCCCTCAAACAAACTGCTGCTCAAGGGATCAGCGAGTCTTTCAAACGCCGAACTGCTCTCCATCATTATCGGCAATGGCATCGAAGGAGAAAATTCACTCGACATTGCCATGAAAACCCTGGCACAGTGCGGCAATAATCTCTGCGAATTCTGGCGCCTGGGCGTTACCGAGCTTCAGCAGATCAAAGGCATCGGGCCAAAACGTGCCGTTCAGATCGTGGCCATGTTTGCCCTGGCCCGTCGCCGGAATGAAAGTGAAGTCATCCTCAAAGACAAGATTAAATCAAGCACAGATGCCTTCCGTATCTTTCATTCCATCATCGGAGACTTGCCGTATGAGGAATTCTGGGTACTGATGCTCAACAGGGCAAACAAGGTCATCAAAAAGGTCAGGATTTCTGAAGGCGGCGTATCAGGCACGGTGGTGGATCCCAAGAAAGTCTTCAAGTTTTCCCTTGACCTACATGCCTGCTCAATCATCCTGGGTCACAACCATCCCTCAGGTCTGATCACCCCCAGCGAGGCTGACATCAAGATCACCAAAAAGCTGGTTGATGCTGGCAAACTGATGGAGATCGCAGTACTGGACCATCTCATTATCGGACAGGATCAGTTTTATTCGTTTGCTGATGAAGGTAGTTTGTAGAGCAAAGGCCCCGGGAGACCGGGGCTATTTTTTTTTAATCAAAAACCTTCAAATACAGGGTTTTGACGTAAACTTCAATTGTTTAGGTTTATTTTAAGCTGAAATTCAAGCTCTTTTCCTAATTTTGAAAAGAGAATTCCGATAGATTATGTAATCGACTAACCTTACTCTTCGAAAATTCCTGTAAATAGCTTTCCTTAAGGGAAAGACTTCCCACAAGGAGATTGAACAAGAGATCATGATCGTTGAAGGGAAAAAAGAATTATAATGAAACCTGAGAAGCAAAATATAGAATACAAATCGTCATGGCACGATGATTATCTGAAATGGATTTGCGGATTTGCCAACGCCCAGGGTGGGAAAATATTCATCGGGTTAAATGACGCCGGTGAAGTTGTTGGCGTAGGCAATCATAAAGAATTGATGGAATCAGTTCCAAATAAAATCCATGACTTCCTGGGTATTTTAGCAGAAGTAAATCTGGATCAGGCAGATGGCAAATATTTTATCGAGATCATTGTGCCGCCTTATTCTGTGCCAATTTCATTAAGAGGCAGATATTATTACAGAAGCGGAAGTACAAAACAAGAATTAACCGGAGCCGCTTTGAACGATTTTCTATTGAGAAAATCCGGAAAAACCTGGGATGATGTTATAGAACCAAGAGCCGGCTTTGGAGACATTAATGAAAAAACGGTTGCCACTTTTTTACAAGCATCCGAAAGGGCTGGCAGATTACCTGTAAATGAGGGTCTGGCATTACCGGAGTTGTTTGAAAAGCTAAGACTTACTGAGGATGGCCAATTAAAACGAGCCGCAGTCATTCTCTTTGGAAAGGATCCCGGAAAATTTTACCCAAATACCTTTGTGAAAATCGGTCGTTTCGGGAAGGATGACATTGATTTAATCTTTCAGGAAACAGAAGAGGGAAATTTGATTGGATTACTGCAGGCGGTGCTGGAACAACTGCATCACAAATTTTTTACCCGTGCGATCACATTTGAAGGAATGCACCGCCTCGAAAAAGGAGAATATCCGGTACCGGCAATCCGCGAGATGTTACTAAATGCTCTGGTGCACCGGAATTACATGGGAGCGCCGATTCAAATACGGGTTTATGATGATAAAATCAGTATCTGGAATGAAGGCCCGCTTCCTGAAGGCCTGACATTGGATGCATTGAAACGATCTCATTCATCAAAACCAAGAAACCCGATAATCGCCGATGTGAGTTTTAAAGGCGGGTATATTGATGCCTGGGGCAGAGGAACAATAAAAATCCTTGATTCCTGCAAACAAGCAGAATTACCTGAGCCTGAAATGCTGGAACAGGATGGTGGGTTTATTATCACGCTTTTTAAAAATAAATTAGCTGAAGAACAATTGATTAACCTTGGACTCAATGATCGTCAGTTGAAAGCGGTACAATTTGTAATTGAGAAAAGAAAAATTACGAATAAAGAATATCAGATGTTATTTACGGTATCTCGCGAAACCGCCTCACGAGATTTGGCAGATTTAATTAGAAAAGGAGTTTTCCAAAGCTCAGGCAGTAAAGGGGCTGGTTCTTCATTCATGCTAAAATAATTGCGTCAGGATTGCGTCAATTGCGTCAGGATTGCGCCATAATAGCGTATAGATGGCGTATAAATAGAGGATTTTTTTACTAGCCTAATTGCCTAATCTTTTTCAGGACTTCTTTCCGCATTAAGGTCTCCGTCTTTATATTGAAACGAATACCTTCCACCTTGGCAGATGCAATTGCATTTCTGAAAATTTGTTTAAAGGTTGCTTCCAAACGGGTTAAAATACCAGAGAATTTGCAATTTGAAATATTCCCACATGCTAATTTGACAATAACTGTGAATTGTCAAACTCGATCCCACTCCAACTTGCGTTTTGAAAAGATGACAGAGTTAGACTTTCAATTGGTGTCGGATTATTTTGACTGCAGCCAATTCCACCAATAACTCCACTCACAAATATTTTATTATTTGAAGTTTGCCCGGTTATTGTTACATTGCTACCAATCTCTAGTGTTGCACCTGATTCAATATTAAGCCTGCCATTATCTTGAAGAATAAGCGAACAGCCATCAGAAATCTTTAAACGCACACCTGATTTAACAGTAATTGGTGCCGATGTAATATGTGATGAAGTTGGAGCTGAATTATGCTAGTTGATTAAAACCTTGCCAGTCCATACTTCGGTGGGGGAAATTACTTTTATTACATAGCAACCTTGGGGAAACCCTTTAATTTGAATTTTAGTTTTCCCGGCATTACATGGTAGAATACTATTGAAGATTTTGATACCCGAAAAACTAAATAGTTGGACATGTACCGTACTATTTAGATTCCTGGGTAATTCAATAAAAAAGGTTCCATCATTTGGGTTTGGAAAAATCCCCATCCCTTTGACGGCCCTTTTTGCCTGAAGGCCTGTAATTACGCCATTGGTCGTTTTTAATATCATTCCATTAAAGCCAACGATAAACCCGGTGTCTGGGGTAGTAAAAAACAGGCCACCGGCGTCATAATTGGTCACATCCCAAGGGGACTCAAGCCAAGTTTCACCGCCATCAATAGTTTTGAAGAATGCACGGTCTCCCATACAATAACCATTTAACGGATCAGGAAATGAAAATGGGCCAGTGGAAGGAGAACCCGAATATTTCTGAACCCAGGTAACTCCTCCATCTGTCGTTTTTAATATAATTCCGTAACCTGATGCAAATCCAGTATTTTTATCGATAAAATAAACAGAACGCATCTCAATCGTGGTCCCTGAATTTAGAGTGCCAAATGAAATCCCACCATCTGTAGTTTTAAAAATCTTCCCGTTACTTCCGCACACGTAACCAGTGTCGGCTGAAGTAAAGAATAACGAATTGGCATCTGAAAAATCAAAAGATGTTAATTGATTCCATGTTGCTCCTGCATCACTGGTTTTAAATAATGAATGTAAATCCGCAATAACATAACCGGTACTACCAGTCGGAAAGTAAACTTTGGAAAAATTATGAGGTGCCCCTAAATAGGTTGAAGTCCATGTGTTCCCTGCATCAGTTGTTTTCAATAAATGCCCATCACCACCTGCATAGCCTGTATTGTAATCTGTGAAAAAAAGTGAATATACAGATTCTAATGTTCCTGAAGAGCATAATGTCCATGAAGTTCCGCAATTTATAGTTTTAAGAATGATTCCTGATTTCCCTGAAACATACCCGGTATAGGCTCCTGTAAATACAATTGAATAGAGATCATTTGCAGTAATGTATGACGAGATAGCATTCCAGATATTTCCTTTGTCAGTGGTTCGGAGCATAGTCCCATGATATCCCACAGTCATGGCTGTCGTTTGATCCGAGAAATATACTGAAGTCAGATAATCAGAAACCGAAGAGGTAGAATGCAACGACCATAAATTTCCTCCGTCATTGGTTTTTAGGATTACACCATTGCTGCCAACAGCAACCCCGGTTAAAACATCGGTAAAAGAAACACTTGCCAGGTGTGTTGAAACTCCTGATGTTTGTTGCGTCCACGATAAACCGGCATCAGTCGTTTTTAATATTAACCCGTTAATCCCAGTTGCATACCCGGTATTAAGATTCGGGAAAAACAATCCCATTATCAATATTCCGGAAGAATTATAATATAAGGTCGTCCATGAATTTCCTCCATCAGATGATTTATAGATACCGGAGGATCCACCGACATAACATGTGTTGGCATCTGTAAAATAAATTGACAAATAGTCATCTCCGGGAATAGTAATGATGTGAACCCAAGTGATTCCTCCGTCGGTAGTCTTATACATTTCCGCCCACGAAGCACAAACATAGCCGATGTTTTCGTCAGTAAACCATATTTTTTCGAGATCCGGTAAAAAAGACTGTGGGCACATGGACCAGGTGGTTCCGCCATCGATCGTCTTCAGAATAAATGAAACACCCGTCACATACCCAACGTTTGAATTGACAAAAAATACCGAGGTCAGGTCATATATAGTTCCCGAAACCAACCTGTCCCAAATGAATCCTCCATCCGATGTTTTTAATATAGTACCTCCATCCCCGACTGCATAACCGATTGATGAATCAAGAAACCGGATGTCTTTCAGGTCATTTCCTTGGGGCAACGGATTCATCCAATTCCATTGGCAGGTAGCCATAAATGGTAATAAAACCCACATGAAAATCAGAAGAGATTGTCTTGTTGTAATGTGCTTAATATATCCTTCAATCATTTTGATTTTTATTATTACAATTTACTAGATTAACATGGTTTAGTTTTTTAAGATGTAAATATAATGCATTTGATGTAGTGGTCCAAATACTGGCCTGATTTGCATATAGCTAAGTTACAAAATTAGTAGTTGTTAACCTCGAAATTCCCGCAAAATTACCTGCGAAAAATCCGCTTCGCTGTAAAACTGTCAAGGGCGCCCTCCTTTAGGAACCGGCGCCTTTCAGGTTTATTCAGATTGTGCCAATCTGACCCAAACCCCTGACATTATTTATTTTTCTCGGTATTACCACTGGCTAAAATTTCAAGTTTAACCAGGTGGGCCAGATACCAAGAAAAGACCCCAGGGCAGGGGCAAATCCAATGATCAAATCAGAAATCTATGCCGCGATCACCGAAAAGATTATCGCCAACCTTGAAAATTGCGGCAGTTGGCAGCAGATGTGGCGCACGGTCTCCCCGGTGAGCCTCAATGGCCATATCTACCGGGGCATCAACCGGCTGATGCTGGCCAACGATCACTTCCAGAGCCGGGTGTACGGCACTTTTCAGCAGATCAGATCCAACGGAGGAAGTGTCCGCAAGGGTGAAAAGTCCACCCTGGTCGTGTTCTGGAAGAGGCTCCAAAGCACCGATCCGGTCACCCTGGAAGAAAAAACAAAGTATCTCCTGCGCTACTATCATGTTTTCAACACCGATCAGGCACATTTCGACGAGATTGGCAAGCAGAAGATCGAAAAGATGAACGGAACTGCCCCGGGCCAGCCGGTCATGGAAGCCGAACAGATCATTCAGGGCTTCAGGGATGCTCCCAGGATCATCTTTGATCAATCAGACAATGCTCCCTGCTATTATCCCTCAATTGATGAGATTCACGTGCCTCCGATGGCGACGTTTGCAACGGTAGAATCTTTTTACCGTGTTTTGTACCATGAAGGAATTCACTCTACAATGCACGAAAGCCGTCTTAACCGCCCGGAAGGCCGGGGCAATAAATTCGGCGATGAAAACTACACCAAAGAAGAACTGGTAGCCGAACTTGGCAGTGCATTCCTGGCAAACATGGCAGGGTTCTCCGACCTTGAAAACACTTCAGCCTATATCCGAAACTGGTCAGGGCATTTGCGCGACAATAACAAACTGATCGTCTGGGCGGCATCCAGAGCAGAGAAAGCTGCTGAATATATTCTGGGCTCTCACATTGCGGAATCTTCGGATGAGCAGCAAGAACACCCGGAATCAATGGTTGAAGCAGAAACTGCCGCCGTTCCCTTTTAACAATTCAGAGTTCTCAATCATGGCCATGGGGCAAAATCTCATGGCCTTTTTCCTTTTCTAGCAAATCATTCAACGGCGTGCCAGAAGCCAAAACAAGTCCTTAGGGCAAAGGCAAAAACAATGAGTACACGTTACCATGGCGATCCCCGGCAGATCACCGCTAAATTCTCCAGGACATGTCATACCTGTGGCAAGAAAATCCATAAAGGTGAACAGATCATTTTCTGGCCAAACGGCAAAAAGGCCGGTCATTTGGCTTGCGATGAAGCGGATTACCGGCAGTCACTGGCATCTTTTGAAGATGAAGATGCTTACAACAGCATGTACAGGTAATCAAAAGGGGGCGAAAAGCCCCTTTTTTGCTCGGATGCACTTTTTTCTTTCAATCCTGCAAGAGAAAAAAGGTGCCAAAAAAGAAATCCAACGGGCAGCTTTTATGAAAAGCGAGCAAAACCCACCGCACCTCTTAATACTCGAAATTTTGGCAAAGTTACCTGCGGAAAAAGGTAAAACTGTCAATGGCGCCCTCCTGATGGAACCGGCGCCTTTCAGGTTAATTCACGACCAGCAATAGTCATGACCCAAACCATTGACATTATTTATTTTCCTCGGTGGCTGCCTTCGGCAAAAATTTCATTATTAACCGTGGGCGACCACATAAATTCAAACGCTATGGAACGCTACTATCAGATCTTTGTCAATCAAATGGATTCGATTTACTACGAAGGCTACTGCCAGCAGATGCAACAGTCCAATCCTGAAAAGCTTGAATTCGAATGGAACGAGTTCCTCAGAATGATCAAATAATTTGGGACCGGGGAAACCCGGCCCCTTTTTTTATACTCGCAGAGGCCTCAAAGCAGTAATCCCATCGGACATCATAGCGCTTGTTACTCAAAATATATAGCAAAGATAACCTCATTAAAATATCGTGTCACTAAAGGCTAAGCCCTTCGGGTTCATTCAGATTTGAAGGGAAATCTGACCCGAACCTTTGTTCCAGAATTTTCATTCCGGTTGTTGTAAGGGCATAAATTTTCACTAACCGGCGTGCCAGAAGCCATAAACAGTCCTCAGGGCAGGGGCAAACATCGTGTCAAAAGTTACAGCAGAATTAACCAAATCAGTCAGTGGCAACGGAAACGGAAACGGCAACGGTAGCCACGAACCAAAACAGACCACCGCAGCTCCGGCACCGGTGGCCGAAACAAGAGAGCCCGTACCCCCGGCTCCGGAACTCCGCAAAGAGATGACGTTGGCTGAACGGATCCTCAAAGTTGAGAACCTCCAGCTGGTCATTGAAAAGCGGGGAAAGCTCGTCCAGACCCGCAGCGAACTGGAGCGTTTCCAGACGTCATCCAATGATTTCAACTGCTCCATGCGGCTGAACGACTCAGACGGAAATGTCTTCACCACCAGTTTCACCCCCGGCATCAAGAAGGTCATCGAGTTTCTCAAGTCCTCATTCGATGCAAGCATCGCCGAAACGGAGGTGAAGATCACATTCTGAATTTTTGGGAGTTCCGCCCGCGGGCGGAACTCCTTTTTTAATGTTCGTCAAGCGTCAAAAATGGTGTCCTTTAATAATCTTCCTGGCCATTGTAGTATTGCCCTATGATTATAAATTTCATCCGTCTTTGGGAAGCTTTGGATATTATGGATTCGGTCGATCAGCATGACCGGCCAGCCCGGTTCCAGATAAAGTTCGTAACTGCAGACCGCACCACAAAAGAGGGCGGTGAGATCATCGAGCTGAAGGATGCCTGCAAATGCTCTGTCCGAACCAGGAAGGGAAAGGAGATTTTTCCTCAAAGAAGATGCTTTCCGGTTCATGACCGAATGGCAAAGGATCCGCATCATTGGAGCAACTCCACGAGAAATGTCCTTCTGCCCAACGGGCAAAAGCGCAAGCTCCATATCCGGCTGATCATTGAATTCAACAACAAGAAAGTCTGTTACTGATGGCGAATAAGGTCATTTATGAAAGCGGGGTCGCTTTCCTGCCCGGAGCCAAAGCCGTGGCAACCACTTTCAAAAAAGCAGCTGATGCAGCTGCCGAAAAGGTGGTTGTTCCCAGGGATTTCAGCTCCTGGCCCTGGTCGCCCTGGGGCGACGATAACCTTTTTCCCCAGAATGTGCTGTCAGACCTTGAAAAGAATTCAATTGCCATCCGTGCCCTGGAAAAGCGAAAGACTGTCCACTATGGCCGTGGAATCCTGGCCTACCGTGACAAAGGCAAGGATGAACAGGGCGCCCCTATCCGGGAACCGGTCACGGATCCCGCTGTGGTGGAATTCCTCCGGCTGAACCGGCTGAATTTCCAGTGGATCGACCTGATCGGAAGCCTGGAGGTCTTTGCCAATGGGTGGATCGAGTTCATCCTGAACAAATCACAGGACCGGATCAACAAGGTGTTTGTCAAAGACCCGGCTTATTGCCGTCATGCCAAAATGGATTCCGACAATCCGTCCCGAATCCCGTTCCTTTATTACTCCGCACAATGGGAATACTCCCCGAATGAGCAGGATGGAACGCTGGTCAAAATCCCCATGTTCGATCCGGCCAAATATGATGGTTCCCGGTACAAAGACCCTCAATTCGCCTATCCGGTTTATTATCGCTCTTTCAACAAGTCATATTACCACCTTTCGGTGTGGAACGGCATCCGGGAAAGCGGATGGCTTTCGATTGCCAATAAGGTGCCCAGGCTCAAGCAGGCCATCATGAAAAACCAGATGACCATCAAGTATCACATCGAGATACCAGATGATTATTTCATGAATCGCTATCCTTCCCCCGATTACACCCGGGAGCAGCGCGAGGCTGCCCGGGTAAACATCCTGAGCGACATGAACGACTTCCTTTCCGATGTGGAGAACTCCGGAAAGGCCTTTGTGACCTTCAACTTTTTCAGCAAGTTCAAAAGTGAATACCTCTCCGGCTGGAAAATCAACGTGATCGACAACAAACTCAAGGATGATGCCTATTTGCCAGATTCCCAGGCAGCCAACTCGGAGATCCTCTTCGCAATCGGAGTTGATCCCTGTCTGGTCGGTTCCGGGCTTCCCGGTGGAAGCCTCGGAGCAGGAAGCGGATCGGATAAGCGCGAGGCTTTCTGGCAACTTAATGCAGAAATGGGCATTTACCGGCAGATCAGCCTGGAACCCCTTTATTTTATCCGGGATTTCAACAAATGGTCACCTGACATCGAGTTTGATTACGTGACGGTGGACACCTCGCAAACGATGCAGGACCACCCATCCAAAATTGACAAACGAATCGATAAGAACATCGCATGATACGACTGATCGACAATCTTTCTCAGGTTCTTTCAGCTGCTTCAATCAATGTCAGCAATACCCTCGAGAACTGGTACCCGTACATCGAGGAAGCCCAGGAGACGTTCATTAAACCGGTGCTGGGCATCGGCTTATATGAACAATTGCAGGATGCAATGGCCCTTGATCCTGTTCCCCCGCAGGATGGCACAACCACGGAAAACCTTGCAAAGTTGCTGGAAATGATCAGAAAACCGTTGGCATTGTATGCCCTGTGGCTCGGTGCCGATGAATTCGGGGTAAGCGTTTCATCGCAGGGCATCCAGGTGATCGAAACGCAGACACACAAAACCGCTCCCCAGTACCGTGTGCAAAACCTCAAGGAGAATTGGATCAGGCGAGCAAACACATCCCTGGATCTGGTCCTGAAATTCCTTGATGAACACCGTGAGGATTATCCTGCCTACATCTGCCAGGATGCCGACCTGTTCCTGCGGAATACGACGGAGTTCAACAGTGAGGTGGATATACGCGAGAGCAGACGGGTTTTCGTAGCCCTCAAACCTGTCATCCGCTCTGTGGAAAGAAAGTATATACGACCTACACTTTCTGCGGAATTGTTTGACGAGCTGAAATCAGCCCTGGAGTCAAACCCGGAACTAACCAGTGACCAGAAGGCGCTCATGGAATTGATCCGTCCGGCGCTGGCACACCTGACCATGGCCCGGGCCCTGGTGGAAATCTCCATCGATGTCCTGGACTGGGGCATCTTTGATACTGCCGGTAACACCTTTTCCAATGTATCTTCAAAACAGGGTTCCAACAGAGAAAGAATTGCTTTCATGGCAGAAGCCAACCAGCGTGACGGCGAAGCCGAACTGAAAGCCTTGCAACAGTTCCTCGACGAAACAGCCAGCGAAACGGTTTACCCGCTGTATTTCAATTCTTCCCGGTACGCCGGGAAAGCAAAGGCTGAACAACGAATTGAATTTCTCAACAAACCCGATAACTCCTTTTTCCTCGTATGAAATCAATTGACCTTATTCTCCAGGATGTCTTTGATGTGATCAAGATCATCGCCATTCCGCTAATCGGCTTTTTCCTGTACCAGTTCTACAACGGGGTGACTTCGCTAAAAAAGTCAGTTGACAAGCTGATCATCCAGATGCAGTGCCGGGAAACCTACTGTACGGAAAAGCACAAGGAGATCGGAGAACACCTTTGCCGGCATGATACCGGGATCGAAGAAATGAAGGTAACCCTTGGAGACCACGGCGAGAGAATATCCAAAGTTGAAGGACAACTCTTAAAATAACAGGATATGAAAGAACGAATTTTCAAGAATTGGAAGACCACCCTGACCGGCATCTTGATGCTGGCTGCAGGACTGGCACTGGTCGGACTGGGTAAGGCCACCCTTACCGAATGTGTGATCTTCGCACCGGTCTGTTTTGCACTCATCTTTGTTAAAGACCCAACATTCAAGCAGTAATATGGCAAGGGTAGAACTTTTCGTTCCGAAGATCCTCGCTTTTGAGGGAGGGTTTGTTAACGATCCCACCGACAGAGGTGGGGCCACGAACATGGGTGTTACTCTTTCAACCTGGAAGAAGGTGGGTTATGACAAGGATGGTGACGGCGACATTGATGCGGACGATATCCGGCTGCTCTCCAAGGCCGACGCAATCGCTGTTCTCAAAGGGAATTACTGGAACCGCTGGGGAGCGGACCAGATCACCAATCAGAGCATTGCTGAGATACTGGTGGATTGGCTGTGGGGCAGCGGCAAATGGGGAATCGTAATTCCCCAGCGATTGCTCAAGGTGCCTGAGGATGGTATCGTCGGGCCGGCGACGCTTTATGCGGTGAACTCCGCCAATCAGCGTGGACTTCATTCAGCCATATTCCATGCCAGGGGGCGGTTCATCCTCGACCTGGTCAAAAACCATCCGGAGCAAAAGAAGTTCCTGGACGGATGGATGAACCGTTTGAACCAATTCAAATTTGTCGCATGATAAAGCCGGGTATTCTGATACTGCTCCTGGTCACTTCATTGACCGGGTGCATCTCTGAGCAACGATGCCAGAAACGCTATCCGCCGGCTGAACGGACTGAAACATTTGTTCAGCATGATACCGTTACCACGATAAAGGATTCCCTGATCCCACTCCCGGCAGACAGCGGCCTGATCCGGGCGCTGCTTGAATGCCGGGAAGGAAAAGTGATCATCCGGCAGATCGAAGAGATCAAGCCCGGGAAGAGAGTGGTTCCGTTCATTGGCCTGAAGAACAACGTCCTGACTACCGGGGCAAAGATCGACAGTAGTTCCATTTATTTTGCCTGGAAGGAAACCCATATCCGGGAATCAAAGGTTCAGGTTAAAGTAATCGAGAAACCGGTCTATACCGTGACCGGCTTCCGGAACTTCCTGATCTGGTCTGGCGGGATTGCCTGGTCGATCCTGCTGGCACTCATTGGCTTTGCCCTGGTCAAGACATTCATCAAAAAGAAGCTCTCTCTATGAATCTGGTTCAGATTGACAATATCCAGCGGTCGTTACCATCGACTTGGAATGAGTTGACCCTGGAGCAGCTTCTTTTTGTATCAGATTTGTTCTCTTCAAGACTTTCGCTGATAGAATTCAAGGTGAAGGCCCTCTTTGAATTTCTTTCCATGAAAAGAAAGACCTTAAAAAGGATTGCTCCGGAGGATGCCTACGCCCTGTGTGAAAGCCTTGATTTCCTGAACAAAGAAGTCAGCCTGACCAGGAACTTGATTCCGGTGATCAAATCCGGATTTAAAAAATACTATGGTCCGGCCGACGCAATGGTTTACTGTACCTTCGGAGAGTTCACACTGGCCTGTTCAGCCCTGGATGATTATCAGAAGACAGGAGAGGAAAAATACCTTGATCAGCTAGTTGCCATCCTTTACCGGCCACAGAAATTTTTCTGGTCCATCCGGAAATATTTTATCGACAACCAGGATCCCCGGGCGAAGTTTATGAACCGGACTTTGAAGAAACGAGCTGGGAAGATGAAAATGGTGGATCACTGTGTGAAGTATTCTGTTTACCTGTTCTTTAATGGTGTCCTGAATTCATTGCCAGCCCTGTATCCTTATGTTTACAGGCAAAAGGATGAAACCGACAGCCAGGACACGGGCTGGGCCTCCCTGATCATCTCGCTTGCTGATGGAAAGACCGATGACAGAAGCCTTGAAACAGTAATGAATTCCAACCTTTACAATGTTTTCATTGGCCTGAACAAGAAGGCCAGAGAGTACCTCGAATACCTTGACAAAATCGAAAGCCATGGCAGATATTAGCAGCTATATAGAGTATTTCCGGCAGATTGCCACAGAGCATAAGGAGATCAATGGGTTCTACATGATGGACATCAACGAGATCCTTGACGGCTTGCGCTCAACTGTGAGATACCCGGCTCTGATCCTGGAAAATTTATCCGGCAGTTATATGGCTTCAAACCTTGATAACCCTTTGGAGGTCATCAATGGCGGCTTTCTGATCATTGATCATTTGCCGAATCCGGATGATTTTCAGGGAGAAGTTGCTATCATTGACCAGATGAAGTTGATCGGGCAGCAGGTCATTGCCCGGATGCTGCATGATAAAATGAAGTGTGAACCTTTAACAGAGAAGGCGATTCCGGGGTTTGATATAAATACTGTGACTTTCGAGGTTGTAGGGCCATTGTTTAATAATGATTTTGGAGTTATTATGAATTTCAGAATCATTGATTTAGTCGATCTATTTATAAACGAGTTGCTTTGGGAAAATTTTATTAACGGTCAATATTTATGATAACGGTTGTACAAATCGAAAAAACAATAACTTTGATATTCTAAGAAAAATAGAATATCTCATATGCACAATCTTAAATGGTTTGTTATTTGGGTGACCATTATATTAATGGGATGCAATTATTCCCAACGAGAGGCTGAAGATGTTGCACAACAGAATATTAAGCTTTCAGCTCAAGAAATTTATAAAAGGACGGTTAATAGTTCAGTAACTGTAATTGCTGAACAAGGTTTTGGTTCAGGTTTTTTCATCGATAGCAACATAATTATTACAAATTATCATGTAATTGAAGGCAGTCCTCAAGTACAAATTTCTCTAAATAATTCTGAAGTTAAATATAATGTAGTAGGTTACGTTTCAATTGATAAGATTAATGATCTTGTCCTCCTTCAAACGAATTACAAATGCTTTGACTTTATACGAATTGAAGAGGCACTTCCTCAACCAGGTGATAAAATATTTGCTATTGGCTCTCCAGTGGGCCTATCAAAAACAATATCAGAAGGAATTGTTAGCGGGATAAGGAATTTTGATGATCGGAAATTAATCCAAATCACAGCCCCGATTTCACATGGTAGTAGTGGCTGTCCAATAATTAATGAGCATGGAAAGGCTATTGGGGTTGCTGTAGGAGGGATTTCTGATGCGAATAACGTTGGCTTTTGTATACCTTCTAACTATATTAAAACTTTAATGGATTTCAAGGAAAGCTATCCAAAAGAACTGATACACTTGTCTTCATCAGAGACAAAATCTAACTCAAAAACTTCCACAGAACAGGATACCAATTCTAACATAAAAGTGATAAATGAAAGAGATAAAATATCAAGTCGGTATCTCGGTAAACATCTTTTAGCTGTATACGCTATTGGGCTATACAAACAATTTGGATCTGTAATTATTAAATGTGTAAATGGTCATTATTACTTGACTGGTTCTTTACGAACAAAAAACGCAAGTTATTATAATGATCCTGGCATCTCTCCGGATAGCTATTTTAAAATCGAAGGAGAAATCCAGATTGAAAATGAATCTAAGTTCCAGTTCACAGGTTCAATTATTGCCTATGTCCCACGTTATGAGTCTATTAATTCCCCATATAATGATAATGATGTCCTAAGTCACCATGAAATTATTGATGGAGGGAGGTGTGAATGGCATGGGTCATGTAATTTTGAAGGCTTAGGCGCTTATTGGCGTGCCAGGTACAATGGTTGTTGGTATCATACGTCGGATATAGACATTTTCTTTAATGCTACTGGAACAAATTGATTTCATTTGCATAATTTTACTGTAAGTTGTATTTTTTGACCGCATTATCTACACTCTATTTTCCCCATGTTCGTCTGTAAAAACAATAAATTATGTTACCTATGAATCAAAGATGCTTAATATTCCTCTTGTTTATGGGCTTTTTAGCAAATTCAAGCCACAGTCAAAACCCATCAACAAATTTGCCAGATATCATTAAAAAGGTTGATAAATCCGTGTTTATAATTCACACCTTTAATAAAAACAATGAACCTCTATCTCAGGGTAGCGGTTTTTTTATCAATGAAAATGGAATTGGAGTCACCAATTTTCATGTGCTGCAAGGTGCAAATAGTGCCACAATTAAGACAGTTACTGGGAATACAAGTACGATAAAACTCGTCATTGATTACGATGAAAAGATTGACGTTGTAAAATTTCAAATTGATAATCAAAATGGTAAAAAAACACCATACTTAACAATCGCTCAAAAAAAACCAAAAATAGGGGAAAGTATATTTAATATTAGTAATCCTTTAGGTTTGGAACAGACAGTATCGAATGGAATAGTATCAGCCTATAGAGATATACCGCCATATGGTAATTTAATTCAAATTACTGCTCCAATTTCAGAAGGGAGTAGCGGATCGCCAATTTTAAATAATTCTGGAGAAGTTATAGGGATTGCGACATTAGGCTCTAAACGTGGGCAAAATCTAAATTTTGCTGTACCCTACAGCGAAATTAATATGTTAAAAAGAACATTAAACCTAAGTATTAATGAATTGGGGAATAATAGATTCTCAACAACAATTTACAAGAATGCCGAGAATGAGTATCTTAATGGCAATCTGGCTGCGGCATTAAAATATTTAAATGAAGAACTAGAAAAAAACCCAACGAATCACCTTGCTCTTAATCTAAAAGGTAGGATATTGACCGACCTTGGAGACTATATTAAGGCTATAGAATGCTTATATTATGCAGTAAACTTAGATTCGACTGCAAAAGATTATCAAAATAATTTTGGAATTGCTAACGCTAAGTATGGCTATAGTATCAATGGCGATTATAATAGTTTTATTACCGCTATGGTTGCATATTCCAAAGCAATTGATATCGATCCAACATATACTCCAGCCTATCTAAACAGAGCTTTTTCTATTTATAACAATACTTACCGGCTGGATGAACCAATTATCGATCCAAACAATATTTATAAAGCCATAACAGACTTAAATACTGCTATTTCTATTGATCCTGAATATGCTTCTGCATATTCTTTAAGAGCTACTATAAAATATAAACTTAAAGACAATTGGGCTGCTTTGGCGGATATTGACAATGCCATACTAATTAATAAAGACAACTACGAATTCTTTTTTACTAGGGGAGAAATAAAATCATTTGGAATTAATGACTCTCGTAGTGCTATCTCAGATTTTGACATAGCTTTGACCTTAACAGATATTCCAAAGCAGCAAGCTGATGTCCTCGGGTTAAGAAGTATTACCAATATGATGCTGGGAAATAATATCGAAGCATGTAATGATGCAAAAAAGGCGTATCAGTTAGAAAATAGTAAAACATATTCAGAACTAATAAGCAAGGTTTGTAATTAAGCAATAACAATAGTTCATGACTGTTTACAACTATAATCAAATTTAAAACCAGTTTAATGCAACACCCATATTTAAAAATAGTAATTGCTGTGTTTCTAACACTTTTAACAGTTTTGTCCTTCAGTCAAACGTATAAATCATCCGAAAGGGTGAAATTCTTGAAAAACTTAAATGGAAAGTATCCATCTGATGTAAATCTCCTTGAAAATCCGATAATGAAAAAAGGAATAAGAACTTTGACAAA
The DNA here is from genome assembly GCA_903913885.1 of uncultured Bacteroidales bacterium. GTDB lineage: Bacteria > Bacteroidota > Bacteroidia > Bacteroidales > FEN-979 > CAIVAT01. The sequence continues at coordinate 8,687 of CAIWMX010000056.1, read as the reverse complement.
GGATAAGTTCACTTTTCTCATGAAATATTTTACCGTACAGACCCCGATAGTTATTAATAACAACTTCTTTATAGCAGAAGGCTGCAAAGCGCATGAATGTCCAGAAACCAATTTCATAATAATTGTTGATCTGACTAAAGATGTTTTATATATTGGAATTAGAGATAATCTTAAAATACAAATATTCTCAGAAGATAATAGTCCCCAACCGGAAGCATTTAAAAATTGGGCAGAAAATGAATGGTATGAAAAGTAGAGATAAAATTCAGGCAATGGAAGAATTTAAAATTGTGTTTTGGAAAGAGCCTTACCAAGCAGGCGATACATTTATAAGAAATATTGAGTCCTTTGTCACTACCGCTATTGTAAAAAAATCAATGGATGGAACAACAGAAACTTTTCATATTAAACTCACTGATATTGGGCTGAATAGCTTATATGGTGAATTTGATATAGTTAAGGCAAACGGCTTTTGGCAAACCTCAGATCAAGATCCAGTTGAACTTAATGTCCTAAAATGGAATATTATACATATGTTAATAGGTTTTTAAAATATTTTTGAATGTACTGACATACGAGCAAAGACAATTCTAAAGATTTAATAATCATGACTTTGACAGGTAAATATTTATATACTTAATTATTACAAGATGTCTGATTCGAAAGTGGAAATTTTCTATTATTTGGACGGCCTTGAAAAAAAAGGACCTTATAATACTGAAGAGATAAAGTCCAGAAAGCTAAGCTTGGAAACCTTAATTTTTAAAGAGGGTTCAAATAACTGGTTACCTCTTGCCAATTTTCCTGAACTTCATCAACCAGAACTTGAGCAATCTAATGAAACCGAAACGAAATCTGTTTTCAGCAATACTAATGTTGAAGAGGAAAAGATAAAAATCCATCCGGTTATTATCATTTGTTTTGGTTTAGTACTCTGTTGCGGAATTTCATTTCTTATTGCTTATGTTCAAAAGATGAATGACTTAAAAAGATTCAAAAATGAGATTGACAATCTTTTTAATGGTAAATCAGTTATTTCAGATTACAGTCTCAAGGGCACGTCGGGACAGTTATATAAGGTCATTCTTGGCGGTCGCGATTTATTTGGTAACGACAATGGTGAAAAAGATGAGATATATACGACCAGACATTTTATCATGTACAAACCGTTTCTTAAAGAGAATGCTGATGAATATGACATTCGTAGTTATAACAGGAAATTAAAGGAGTGGGATGAATTTAAAGTGTTGGTCGAATATTATGAGGCTGACAGGCACACTGGGTTTTCAGTTCTTCGACTAAAAAAAGGCAATGATATGTTCAGAATTGTAGAATCATGGTCTGGCGACATGGCTTATAAGGTAGAAGAATATGAACATCGTCCCGGATACAGTTCAAGTTATTATAGTTCACCAGGATATGATATACCAACATACCGTGCTTCAGTTAATGAAGCTTATAAAGAAGCGGCTAAGTTTTTAACTGTTGAAGATGAAGATAAGTCATATGAAGCTGGTTCATACTCAAGAATCTCTTCTTTCGACCAAATGGAATCAAATTTTTATAAAATAGATCAAAGCTATCCACGATACTCCTATTATTCTGATACTATTTTTGTTCAGAATGGTCCAGGAGAATATGGACGACAAAGGAGTTATATGATTGACAACGAAAAAATAACACGCAATACGAGTCGTACTGATGGCAATGTTTTTAATAATCAATGGATTGTGTGGTACAAATCATGTACCAATAGTTATGAGATTAAAGAAAAGGATTGGATATATTTCAAAAAAATTTCAATTTATTCAAGTGGACTTTTCGCCATTTATTTAGTAGTGTTTATTATTATTAAATATCGAAAAAGGATTCAATTCTAATGTATATATGTTTAGATATTTTACCAACACACATAAGATCAATTGAAATGGCATAGCAAAAATTGATCGTTGTTGAGTCTTCTAGCAAAGCGTTTAACAAATTGCCAGCTAATGACTGACTTTTTTCTGTCCTTTACCACACATCGCATTGTGCCTTTCTTTGCTCAATGCAAAGTATTCAACCCAAACTTTCCGAACGTGAAATAGCCGAAGCCTGGGCTAAGATCACAATTATCAAATGGAAGAAGAAACTTACTTCCAATAGGATCGGTGACACTGGCACTCTTCTCCGAAGTTTCAAATACAATGTTCTTGCCTCGGCACAGGGAGATGTGCTGAAAATCACCCTGCTTTTTGAGTATTACGGTCGCTTTGTCGATATGGGAGTCGGCAAAGGCGTCAAGATCGGCGATGTGAAGGAATCTGCCGCTTCACGCAAGCTTTCTGGGAAAATGCTCGGAAACCGGCGGCGACCGAAGAAATGGTACTCAAAGACCTTCCATGCCGAAGTGATGAAGTTGAGCGAAATCTTCGCCAAGGAGTACGGCCACCGGGGAGTGGTTGCTATTACGGAAAACCTGTCTGATAAATCCATCCATAATGGCTAAGAACGAAACCTCTACCGCTACCGTCATTTTCAATGGTGAAAAAGCCAATGCCACCCTCAAACAGCTGGAGGCCGAAGCCAGGAAACTCAATGCCGAGCTTAGGCAACTCAATGTCAATTCAAAAGAATTTGGAGACAAGGAGAAGGAATTTCAAAAAATAAACAGCAGGGTTCGGGAAATTCGGGGTGAGATCAACCAGACCGGGGGCGCCTTTTCGAAGTTGGCTGACCAGGCCAATAAATACCAGCAGATCCTGCAGATGATCACTGTAGGCCTGATCGGGTTTGGTGCTTCGGTGGTCGGCCTGATCAAAGGAAATGCAAAACTTGAAGATTCGCTGGCTGACATCCGGAAGACCACCAAACTGACGGTAGATGAAGTCAAAAAGCTGAATACGGAACTGGGAAAGATCGACACCCGGACTTCCCGGAGCGACCTTCGGGAAATGGCGGTGGTCGCCGGTCAGTTGGGCATTGCCCAGAAAGATATCCTACCGTTTGTAGATTCCATCGACAAACTCAATGTCGCTCTTGGCGCAGAAATCAAGGGAGGGGCCAGCGAGGTTGCGACCCAGATGGGAACCCTGAGGAACGTCCTTACAGACATGAAGACTTCTGCAGTTTCCGATGACATGCTCCGGTTGGGTAATGCGATCAATGTTTTGGGAGCAGACGGATTCGCCACAGCCCCTGTGCTGGTCGACCTTTCAAACCGGATCGGTGGTGTGGGTATGTCGCTTGGGTTATCTTCTGCTGAAGTGATGGGCATTTCTGCCACACTCCAGGAACTTGCGGTTTCCACAGAAAGGGGCGGAACGGCAATGACGAAGATCCTTATGAAGATGACCTACAACACCGCAGATTTTGCGAAGGTGGCAGGGATCCCGTTGCAAGAATTCACCAACCTGGTGAACACCGATCTTTACGGGGCTTTCGTGAAAGTGGTTGAAGGCTCAAAAAGAGGCGGGGAAGGAGCTACAATCCTGGGCAAGCTGATCCGGGAACTGGAAATTTCAGGCGCCGGCGCTTCGGAAGTCTTTTCAAAACTCGGCGATAATACCGAAATGCTCCAGCAGAAAGTTGCCCTGGCCGGCAAGTCTCTGCAGGGCACCGATGAAATCACCAGACAATTCAACGACAAGAACACGACCCTGGGAGCTACCCTGGATAAACTCGGGAAGGAGTTTTACCGGCTGATCACCCTTCCCGGAGTTACTGAATTCCTGAAATCGATGGTCGGTTCGGTTGTCAACCTGGTGGCATGGTTTAAAGCCCTGCCTGAATGGATCGAAAAGTACCGGATTCAACTGATTGCCCTTACAGGGGCTATCGGTGTGTACATTGCTGCCCAGACAAGGTCCATCCAGGTTGCCATCCTGAACAACCTGACCCTGAAAGAAGGCATCCTGCTGAAAATGAAAGATGCCGTCGTGCTTGATTACCTGGTCATAAAAGAACAACTGCTTGCCATCTGGAAAGGAAATGGCACGGTGGCGACCAAACTGGCAACAACTGCCCAGTGGCTATGGAATGCTGCCATGGCCGCAAACCCGATCGGACTTCTCATTGCCGGCATCACCGCACTTGTTGCTGCGGTTAAGACCTACGAAACATACAACAGCCAAGCCATTGCTCTAGAAAAGTTAAAAGCGTCCACCACCGTTGAACTGGCCGATGCCAATAAAAGGCTCGAAGATGCCTATGAAAAGGTCGCAGGAACGGTCAGGAACCTGAACCAGCTTTCAGTACAGGAGAAAAAGGATCTCCAGGAAAAGATCGACCTGACCATAAAACAAGCCGAAGCGGAACTGGTATTGTTGCAGGCAAAACAGAAAACGATCGGGGATGCCGCCGCCAAACCGACAATCCTGCAAAGGGTCTGGAATACGGTGAAAAGCGGAACCACCCCGGGAGGCGCAGCAATGACCGTGGCAAGCAATGCCATCGATGCGCAGGAAAACCGTGAAGAAGCCACCAAGCCCTATGAAGAAGGTATCAAAAAGCTTCAGGATAAAATCTCCCAGTTCAAGGATGCTAAGCAATCACTGAGCGATGTGCTTAACGCGGAAAGCATCGGGGATAAGATCGTTGGGGAATCGCTCGACAACCTGGAAGCGAAACTTTCCAAATACCAGGTCGCCCTGAAGGCTTCGGTTGCGGGTTCGGAAGATTTTATCCGGGTCCAGGGGAAGATTAAGGAACTAAATAAGAAAATTCAATCCTTCGACCGGTCGGACCCAGCAACCGGGACTCCCGCCGAAGAAGAATCCAAGGCCAAGAAGCAAGCCGATTACCTTCTTGACATCAAGAAACAGCTTGCCCAGGCCCGGGCAGCCGTCACCGAAGGAGAGATGGAACGGGAACTGGCCATTGAAGAAGAGAAACTGGCTGAACGCCTCGAAAAGATAAAAGGCAATTCAGCCGATGAAATCGAATTACGCCGGCTCCTGACCGATCAGCTCCTCCAGAAGCAGGATGAGATTCGTGATAAATATGCTGAAAAGAATCTGCAGAATCAGTACCGCATAGACAAGGAACTGGCTGATGCAAAAATGGAGGCGCTTGACAAGAATTCCGACGAATACCTGCAGGCGGTTCTTGATTCTCTTCAGCGGGAAATGGAGTACACCCTGTCTGTCACCAGGGCTACTGAAGAGCAGAAACAGGCCATCAAAGCCACGTATGCTCAGAAAGCCACGAATGTCGTGGCAAAGCATACTGACAATGAGGATCAAAATTTGTACAATTATCAGGAGCAGCTAAAAACCCTGCGTCTGAAATCCGATATCGACCTGGCGGAAAAACAGGTGAAGATCCGCCTTGAGGTTGATGCCAAGTACCGGAAGATTCTTGAAGACAATATCAAGGATGAAGCCAGGACTGCCGAAATTAAAAAGCAAATGGCAGAAGAGGTCGCTGCCAGGCAAATTCAACTTTCCAAGGAGACTGCCCTTAGGGTCGCTGATGATGCGATCTCTCTTGCAAAAGGGGCAGTGGATGGCCTTGCTCAGATCTTCGCCATGCAAACCGATGCCGAAAACCAGCAACTCCGACAGGATGAACAAGCCAACGATAAAAAGAAGGCAAATCTTCAGGCTCAGCTGGATGCCAAACTGATCTCGAAAGCCCAGTATGATGCGCAGGTCGGCAGGATGGATAAGGACATGGACAAGAAGCGCAAGAAGATGGAGCATGACCAGGCTGTGCGTAACAAAGAGGTTGCTTTGTTCAATGCCCTTATCAGCGTTGCCACTGCGGTTGCATCGGCGCTGAGTGCCGGTCCCGGGGTGGGGATCGTGCTCAGCATTATTACTGCTGCTCTTGGCGCAATCCAGATCGGTTATATCCTGAGCCAGAAGGTGCCGGAAGCAGCCAAAGGCCGCTACTCGGTAATAGGCCAGGATGATAATAAACTTTACAAGGATGTTCCACTGGTAAATTCACCTGAGACCGGACTGTATTCGACACCAACACTGATCAGTGAAACAGGACAGGAGATTGTCATTGATCCCAAAACTACAAAGAACCTGATGGTAAACTACCCCCATGTTATTGATGCGATCAATTTTGCAAGGGTTCCTCAAAGGGCAGTTGGCAGGTACCAGGATTCTCCATCTCCTGCTCCTGCAGCAGCACTGGCAACAGTTGATCCTGAATTCATGGCCAGTATCAACCGGTTGAATTCATTGATAGAACAGGGAATTCCAGCATTTATCTCCTATGATCATTTGAGAGAAACAACAAACCGGGTCAATGAAATCGAAGCTGAAGTATCAAAATAATCATAGAAAACTATGCTTTCCATCCTGATTGGTGATCAATCCCTTGACCTGAGCGATGATTTTTCGGTATCCCTGAATCTCAAATCCCCGATCTTCAACGATGTTGGAGATTATTCCTTTCCCTTCAAAGTACCGTCCACTGCAAGAAATGTATCAATCTTGGGATGGAAGAACCGGATCGCTTCGACCCGCAGCATCTATGAGATTTTTGAAGGGAGTATCCGCTGGAACGGGATGGTTTTGTACACTGGTCAGATCAAGATCAAGACAGCCGGGGAAAAGACATTTGAAGGAACTCTTTACATCAACAAGGGGAATTTCAATTTCGAGGTGAAGGAAATCTTGTTGAACCGGGTGGACTTGGGGATGATGAGCTTTGAAAGTGATCAGCAGGCGGTTGATTATTTCAATTGGTCGTTGACCCATTTTTATCCTGAGGTGGATTTCTCCATGCCCGAGATCAGCAACCCAACCTTTTATGATCCCCCGGCCACCAACCCTGAGTTGATGGCATATAATTACATATTTCCGGATGGCTGGCTGCGAAAGTACACGACTGACGGGCAATGCAGAACCATTCTGACCCCTTTTCTTTACCTGAAATTCGTTTTGAACAAGCTGGCCGAAATTTTCGGGTATCGCCTGCAGGATGAATTTTTTACTTCCAGTATCGAACTTTCACGCCTGGTTGTCTACAATTCGGTAAGTCTGAGCGAAGTCTTGTTCGGGCTGCAAAAGCTTTACTATTGCCGCCTTGTGCCAAATGTTAAGGTCAGCGAATTTATCGCAGGACTTGAGAAGTGGTTCAATTGCAGCTTTCATGTTGATACCCGACAACGGGTTATCCGTATCGTTGGCAATAAAGAAGTGTTGCTTCGCTCTGAGATTATTGAGTTTTCAAAGAATATCCTTTCGTTCACCCAGGAGATCCCCGAACAGATTACCGGTTTCCGTTTCCTGTTGGGACCTGATGCCGGTGATATGGCTTACCAGGCACAACTTGACGCTGAAAAAGGGATTACAGAAATGATCAAAGGGGCCGTCCAGAGTTTTTCGGATATTCCTCCGTATCCTTTCACATTTCTGGGAGACATCTATTATATCGTGGATACGAATACCTGGTGGCAGCTTGCTGTAAATCCTTTTACATTTCTTATTGAATGGCAGCAACTGCCCAGCGGGCCAATGCTCACTGATAAGTTTTTCTACAAATGGGGGGATGAGAAAAATAAGTTCGAAACGATTTTCTCCTCCTTGCCGGATAAATACATTTCAGTAAACTGCGGAAATCTGGGAGCGGATTACCAGAAAATTACGCCTCGATTGTTTTGGGTAGGGATGGCTGGTGGATGGGGAACGCCGGTGCGGCTCAGGGGTTTTGCCAACAACAGCAATTTTTCATTACGTTATCCTGGTCCCAATGGCTTATTCAATCTCTATTGGAAGGACTGGGTAAACTGGATCATGGATGACAGAAAGAGTGTGAAGATTGAAAAACAGATGGATTTCATAGAGTTGAAAACCCTCGATTTTACCAAGCGATACCGGATACAAGGGATCAACTACCTGATCAGCGAAATTTCCGTTACGCTGAACAAGTCCTCGATCAAATCCGCTCAGCTCAAATGCTTCACGGCCCCCTGATACTGTCCTTTATTTCCCTAGGATCTCATGGTACTATTGCACCATGATCGATATCACGGAGTCACCCAACTTCATTTCATTTGCCGGGAATCCCGTCATTTACGAAGCTTGCTCGGATAATTACCTTATCTCGCTGGGATCCCGCTCTTCCTTTGAACTGGTAGTAGGCGGAATTGATACTTCAGTCGGTCATTCGTTCAAGCTTCAGTTTGCCGGGAAAACACTGGTTTTTCAAACGGCAAGTTTCACCGGTTTTGACGGTCAATTGTTTGAAGTAGGTTACCTGGGGCAGACCTTCAACGACTTCGCAAACAATATTTACCAGTGTTTCCTTGAGAATTACGACATCCAGAAATATTTCACGGTAACGCTGGATGCTCCGGGAACGAGCAGCCGGAAGATCCACCTGCAGGCGAAAGAGTCCGGAACTGATGGCTCGGTTGTATTCACTAATGTCAATGTCACAGGGGTAGGGCAAGGGGTTAACACTCCCGGGACCGATGATCAGTACCAGGATTTCTTTGGTATCCTTTGCTTGGTCCGCGATTCTTTGAATAATCCGATAGGGGAGGATATCAAACCCGCCGATTTCGTTGGTTGCACAAAGTTCGATCTGTCGGATTATCTATGGTCAAAGTTCGCTGCCTGGGAAATACCACGATTCGAATTTCCTGAACTCTCAGGCAATGTCAAATCTCATGGTTCGGATTACCTTCTTAAATACCGGGTTTCGTTTGCAGAAAGCATTGCCGGCAATGTCAAAGGCCTGCAGTC
>CAIWMX010000055.1 GCA_903913885.1 uncultured Bacteroidales bacterium | reverse complement strand
GGGCTTTTAACCAACGCCGCTTACAGTGGTTTGCACCCTGCTCCTGCAAGCCGAGTGCGAAGGGCCGACCTTCATCTCTCACAATGCTTATCTACAGCGCACAATGACTTTTAAAAATGTATACAAATGAGTGCCTGATGACCCAGTCCCATATATATATATATGATCAAAACTATCGAGCAAGTCATCTACTGAAAAATTTTTTTTAATTAATTTATCAAATGACTCTAGAAAATCTATATTATTCATTCAAAACTTATTATTAATTATAATTTATACGCAAGCAAAAAAGTATTACTTCCAAGGGGATCATTTTCGAAATAGATAACTCCCTGCTTGATGCCTATGACCTTTTCGATCTTAAAATATTTAGAGACCACATCAAGTAATTCGGTAAGAGAAAATTCCCTTACATGATCAGGCGTGCTCGGTATATGACCTAACACATTTTGGGGAGTACTTATAAAACATAATCCCCCAGGTTTAAGGAGCCGGAAGATTTCTTTTAGAAGAGCATCTGGATCAACATGTTCAATGATTTCAAAGGCTGTAATACAATCATAAAGTGCATCGGGAAAGCCTGTACAAAGAACATCAGCCACGATAAACTCTATATTGTTAACAGGATTGTTACTCTTAAATTTACCAAGTTGTTGACCATCGATATCAATACCGGTAACCTTACTCACACTGCCAGACAACAAGTCTGCACCAAAGCCACTTCCACATGCAAGATCTAGAACTTGAAAGCTCTTCTCCAGATAGGGAATCGTCATCTCATAATGATGGCGAATAGAGTCCGCAGATTTAACTGATTTTAAGAGATCAACCTCAATACGACTCTGGTAGATCGATGAAGAGCAGGCATTACGCACGGTCTTTAGCAGTTCATCAGTATATCGATACGAGGGGGGGGTATATATGGCTGACCTGAAGCCGTTTGACTCGGAAAGGTAATATTTGGGATGAACATGATATTTCGAATCCAGATTGAGAGTCAATAGTTGACGCAAAATCGATATTTTGTAAATATCGCTGGTAAAAAGTGATGGGAAGTTTTCAGGAAAGCGAACCATATCCAACTGTTCAGTTACTGACAGAGAGTACATTTCATCAGCGGCATCAAGATCAACACAGAAATTGAGAGCATTGAGGCGCAGAATATATTCATCACCACTTAAATGACTTGTAGCTGCCACTATTCTGCTTAAAGGGCTCTCATCCTGACCATAATGAATTATAAGACTATTATCAGAACCTTTAAGGAAATCGAGTCCTCCCTGGTCGAACTCTGGTGCTGCAATGATAATGTTCTGGTAACGAGTTTTTAATGCATTAATAGTATGGGAGATAACCGGAGAGGAATCCATAAGATTCATACAAAGGTCATTACCACCTGACCATGACCTTGAACTAGCCTGAACTACTACTATCGGTTTTGTCATACTACACATTTATCAATTCACACAAAGAAAACATTGAAGATTAATACTTGTACAATCTAACTACTTTTGAACAAACCTTCACATGATTAATAAGGAAATCATAAATCTCATCCTCATAAGCTTTAGATGAAATAACAATCGCCGAATTCTTATCATTTAAATCTAAAGCCTCTATACCACATATCTTTATGCCATTTATATCTAAACCATGCTTCTGTGGATTAGTATCAATTATGCATTTCACCCTATGAGTAAGAGCAACAGTGTTGTTAAGTAGTTGACTTGTATGGACTCCTCCACCATAAATAACGACATCATCTATCTCTTCTAATTCTTTATAAAGGAGCTGATCTATTCTTTGCCATTGATCTGAATCTAATAGCAGGTACTTATCAATCAAATTTTTGATTTTTTTCGGTGAATCAACAACGCCTTCAGATAATGTTTTGGACTGAGACTTTTGTGCAAGTACCAATATTACAGGATACGCTAAGTTATCAGCATAAACACTTGTATATATTAGGGTAAAACCCTGTTGAGATAAGCAAGAAGTTAGACTTTCCTCTGTAAAATAATTTATATGCTCAAAAGTAAAATAACCATTAGGCCATTTTTCAGGATATATCAAGCAAGGCACCTCTATTAATATCTTTCCTAATGGAGAAAGTACTCTGTTAGCCTTTTTAAGAGTCAATTGAGGATCAAATACATGCTCAAGAACATGTGAGAAAATAACTAGATCAGTGCTTTTTGATTCTATAGTTATATCATCAAATAAACCAGTTTCAATATCAATATCATACGTATTTTTGGCCACTGCGGCAGCAGCAAAAGAAGGATCGCAACCGGTAACAATCCAATTATCTTTCTTTAACTTGGATAGCATAAAGCCTGTTGCACAACCTACCTCAAATACAATACCTGGCTTAAGAAACTTCTTGATAGTGTTGATTTGCCTTTTTACAGCGCCAGTATAACTACTATCTGGTTGACCCCCTCTACTAACATTAGTATAATTTGAATAATTCGTATAATAACGATTCATCATTTCTGGGGTAGGTGCTGGATCCTGGAGAACTGAACCGCAACGAGCACAAATTCGAATAGTCATATCTACTTCACCAACACCTGCAATGAAGTGGTAACCAAGCGGATAAACGACACCCTCTTTACCTGCACAACAAAAACACAGCCGATTAATTGTTTTCATTTTACTTCTTAGATGCAAACATAACAACTTCCCTACCAACTGCATGTTGAGCTAAGGCAGAATATAGATTCCCTAAAACTTTACCAGATCCACTCTGATTCATTGCCTTCTCAAAATTCATGCGTTTTGTATGGCACACCCGACCTTGCTCGTCATTACCAATATAATTATCACCCATAAGCAAGAACATATCAATCGGGAACGTTGATTCTTTATGCACTACTTCAAATCCGCATCTTTCAACAAGCTTACCAAGTGAATCAAAATCGAAATAATTAATGTGGTGAGGCGGGGCCACCCACCAAGGTTTAAAACCAAGATGATCACGCAGAACAATCTGAAATGGGTTGAAGTCATTCGGCACAATGATGCAAAGCATACCGTTATCATTCAGTTGATGATGAACTAACTTCAATAGTGACGCAGGGTCAGGAATATGCTCCAGTACCTCACCCATGTTGACAGCATCAAAGCGTTCTAATCCAACAGCCGTTTGTTCAGAGAAAAAAATATTCTCAATATCTAAACCAAGCTCGCGACAATGCTCTGCCGCCTGATCAGAAGGCTCAATACCCTTTACTTTCCACCCCCGTTTCTTTCCGTTAAGCAAAAAGAAGCCTGGCCCTGAACCAATATCCAACATAGAGCGTTGTTTGTCTGGCAAATGGTTTTCAATAATTTCGTAACGGTGAGTATAAACCATATTCCACCATTCAAGATCTTCCTGATTACGTTCTATATAGAGTGGTTTTTCCTGAGTATAGTAGTCTTGCTGATAAACCTTTTCAAGTTCATCTTCAGTAGGAATGGGTATGCTATGCTTGAATCCACATATTTTGCACTCAATAACATCAAACTCATTATGAGATGCTACCACTGGACCTACATGACCGTTCCATTCCTTATTCAATATGGGATCTGGCATAGTATTATTCTTTTGTTAACCGTTGAAATCCTGAGTGGTGAACTGGTGTATCGAGCTGGCTTGCAGTCGGATCCGCAGCTATAAAAGCAAATACTTCGTGAACCGCTTTTTGATAAAGATCAAGGTCTGCACTTTGATGAGCCAATGAAGGCTTGAATTGCCGAAACCCTAAAAATCCCCGTTTGAGCATTTCAATAGTGAAGAGAGTCTCCAGCTCTGCGGCATTAGCACCCTTAAAGGAAAAAGCGGCAAGCGAAGGCAGTCCTGTTACCTTGATTTCCAATTTATTCAGTTCACCCGCGTCTCTCCAAATATGCTTTACCCTGTTCCCTATCTCAATGAGATGCTTTTCAACACTTAGTCGCTGATACTTTCTAAGCGTTGCAAGAGCGGCCGTAGGGCCAATGCGTTCGGTCCAGTTTGTGCTTGAAATAAAGGTAGATTGCGCTGCCTGCATAACCTTTTCTATACCCATAACGACTGCCATTGCATATCCATTAGCCATAGATTTAGCCAAAACAGCCATATCGGGATGCACCCCATAGTTACGATGAATACCACCAGCACACATCCGGAACCCACTGGTGATTTCATCAAAGATAAGAACTGCACCGATCTCTGATGCCAGTTCACGCAATGCTTTGAGGTACCCTGCAGGGGCATCTTCGCCTCTGGCTGGCTCTATAACAATGGCTGCAATGTGCTTTTCTTTCCCTCTAATCTTTTCGCGCAGAGAATCAATATTATTTGCATCAAAGGGCATGGCCGTTCCAGCTAATCCCCTTGGTACTCCGTTCGGTTGAAGGCCTGGCATAAGTTGACCATCGAGACCGGTACTATCTGCCAGATTAGTGGCCAAATACCAGTCGTTCCAGCCGTGATAGCCACTGAACATGACAAGATCACGATGGGTATGAGCTCTGGCTATTCTGATAGCCATACCCATTGACTCTCCCCCACTTCTGGCATAACGCACCATGCCGAACCATGGATGAAGCGCAATGAGGGCCTCTGCCAATTCAACTTCTTCAGTGCAGTTAAGTGAGCTATTGACACCACTTCGGAGAGCATTGACAACAGCATCGTCAACTTCATCATCAGCATAACCAAGAATGCAGGCGCCAACCGCCATGATGGAGATATCAATGAACTCTCGCCCTTCCATGTCCCATACCCGACAACCTTTAGCTTTGGAATAGTAGGAGGGCCATACTTCTGGAGCAAACATCTCTGGACGCTTTGAGAGAAGTTGCG
>CAIWMX010000054.1 GCA_903913885.1 uncultured Bacteroidales bacterium | reverse complement strand
CCCGTCAGGGTGGGGGACCCCGTCAGGGTGGGGGTTCTTTTTAATACATAACCTTTGACTTTTGACTTAAATCTTTAACTTTGCAATTCAAAACTCAATAAAGCTATGGCTAAGAAGAAAAGACCTGTTATTGATCGCGAAGAGGTTGTTGTGAAATTCGTCGGCGACTCCGGTGATGGCATGCAACTTACCGGCAGCATGTTTTCAGATGTGGCTGCAATTGTCGGAAACGACCTCGCTACATTTCCTGATTTTCCTGCTGAAATCCGTGCTCCCCAAAACACGGTAGCCGGTGTTTCCGGATTCCAGGTTCACATGGGAAGTTCGAAAATTTTCACTACCGGCGACCTTGTCGACGTACTGGTTGCCATGAATCCTGCATCACTCAGAGCAAACCTGAAATGGGCTAAAAAAGGAGCAACCATCCTTACCGATACGGACGCATACGATGAAAAGACCATTGATAAAGCGGGGTATAAAAAAGATCCGCTGACCGACGGGTCGCTCGACAGTTTCAACATGGTGAAGGCGCCCATCACCACCCTTACAAAAGAGAGTCTCAAAGAGTTGGGTATCGATACAAAGACTGCGGAGCGGAGCAAAAACATGTTTGCGCTGGGGATGTTGTTCTATATCTTCAACCGCGACCTTAAGCCTTCCTTTAAATATTTCGAAGAGAAATTCAAGAAAAAACCGGAACTGATCGGCATCAACAAGGTCGTCCTCCAGGCAGGTTATAATTATGCCGACACCATTGAAGCACTTGAATCCGTAATCCAGGTTTCGGCAGCCAACATGGAAAAAGGACGTTACCGCAACATTACCGGTAATGTCGCCACCGCATGGGGATTGCTTGCCGCATCTGAAAAATCGGGACGCCCCCTCTTCCTGGGCTCCTACCCTATCACCCCGGCGACTGAGATCCTGATGGAACTTTCAAAACACAAATCACTCGGTGCAAAGGTGTTCCAGGCTGAAGACGAAATTGCAGGGATTTGTTCTGCCATCGGCGCCTCCTTCACCGGCGCCATGGCTTGTACAACCACCTCTGGCCCCGGCCTTTCCCTTAAAAGCGAAGCCATCGGCCTTGCCGTTATCACCGAACTTCCGCTCGTGATCGTGAATGTTCAGCGCGGTGGCCCTTCAACCGGGTTGCCTACCAAATCGGAACAAAGCGACCTTTACCAGGCCTTATTCGGACGCAATGGCGAATGCCCCGTTATCGTCGTGGCGGCCTCCTCCTCCGAAAACTGCTTCTATTACGCTTACATGACCGCCAAACTGTCGATGGAACATATGACCCCCGCCATCCTGCTCACCGACGGTTATCTTGGTTTTGGTTCAGCCTTATTCCGGATCCCGAAAATGGCCGACATGCCTGAGATCAACCCTCCCATTGCAGAAGCGAATGATCCGGAATACAAACCATACCTCCGTGATCCCGAAACACTTGTCCGTAAATGGGCGATCCCCGGAACCGAAGGTTTGCGTCACCGTGTAGGCGGGCTTGAAAAAGAGAACGTAACCGGCGTCGTTTCAACCGACCCCATGAATCACCAGGTCATGACCAACATGCGTGCGCAGAAGGTCGAAAAGGTGGCTGATTTTATCCCGGAACAGGATATTGACGGACCTTCGGAAGGCGACCTGCTCGTTGTAAGCTGGGGCGGCACCTATGGCGCCGTTCATTCAGCTGTCAGCCAGATGCAAAAGGAAGGAAAGAACATCAGCCATGCCCATTTTCATTACATCATGCCATTACCAAAGAATACCGGAGATGTGCTGAAAGGTTTCAAGAAAATTGTGGTTTGCGAGCTTAACAGCGGACAATTTGTTAATTACCTCCGCATGAAGTTCCCCATGCCCAATATCTCCCAGTTCAACAAGGTACAGGGATTACCATTTATGATCAACGAGTTAACGGATAAGTTTAACCAACTTTTAGAGGAGAAATAAGATGGATTTCATAAATATGACGGTTGAACGTACCAACGTTCAACTAAGCAAAGCAGATTTTGAAAGCGACCAGATGGTTAAATGGTGCCCCGGTTGCGGCGGCCATGCCATCCTCAGCGCCGTGGAACGTGTATTCCCGAAAATCGGTTACCGCAAGGAAAATTTCTGCATGGTGTCCGGCATTGGGTGTTCATCCCGGTTTCCCTATTATGTTAATACCTACGGCATCCATGGAATCCATGGCCGTGCTGCAGCGATATCCACCGGCGTCAAAATTGCCAACCCGCGCTTGAGCGTATGGACAGTGACCGGCGACGGGGATTCTCTCGCCATTGGCGGAAATCATTTTATCCATGTGATCCGCCGCAATGTCGACCTGAATATCCTGTTGTTCAACAACCAGATCTATGGGCTCACCAAGGGACAGTATTCACCGACAACCCCGATGGGGAAAGTTACCAAAACATCCCCTATGGGAACGATTGAACATCCGTTCAACATCGGGGAACTCGTGATCGGCGCCCAGGGCACTTTCTTTGCCAGGGTCCCCGATAACAACATCAACCTGATGACCCAGGTGATGTTTGAAGCTGCCAAGCACGACGGCACCTCTGTCACTGAAATCATGGAAAACTGTATCATTTTTGCCGACAAGGCCCACGCGGAAGTGACCGGTAAAGAGGTAAAGGATGAAACAATGCTGATCCTGAAGAACGGCTCCCCGATGATTTTTGGGAAGAACAACGACAAAGGGCTCATCCTAAAAGATACGATGCTTGAGGTGGCGGAAATCGGGAAAAACGGCATCACGGTCGACGACATCCTTGTCCATGACCAGTACAACCAGGATCCCGGAATCCAGCTGATGCTTTCCAAACTGGCGCCACCTCATTTCCCAATGGTTTTCGGCGTTATCCGCTCGGCCATGTATCCTACTTACGACGATCTCGTGGAAGAACAGATCAAATATGCCAAGGAGACCTCGAAAATCAAGAATGTTGACGATCTGCTGAATTCGGGCGACACCTGGGAGATTTAACGTATGTGCGTATGTACGAAGGACGAAGGACATAATATTAGAAACGTTTTTCGTCCTTCGTCTTTACTCCCACGTCCCATGTCTTACGTCCTACGTCCTTCCGGGCATCGTGAAAATAAACCTGCTTCCAATACCCGGTTCACTGTCTACGCGTATTTTTCCTCCGTGTTTTTCTACAAAGTCCCGGGTCAGGAGCAATCCAAGTCCTGTGCCTTTCTCATTAGCCGTTCCAGGCATGCTTTGCAGTTTGTCGATGCGGAAAAGACCGGCAACCACATCCGCAGGCATCCCGATGCCGTTATCGGTCACTGTTATCTCGACCATACCGGCATTTTCACAAGCAGAGACCACGATCCTTCCGCCCGATGGCGTAAATTTAATCGCATTCGACACCAGGTTCCTTAAAATTGTATCGACCATGTTGTGGTCGGCAACAACCACCTGGTCAGGGGCAATCGAATTGACAAGTTCGATCGACTTCTCACTTGCCATCAGTTTCGATAAAGCAAATGACTCGTCGGCCAGGCGTGCCAGGAATAACTCCTCTGGCGAAAATTCAAATTGCCCGAGTTGCATCAGCGACCACTCCAACAGGTTTTCGAGCAGGTTGTAGGCGCTTTTCGAGGAACTGAAAATATTTTCCGCGAAAATTCGCTTTTCAGAATCCGAAAACTCGTCGTACGATCCGGCTAACAGTCGTGAGAAGCCCATGATGGAATTAAAGGGATTCCGCAAATCGTGTGCAATGATCGAGTAGATCCTGTCCTTCATCTGGTTCAGATCAGTGAGTTCCTCCGCCAGTTTGCGTAGCTGCATTTCCGATCTTTTCCTGTGACTGATATCATGTAAAATCAACAAACTACCAAGAAAATTTTCGCGCGGCCCCCTGAGCGGGTATCGCGTGACTTCAAACCAGCCAGTGTTCGGCACCTCCAGGCAAATCTCCTTCCTCATTTCCTGCTCCGTTGCAGCGCCCTGGACAACGGGGAGAAGCACCGGAAGCACATCTTCAATTTTACATCCGGAAATCCCGCGATCAGCATTCAAAGCCTGCACAGCAGCAGAACTGATATCAGTAATGAAATTCCGGTTGTCGAGAATGATGACCCCGTCTTTCATCTTTTCAATCATCAGCTGGTGACTGAAGGGTACGATGTCAAAAAGCTGCTCCCTTGAGATACCCCAGAAAAAGATGAAACAGGCGACCAGGGTACCCATTGGTGAGATGTCCAACCCTTCAACCGGATTAAAACCAACAACATAGGCCATCCCGGTTAATAAGGCTAAGAAGGAACCCGACAACAAAAACCAGGCTCTCGATTTATAGTACCCCGGGCGCTTCAGAATGAACCTGACCAGGATGATGTTGGCAAAGAAGATCATCCCTACCGACCAGGCCATGGCAACATAAAATGCCGGGCCATGCCGGTAGATAAGAATGTTGTGGCCGGCAGGACTCCATGAAAAACCGGTCCATATCAGCTGATGCGCAAAATGGGTAAAAACCAGTAAAATGGTTACCGTGGGGATAACCCAAAGAATCCAGAAATACTTCCGCAACCGGCCGGGCGGATCAAGATCATGGGAGAAGATGAACCTCAGGAACATCAGCGGGATTCCCATGTTGGCAAAATATTCGAACTGCGACCACGTAACCTTTTCGGCGATGGTCGGGGCGGAGGATTCAAAAGTAAGGATCAGCGACCAGAATGCCGACAGTGCCATCATCGACAAAAACGGCTTCCTTCCCCTGATTTGCTGCATATTATAAACTGAAAACACCAACTGGAGACTGATAATGGAGGTGATCAGGTGAATCCAGGTAATATAGGTAATCTGCCAGGCCATTCAGAAATTTTTAACTTCCCAAATATATTGCTTTTTTCTATGAAGTCAGCATGTGCGGAACTTCAGCATTTACCGTAATGTAAAATGGTTTTTATTACATTTCTTATAGTAAGGGAATTGACCTTAACAATAACCGATAAATTGACTGGTGAATGAAAACCAGTTACCCTGGAATTTTTAACCACTTAGGCACTTAGTGGTTTCTTTTCACATGGAACATGCGTAATTAAACAAATGATGCTCTGTAGATTTAGTAGCGATTTCGACTTATCTTCGCAAAATGAATCTCAGGGATTTTTTAAAATTCATTGAAGCAACGGAAATTTTTTCACGGAATGACCGGATTCTGCTGGCAGTGAGCGGAGGCATCGATTCAACGGTGATGGCCCATTTGTTTCAACAGTCAAAATTCCGCTTTGCCATCGCACATTGTAATTTTTGCCTGCGTGCCGGTGAAAGCGACGGGGATGAAGTGTTTGTAAAAAACCTGGCAGTGGAACTGCATGTCCCGTTTTTCAGTATCCGGTTCGACACCACCGCCATCGCTGCAAAAAAAAACATATCGATCCAAATGGCTGCACGTGAGCTGCGTTACAACTGGTTCGAGAAGATCCGGCAGGAAAACGGATTCGACTTTGTGGCCACAGCCCATCATCTCGACGACCAGGTGGAGACCTTCATGATCAACCTGGTGCGCGGAACAGGTATTGCCGGGCTGCACGGCATTCCTGTTAAGCATGGAACGGTCATTCGGCCTATGATGTTTGCCTTCCGTGACAATATTGTCCGGTTTGCCTTAAGGAATCAAATCAGTTACCGCACTGATGCTTCCAACCAGGAGACAAAATACGTCCGGAATAAAATACGCCATGAGGTCATCCCGCTGCTGAGCAGCATCAATCCCGATTTTTCACACGGTCTGACCGACAGTATCCGCAGGATTTATGAGTTCCAGCAGATCGGCATGCAAACATTGCAGGAGTGGTGCAGCGACGCCCTTACCCCGCGCGGGGACGACCAGGTTATTGAAATCAGCCACCTGTTAAAAGTGTCGCCACGGGAGCCATACATCTGGGAGTTGCTTTCCCCTTTCGGGTTCAATGAAACCCAGGTTGCCAATCTTCTTGACTGCCTGAAGAAGGAAAACAGGACGGTATTCACTTCTCCCACACACCGGCTGGTCAGGGAACGGGAACGGCTGGTGCTAAGCCGCATTGAGCCCCGGACCCGTGAAAAAGAATATCACATCGGGTTGTTTGCCCGTAAAAAACAACTTGCCAAACCGCTGCCACTGAAGTTTGAACGGAGAACCGATATCACCGGCTTTGAAATACCTGCAGAAAGAAACACAGCAAGTCTCAATTTTGCCAAACTCCGGTTTCCGCTTACACTGCGAAAATGGAAGCATGGCGATGCATTTTACCCTTTGGGAATGAAGAAAAAGAAGAAACTGAGCGACTTCTTCATCGACCAGAAATTTTCCCTGAAAGAGAAAGAACATACCTGGCTCCTTTGTTCAGGCGACGATATTGCCTGGATCATCGGCCACCGCATCGATCACCGGTTCAGGGTAACCCCGGCGACGAAGGAGATTCTTTTCGTGAGAACGTAGGAATGTGCTGATGTGCTGATGTGCTGATGTGCTAATGTGCTGATGTGCTGATGTGCTGATGTGTTGATGTGATGATGGGTTGATGTGATGATGTGATGATGTGATGATTCCTTTCATCGTCCTTCGTCCTTCGTCCTTCGTCCCACGTCCTACTTCCCACGTCCTTCGTCCCACGTTTTTCTGTTAGGGTAGTACCATAATTTTCTTTAAATTTGCCCCGTTCAAAAATTTGCACGAATGAAAAAACTGTTTTCAGCCCTTCTGGCCCTGTTGTTACTGCCGGTGTTTGCCTTTCCGCAGATACTCGACCCCGTAAAATGGACCTTCAAGACAGAACAGACTACCCCTGGTGAGGCAACACTCCTGCTTATAGCCCGGGCTGAAAAAAAATGGCATGTCTACTCTCAGGATATCCCCAAGGGCGGACCGATCCCGACCACTTTTACCTTTAAAAAAAGCAAACACTTCGAATTGGTCGGAAAGGTGACCGAACCAAAACCGATCCTGGATAATGATCCCAATTTTGGCATGGTCCTCAAGTTTTTTGCCAACAACGTGGTGTTCAAGCAGAAAATCAAGGTGCTCGATAAAAACGGCTTTGTGGTGAAAGGGGTGCTGAACTTCATGTGCTGCGACGACAAGCAATGCCTGCCCCCGAACGACGTGGAGTTTGAATTTTTTGTCAAGGGCGACCCTGCTGCAACTGAGGCTGCATCTGCAAAACCTGCTGAAGATACCGTTGCAGCGAAAAAACCCGACACTGTGAAAACAGCTGCAATTTCAGCTGCGAAAGCCGATTCGGGTGCCCTGAAACTTGAACAGGCAAACCTTGGAAAAACGGCGGCAGATAAAGCGGCCGACAAGTCGCTGCTATGGTTTTTCTTCATCTCATTCCTTGCCGGGCTGGCCGCCATCATCACCCCCTGCGTATTCCCGATGATCCCGATGACGGTAACCTTCTTTATGCACGACACCACCAGCAAACGCAAGGCCCGCCTCGAAGCCATCGTTTACGGACTCTCGATCATTGTCATTTACACCGTGATTGGCACCCTCGTTGCCATTACACTGGGAGCCAATTTCGCTAACTTTCTCAGCACACACTGGATTCCCAATGTCTTTTTCTTCCTGATCTTCATGGTCTTTGCTGCATCGTTCCTGGGGATGTTCGAAATCACCCTGCCAAGCTGGATCGTCAACAAGGCCGATAAACAGGCCGACAAGGGCGGCTATTCCGGCGCCTTTTTCATGGCCTTTACCCTGGTGCTGATCTCTTTTTCATGTACCGGTCCAATCGTGGGCGCCATCCTTGTGAAATCGGCCGGCGGCGCCCTGCTGATGCCGATCATCGGCATGCTGGGTTTCTCGCTGGCGTTTGCCCTGCCCTTCGGTCTTTTTGCCTTTTTCCCCTCCTGGCTTTCCGGGCTTCCCAAATCGGGCGGATGGCTCAATGCGGTCAAGGTAGTCCTTGGTTTCCTCGAACTGGCGCTGGGTCTTAAATTCCTCAGCATCGCCGACCAGACCTACCACTGGCACATCCTCGACCGCGAGGTTTACCTGGCCTTCTGGATCGTCATCTTCTTCCTGATGGGGCTTTACCTGCTTGGGAAATTAAAATTCAACCACGATTCCGACACGCCCTTTATCAGTGTGCCCAGGATCATCCTCTCCATCATCGTGTTTACCTTTGTGGTCTATATGATCCCCGGGATGTGGGGAGCGCCGTTGAAAGGCCTCTCGGGATACCTGCCGCCCACTACCTACCAGGATTTCGACATTAATGCGGTGGTAAGATCAAACGTAGCCACAATCAGTGCAGGCGGAGGCACCGGACAGCCAGTTACCGCGCTCTGCGACAAACCACGCTATGGCGATTTCCTGAAACTCCCCCACGGGCTGGAGGGTTATTTCGATTACAAACAAGCACTTGCCTGTGCTAAAAAACAAAACAAACCGGTTTTCATTGATTTCACCGGCCATGGTTGCGTGAACTGCCGCCAGATGGAGGCCAACGTGTGGTCCGATCCCCGCGTGCTGAAACGCATGCGCGAGAATTATATCGTCACCGCCCTCTATGTTGATGACAAAACCGACCTCCCCGAAAAGGAGTGGATCACCTCTCCATACGATCACAAGGTGAAGAAGACTGTCGGCAAGATTTTTGCCGACCTTCAGATCACCCGGTTCAACGTGAATTCGCAGCCCTACTACGTGCTGCTCGACACTGCTGGGAACCTGCTTACTGCACCCCGGGCGTATGATCTCGATGTGGATGCGTTTATTAAGTTTTTAGATATGGGGACAGGAAATTTTCAGAAGTCGGCCAAAGCACATTAACCATGAGCGCCCTTTCAGGGTCATGCGTTTGTTTACCGGTATTTTCAACAAAAAAAATGGCAGATTTCATAGAAATGCTGCCATTTTTTTTGTATCTTTGGGTAGCCGTAACAAGCAGTATATGGCCATGACCTCATCCAAAAGGTTACCTAAGTCATTCCAAAATGAAGGATTGATCATCACCTTCAAGGTCAGATTTCCGGCCACTTTCACCAATGTCCTCTAAGTCTTCTCTAAGCCTTCTCTAAGTTTCCTCTAAGATTGGTCTAGGTCTCCTTCAGGTATCCCTCAACGTAGGCACGATGTCCTATTGCATGTTTGGCCTGCCTGATTATTTTTTCCAATTAACCTTTCACGAAAGGTCACGATAATAAGTTCAGGAACCTGATTTAAACATATCATTATATTTTTTGACAGGGTGGGTTGAACTAATTCTATCTCCTCATTTACGAAATATTTACCGGACAATTAGATCAAGAGTAATTAGTTATGTTATGGCATATTTACAAATTGTGATATTTTTCACATGTTAACGTTATGCCTATAGAGCATTTGTGTATTAATTAACATGACGTTGATTTACAATCAATTATAACAAATATTTATTGGTGTGATTTTCAATGTATTTGATATTTTGTTATATTTTTTTGTGTTTTATTCTTGACTTTGCTATTTTGGGGATGTATATTTGTTTTACATTTTTCAGTTGGTTATTTTAGTTATCAAGACTGATACTGAGTTTTATTATGTGCTCTTTTTACAACATTACCAGCCTCGTTTCTGTAATTTTCTTTTCTTAAAGTTGTGCCCGGGCAGAAATCTAATAGGTTGTCATGTCATTATTTCAAGATCCGTGATTCTTTTTTTGGAGTAAGCCGAAAATCCGTTTAAAAGAGTAGGCAAATAAATAACGAAACCATGCCAAGAGTATATTACAATGGAAACGGAAGCACCGGCGGAGGTGTGCCCGCCGATAACGCTGTGTATAACAACGGAGATACAGTAACAGTGCTTGGACCAATAGGCGCGCTTGTAAAGAACAGCGATACATTCGCCTATTGGAACACGGCAGCCGGCGGAACAGGAAATTTCTTAGGGCCGACCGCAACCTTCGTAATCGGTGCCGCCGACGTGACCCTTTATGCCCTATGGTACACCGCCACAGGCTTAACCAATGGAGGCGCCACCACGCATTATCAATTTGTCTATGACAGCGTACTCGCCACTGCCGCCTTTGGCAGCATAGAACCTGCGCGCACCAACTTAATATTGGCAAACGCAGCTAATGGCGTTCCTGTGGTTGAAAACGATTTTACGTGGATGCAAACAAAGTTTGCAGGAGTTAATATAAACAGCAAAGTCAGGACTCCGATACCGGCTTATGTCAATGCAGGAACGGGAGGCAGTTATGGTGCAGGCTGGCCTGTAACACTGAATACCAATATAGCAGTGAATGCCAAAGTTTACCCCGCCAATTGTTTGCGTTCATTATTGGTAGCTGAAGTCGTAGAAATGTTCATGTGGGCACATGGCAAAGGGTGGGGCTTTTCAGCGGGTGCGGGCAACGAAGGCAGCTGTGGCGAAGGACTTTCGCTTTTTCTCACAGTTAAATTTCAGATCAGTAACGGTTTCGGCACGATATGGCTTCGGAACGGTACCCCAGCCGGATGGCTCAACACCACCCTGCCTGCTGCCAACCCCTCATCAACAGAATTCGATGGCACTACCCATTACGGATTGCGTAAAGATTATATAAATTCAACATTGCCTTTTCCCGGCAACGGTCCGGGAACAGGTTGTTCGATGGCGTTTCTTCATTACCTGTACGATCAGCTTGGTTTTTCAAACATCCCTCAAATTATTGACGCAGCACCCGGAACAGATGCCAGCGGCAACCTGATTGGTGTTCCTTCGTGCCTGCGTGGAGTCTGGCAAAATCTTACAGGCGACCATGGCGATCCCTTCCCGTTATTCAAGGCATTGCTGGATAATGCTTATCCTCAAAGCGCAGTAGCCAGTATTCCCGGCTCTGATCCCGACAATCCTTTCCCTTTGGCTTTACTCTCTTTTTGGGTGGATAAAAGTACGTTTGGAAGAGACGAAGTGCAAGATATGATTAATACCAACGGAGGCAGATTCGACAATGCCCTCTGGCTGGTTATAGAAGGATTCAATAAGAATTCTTATCTGAACTTTGCTCCCACTTTCAGCGCATTTTCCGGTTCCTTTATGGGTATAAGCAACGTACAGGTTATAGCCCGCATGCATGATGTCGCCTATGAAACCACTTCCAATCCAAATGTGCCACAACGCATCCGCATTCCCTGCGATATCGTATTTACCGCGGCAAGCCTGAATGATTTTCCGGCAACAGGAAGCGCGGCCGCACAACGCGAGTTGGATACTTCGCTGACCATTGGCGGCAATGTTGTTCCCGCATCAAACGCCTCCACCATGTTCGAGCTGGTTGCCGGAGCCGACCCCTATTTTGCAAATATCAGTCCGGTGGCAAATAATGACTTCTGGCTAAGCGAGGATTTGCGTGTATTGACAGTAACACCCGGGATAAACAATGCTCCGTTTGGCGATGTACCTGCCGGAAAGCCCAGCTTTGCCGCGGGCGGTAATACCAGCCTTAATACGGCCGCAGCCTTCAGCTATGCACAAAATCTTATTACCTATTTAAATGCAAATTATGCTAATCCGGATGGCACAGATCCATTTTCATTACTCCCGGACAATGCCTTTGGCGATGCATCGTCTGTAGCACAGTATAAATTCGACTTAACTTCATCTCCCCCACTGCGTTATCAGAATTATTGCTTTGCCATTGCCCGCGTGCGGCTTAAAGGCGTAGTGGGTTCATCCTCACCTGCAAATAATGTAAAAGTATTTTTCCGCCTGTGGAAATCGCAAACACCCGATACCAATTTTGGCGGTAATAATTATCCGAGTACGCCTGATGCTGCAGGTTTTCCGGGCACACCACTTGCACCGGCTGATAACAATACAATACCCATGTATGCATCGGGATACTATACTTCAAACAATGATTATACCGGAACAACCATTAACAACCGCAATCTGCAGATTACCACGCGCGATTACATCTGGCAGTATTATGTATGTTATCTCAACCTGTATGATGCCGCCAATGTCTATAATAATGGCGTTTCGGTAGTAACCGACTGGCCTGTGGGTACACATCATTGCCTTGTTGCGGAAATAGCTTATGATGGCGCACCCATCATAAACACGGGTATCATAAAAAATCCGGAAAACAGCGACAAACTGGCACAGCGCAATCTGCAGTTTACTTTCTCCGATAATCCGGGCATTGCTGCCACGCATCGCATTCCGCAAACATTTGATATTATCCCGAGTTCACCCTTATTAAATATCCCGGGTTCACTGTTCAATTATCCCGATGAACTGATGATTGACTGGAATGGGACGCCCGAAGGCAGCCTGGTCAGTATTTATTGGCCGCAGGTAAATGCTTCCGATGTGCTTGACCTGGCTGATTCAATTTACGGCACGCACCTGCTCAGCGCCACCGACAGTCATACCATACATTGCAAAGTAACCAATGGCGTCACGTATGTTCCAATTCCGTCGGGGTCGGGACAAAATTTCGCCGGCTTGTTTACTGTGGATCTGCCAACAACGGTTGTAGCAGGGCAAGAGTATAACATCATTGTTAAAAAGATCAGCACGCATGGCAGGCGGGTAACAAGCGAAACCCATCTGAAGGAACAAGTGTATTCAAAAGTTAACAGTATACATGCTAACGACGATACCGGGTCGGTTGAGGTGATTGAACCAACAAGATCAGCAGAACAGTTCATGATGCAAAAACCAGTAAAAAACTGGCGTTATGTAACAGGAACATTCCAGGTCAGAATACCGGTAACAACAAAAGAGACCATGCTTTTGCCTGAGGAAAACATCCTGGCCATCATGAAAGCCCGTCTGCAGGCCATGTCGCCCACAAACCGCTGGTATCCGGTGTTGCAACGCTACATTTTATACATTGCCGCCCGGATCGACGGACTCGGTGGCGACTCATCATCGATAAAACCATCCTTTCATGGGATAGCCCCTGCCACCCCTACGCAATGCGATCCCGAACGGCCAAAGCCTGATTTCAGCAAATGCTGCAGGTGGATCATATGGATCCTCTCCGGTGTGGTATCGATGTTCTTTATATTGCAATTGGTTATGCTTTTGAAGAGGTGAGTTTGAAAATCAGGACACGCATGATATCAAATTAAATCATGTTTGATCTTATTATGTTATGGCATATTTTACATGTTATAACATATTTTATATGTGTATGTTATGTTCGTTTAATAATTGTTAAACAATTAACAACTACCTGGTTTTTAATTTTTTAGACAATTTTTTATTGAAATGATTTTCAACGTATTTGAAAATATGTTATATTTTTTTGTAGTTTTTCTTGACTTTGGGATTTCAAGGATGTACATTTGTTTCATCCTAACCTTAAAAATAAACCTTCATGAAATCAATTAAATTATTTTTAATTGTTGTTTTAATTCAAGTACTATACTTTACAACTAATGCATCAAGTGAGAACCCTTTGACGCAATCTACTGTAAATGGAAATGACTCCCTGATGATTTATTCAGAAAACCAACCAGGAATAACGATATCAACAGCTTGGGTGAATGAAACATTGCAACTTAAGCCGATCTCCCAAAATGGCAAAAAGAACAAATACACAAAACTCTATATTGATGGTCTTCCTGTTAGAGTATTTTTAGTTCCAAAACAAGACGATGAGGTCAAGGATTCTATTAAATTTAATTACAGCCAATATCTTTCTTTGACTTCACTGAATAATATAGACAAATCGATTGTGATAGGTTTAGGGGATGATACAGTCATTTTGAAATCCAAAAAAATAAAAATTTCCGGTTCTCTTTTTCAACTAATGTCCTCTTCACAAAAAGCTATCTCGATAGGAAAGCCAGGTGACCAACTTCTTATTCAGAGCATATTCCAAGATGGATTGTTAGCAAAAACCTTTGTGTTTGTCAATGATAACCCTATTGGGAATTTAATAAAAGTTGCTAATCTGCCACTTGATGTGAAATTATATTGTTTCCAATTGGAAAATTTGCTTTCTAAGAAAGACACTCTTTCAAAAATTTTAAACCCAAAAGGCAATCTAGACAAGATAGATGTAAAAATCAGCATCGGAACATCAATTGAAAACAGAGTTCTCGTCAATGATCATTTTACAATCGTGTTTGATGAAAATAAATCAAATAGAATCATCATTTCTTGGATACTGGCAATGATATTGATTCTTGTTATGGGTTATATCTATTGTGAAGATAAATTGGCGATCATTCGGAATAGTAAGGTTGTGTCAACAGTCCCTCCTGCCCCAGGCGAAGCACTCGAAAAACCAATCATGGAGCCTACAACGTTTAGCCTGGCTAAAACGCAAATGGCATTTTGGACATTGGTGATCCTTTTTGCCTTTTTGTATGTTTGGGCAAACACCGGATCATCGATTCAGATTACTGCACAAGTTTTCTTTTTATTGGGTATCAGCGCGGGTACAACCATATTCGCATCTGTTATCAATCAAAATGACGCTTCCAATCCTCTGCTTGCAGACAATATGCACCAAAATGAAAAGAGTAGCTGGATTTTACCTGATATTCTTCAGGATAAATGTGGATATAGTATTTCCCGGTTACAGAACGTTGCATTTACGATTGCCGTTGGTGGTTATTTCCTTTTTGAGGTGATTGTGTTCAAGAAAATACCGACCATTGATCCCTATCTCGTTGTTTTAATGGCAATCAGTTCAACAGCTTATGTGGCGGTGAAGCAGGGGGAAAATAAAAACTAATGGTTCAAAATCATTTCAACACTTATGAAAAACATTTTTATTGCATTATTTCTTACATTTTTTTTTATAATCGCCGCGTACCCTACAAATTGGATATTGAGGCAGTCAGATTCTACCACCCCAAAACCAGCTGCTCAATCTGCAACAGGCAAAATTCCTGATTCGACTGGCTTTGTAAATGGGAGTAAATTTTATCTTGACTTAAACACTTTCGATGTTAGGCCTGACAATCCTTTCTGGGAAATTTCCAATAAGAGAAATTTGCCTTTCGATGTCCCATTCCTGATGCAACTTGTGAATATCAAGGATTCAGTGAACCTGGAAAGAGTCACTGTTTCCCTTGAAAGGATTGAAAAATATAAAACCCTTTGGGGGGACACAAGTGGGGAGTCCCTCCGAAAAAAATATGATGTGAGTACCTGGGAGAATCATATAGGAAAAGCACCAAGTGTCGTTCTGAGTATGCCGCCCCTGAGAGCAAATAAAATGTATAAATTAAATATTTCTACTTTTAGGAAGCCGACCGAAAAGGAAATTAAGATTTTTGCAGATATTGCATCGAAAAAACTTTATGAGAACCTGAAATCACATTACACTCCAATTATCCAGCAAATCGCAAGCAAAAAAACCGGATGGGAAGGTGACATTATTAAATCACTTGCATTTAACAGCAACTTAAAAGATATCAAATCAACACTTCCAATTAGTAAAGAAAGTACATTACTCAGTCAGCGGGAAATAGAAAGATATGATTCTATAATAAAAGTTGTATTAAAGAAAATAATGGTAACAATTGACTCTATATATACCCATAAAACATCAAAGGAAATTTTAGACAAAATAAAGAAAGATACTATTTTATCAAAATATTTGAAATCCAAATTAAACTCAAAGGTACTCAATGATATTCTTATTGGCTATACTCCCAATAACATACGTAATTATTATCACGACGAATACCAATCGCTGCTATTTGATACAGTCTACCTGGATTCCGTGAGACAGAACCTTATCATCAACAAAAACAAATTAATTAGTCTTAGAGCAGACTCGATAATATTCAAATATACAGCAAGGAGCACTACAGTAAATATTACAATCAAATATCTTAATAACAGGGAAAGTGCAGTAGATTCATTAATGTTGGATTTACGGACTATTGCCAGCCTCTTAAATACTACAAAAAAACAAATGATTCATACCATGGCAGAATCTGCAACAATTGGATTAAATACACTTTCAACATTTAAAGTGAGGTCTAAATTCTACTTCTGTCTAGATATTGGTATGGCGGTTTTGGTTGCCCCCCGCCTTGCCCCAGTCCCGTATTATGGATTGAACTTCAACCTGGCACCTGTCAACCGGGAAGCAAATTATGGAATATTCAGCATTGGTTGTCGAACTACACCGGATTGTAGTTTCGGTTATCGATTACTCCAGTCCACTTCAGTAGTTGCCGGAATAACCGTATTGAAAACCAAAGACTACCTAAATAATGACTGGAGTGGTGTGATAGGGGATTTTGGCGTATTAACCGGGATAGGATTAAGGTTAAATGACTATTTAAGAGTGTGCGGAGGCGCTGTCTGGATGAGTCTTAAAGACAACAATCCATTGAAAACAGACCAGACAATAGTTGCAAGACCATTTGTATCATTATCTCTTGATCTTGACATGGTCGGTTGGGTCCAGACACTTGTTGAAAATGCAACAGTTAACAAGTATTTCAAGAAAGCAACCCAAAGTAATGCGACTTCTACTAGCAATCCGGTTACAACGAGTAAATAATAATTTAAAATTCAACCAAAATGGCAACAAAACAAACTTCTTTAAATGAAATCTCTTTCATTTTAATAGGATTAGATCAAAACAATGAGGTGCGTATTAATAGGAATGGAATATCCTCCCCATTGCAGATCCAACTCTCCATCGATTTTAAAGATCGGTCTGATGATGACCTTTCACTGAAATTAAAACTCATATCAAGTGAACCAAATCTGGGTGATTTTCCTGAAAAAGACCAAAGCGGATCTACCTATTCAAAAATTAATGATTATGCTGTAATGGCCAGCACTTCAGCTTTGCTGAACGATACACCAACAAATATACTATTATTCTTCAGCACTTTGAAAAATCCGTTTACATTAACCATCAGCCTGGATAGTCCAGTTATTGTAAATGGTACAATTCGCATTGACAATATTAATAAAATTAAATGTGATCCTGTAAATTTAATATTCACATAACCAATATGAATCAAAATGAAATATTTAACATTTATAGGTATAATTCTGTTTTTGTTTGCCTGCCAAAAGAATAGCAGAATTCCAATTTCAGACATCATCACCCTTGATATTTCGAAAACTGTTATACCAGCAGACAACACTTCTTCTTTGCTATTAACTGCAAAAATCGATGCCGAGTCTGATACAAGGGAAATTCATTTCCATACCAACCTAGGCTCATTCAGGAACCATACCACTTTAATAAAAGATACTGTGATCACAGCAGGATATGATGGAGTCGCTTCAATATACCTCTACAGTAATTCTTCACAAATCGGTACAGCGTTAATTACAGCATATGCCAGTTCAATGGAATACAGGGCTGAAATAACTGTAACCTTTCAAGATCCTTTTAAAAATCAGAAAATGCTAGTGTCATTAAGCGATACTTCTATTCATGCAACAAATGGTCAAACATTCTGCAAAATTTATGCAAAAATTATATCCGGACCTGAATTTGCCACTGTTGATTTTA
This sequence comes from uncultured Bacteroidales bacterium, assembly GCA_903913885.1. Taxonomy (GTDB): domain Bacteria; phylum Bacteroidota; class Bacteroidia; order Bacteroidales; family FEN-979; genus CAIVAT01. Next base: position 34,838 of record CAIWMX010000054.1, on the reverse strand, counting down.
CTACCACCAAAGGAAGTTTTCTTGGAAGTGCAACTAATGCCCCTACAAAAATGAGCATACCAACCGACAAGGATAGTACTTCTACGGTATGGTTGCTTGCTGACACAATTCCAGGTATTGCTTATCTTACGATTGTGTGTGGACGGTTAAAAACAGATACAACCGTGCGATTCAAACGATAACAGGATTAGATAAATTTTGTCTTCTTTTTTATGCCCCAAATTAATATAAAAAAATTGCACCATTTTTGGGACTTCAACATATATATCGTTTGATTGACATTGTCAGCAACCCTTTTGTAGTGAAAACATTTTCTAAGGTCATTTTAAGATTTAATATAGGGAATCACATTTCCCCTATAATTTAATGGTTTTATAATTAATTCGACTTTCTATATTAGTTATCCCTCTAATTCTGAATCTTAGGTTGACGGCGAGAGGGGACCTTGGGTAAAGGCAACGACTGGCCCGGGGTTTTACCAACCCTCCCTGGCTGAAGCCCGGGGCAATAAATAAGTTGAATGAACCCGGGGCAATCAAACTCCCTGCAATAATGCAATTATCTGTATATTTGATGTCCAAAAGATCGACACCAAAGATGGATAAATTCAATTACCTGAACCAGATGGATAACTCCGTAATCGACGGGTTATTTGAACAATACAAACAGGATCCGGCCACAGTGGATGAAAGCTGGCGGAAGTTTTTCGAGGGATTTGAGTTCTGCCAGAAAAACTACAAGGCTGAAGCGGGCGATGCCTATCTCTATCCCAATGAATTCAAGGTGATGAACCTGATTGCAAGTTACCGCAACCGGGGACACCTTTTTACGCGCACCAACCCGGTGCGAACCCGCCGGAAATACACGCCAACCCTGGATATTGAGAATTTCGGACTGAAACAGGACGATCTGCAGAAGACCTTCCAGGCCGGGAAAGAGCTGGGCCTGGGGAATGCCCGGCTTTCGGAGATCATCGCACGCCTGCAGCAAACCTACTGCCAGTCGGTTGGGGCCGAATTTTATTACATCCGCAGGCCCGAAATCGTGGAATGGTTCAAGCAAAAGATGGAACCCGGCCGCAACACGCCCGGTTTCACCCTGGATGAGAAGCGGAAGATTCTGCGCAAACTGGCCGATGGCGTACTGTTTGAAAAATTCATCCACAAGAAATTCCCGGGTCAGAAAAGTTTCTCGCTGGAGGGGGTTGAATCGCTGATTCCTGCGCTGGAAGCTGTTATCCAGAAGGGTGCCCACCTTGGCATCGAAGAATTTGTACTCGGCATGGCCCACAGGGGCAGGTTGAACGTGCTCGGGAACATCATGCACAAGCCTTTCACGCAGATATTCTCTGAATTTGAAGGTAAGGAATACGAAGACGAAGACCTGCTGGGTGATGTGAAATACCACCTCGGTTACTCCTGTGAAGTGGCATCCCGCGGCGGTGGCAAGGTCAAACTCACGCTCGCCCCCAATCCGTCGCATCTTGAGGCGGTGGATCCCGTTGTTGAAGGTATTTCGCGTGCCAAAATCGACCATACTTACCAGGGGGACAACGGTAAGGTGGCTTCGATCCTTATTCATGGCGATGCTTCCATCTCCGGACAGGGGATTATTTACGAACTGGTGCAGATGGCCGATCTCGACGGTTACAAGACAGGCGGCACCATCCATCTGGTAGTCAACAACCAGATCGGGTTCACCACCAACTACCTCGACGGACGTTCAAGTGTTTACTGCACTGACGTCGCCAAGACCATCCAGTCTCCCATCTTTCATGTCAATGCAGATGATGTTGAAGCCGTGGTTTATGCCGTGGAGCTAGCCATGGAATTCAGGGCAAAATTCCACAAGGATATTTTCATCGACCTGCTGGGTTACCGCAAATATGGCCATAACGAAAGCGATGAACCACGGTTCACCCAACCCATCCTGTACAAAATTATCGAGCAACATCTTGATCCGCTGGAGATCTACCTGAAAAAACTGACAGAGGAAAACACCCTGGCATCCATTGACTTTGACGGGATGAGGGCAGAGATCAACGCCCTTCTTGACGAAGGGTTCGAGAATGCCAAAGCCATTATAAAGGGGGATATTGATCCCTTCCTGGGAAAAATATGGAAAGACTTTCGGAAAGCCATCCCTACCGATTTCAACACCTCCCCTGATACAGCCATTTCCGATGCGACCTTCACCGATATTGGTAACAAACTGACCGCCTTACCCAATGGAAAACCCTTCTTCCGCAAAATCGTCAAGATGCAGGAAGACCGGAAAGGGATGCTCGAAGCGGGCAAGCTCGACTGGGCCATGGGAGAGCTTATCGCTTACGGGTCGCTGCTTAAAGAAGGTCACACCGTGCGGCTGAGCGGGCAGGATTGCCAGCGGGGAACCTTCAGCCACCGCCACGCCGTGCTTACGGTTGAAGATTCGGAAGAAAAGTTCACCCCCCTCGACTATGTTTCAGAGAACCAGGCCAAACTGAGTATCTATAACTCGTTGCTGTCGGAATACGGCGTACTTGGCTTTGAATACGGCTACGCCTTTGGCACTCCCAACGGGCTCACCATCTGGGAGGCTCAATTCGGCGATTTCAGCAATGGTGCACAGGTGATCATCGACCAGTATATCAGCAGTGCCGAGGACAAATGGAAGGTGATGAACGGCGTGGTGCTGCTGCTCCCCCACGGGTACGAAGGACAGGGTCCTGAACATTCATCGGCCCGGCTTGAGCGCTTTCTTTCGATCTGCGGCCACCACAATATCCAGGTCGTAAATTGCACCACCCCGGCCAGCTTCTTCCATGTGCTGCGCCGCCAGCTTTACTGGCCGTTCCGCAAGCCCCTGGTGGTATTCACCCCGAAAAGCCTGCTTCGGCATCCGCGTTGCGTATCTGCACCCACGGAGTTTACCACGGGTAAATTCCACGAAGTTATTGACGACTCTTCAGCCGATCCTGAAAAGATCCGCCGGGTGCTGTTTTGCAGCGGCAAGATATATTACGACCTGCTGGATGAGAAGGAGAAACTTCAGCGGGAGGATGTAGCCATCATCCGGCTTGAACAGCTTTATCCACTGCCCGTATTGCAACTGAATGCAATCGTTGAAAAATATTCACAGACCATCCGCTGGGAATGGGTGCAGGAAGAACCTGTAAACATGGGTGCATGGAAGTTCATCTCGATCAACTACAACACCGTCCCACTGCATCACGTCGCCCGTCCTGCAAGCGGAAGCCCGGCCACCGGCTCATCGCGGCTGCACAAAATCCAGCAGCGGCTGATCGTTGAAAAGGCCATGGGAAAGTGTACCTGCGAACACGCGAATGGTTCGTGCAGGCTGCATTGTGCGGAACATGAATACCAAATTGTTTGATACCGGAAACTACAGTAAACCAGCACTTTTCAGGATTTCAAGCAGTTTTGGCTGATTTTTGGCATAATCACGTAACGCCACCCGTATCTTTTCATTTTCATGCTTCAAAGGAGCAAGGGATAACTTCCTGTCCCAGAATGCGAAACCAAAAACACTCACCATCATGGTGGTGAAAATGCCGATTATTGCCCAAAGAAAATTAAAGAGTTGATCAAACCTGGCATTCATTTCTGAGTGGAGGCCATCGAATTTGGCGTCAAACTTTACATTAAGGGACTCAACCTTTTGTTCGGTCCTTATGATCCGGTCACGATCCTCAAGGGTGAATTGAATTTCCTTAACTTCGGCTTTGAGTGCCAATGGAAGTAACAGGCAAAGAAAGAATGAAATCTTTTGAATTGTTTTCATATTATTCCGGATTTAAGTTACTTTGGTTAATCCGGTTTGGGTCACAAAGGTAATACCGTTTTCATGAAAAGTTATTAACATTTTGCATCTTCAACAATATTTTTCCGTGTCGAAGCTATAATACCTAGTCATAGAAAACGGGGTGGCAGTGACCCGATTTTCCATCCGGAATATTCCATATCTTTGTATTCTAATTCATAGATATGGCAACAGAGATCAAAGTTCCCAGTCCGGGTGAATCAATTACCCAGGTGCAAATCGCCAAATGGCTTGTTGCTGATGGAGATGCCGTTGAAAAAGACCAGGAAGTCGTAGAGATCGATTCCGATAAGGCATCCTTCCCGGTAACCACCCCCGAAGATGGCATCATCAGGATCAAGGCACAGGAAGGAGAAACCATCAACGTTGGGGCTGTGATGGCTGTGGTTGAACCAGGAAATGGGGAAATTAAAAATTCAAAATTAAAAATTAAAAATGAAGAGGAAAAAATAGCTACTCCTGAACCCCTTCCCGTTCATCCGCCTACCAGTTCACCCGCTAACCTCCACGCCTCCCCCCTCGCCCGCAAGATACTGGAGGACAAACATGTCAGTGCACAGGATATTACCAACGCCTTCCCCGGGAAAAAAATTACCAGGAAGGATATCGAAACCTTTATCAACCTGAAAAAGGAAGGTTCAACCACGGTGGCATATGCAGGAACAAGGGATTCTGACCGGAAAAAGCTGACGACATTGCGGCTGAAACTGGCTGAACGCCTCGTTTCAGTCAAGAATGAAACCGCCATGCTGACAACCTTCAACGAGGTAAACATGCAGGCCATCCTGAAGATCAGGGAAAAATACGGCGATTCTTTTAAAGAACGTTTTGGGGTTGGCGTTGGTTTTATGTCGTTCTTCACCAAAGCCGTTATCATTGCCCTGAAGGAATTTCCGCAGGTCAACTCGATGCTTGACGGCGATGAACTGGTGACCCCCAGGTATGTTGATATCGGCATAGCCGTTAGCGCTCCCAAGGGACTGGTCGTGCCTGTGCTGCGAAATGCCGAGATGATGAGTATTGCAGAAATCGAACTGAAGATTAAGGAACTTGCAGGCAAAGCCCGCGACAGCAGGATAACCATCGACGACATGAAGGGAGGAACTTTTACCATCACCAATGGCGGCGTTTTCGGATCGCTCATGTCGACCCCGATCCTGAACCCGCCGCAAAGCGCGATCCTGGGGATGCACAAGATTCAGGAACGTCCCATTGCCGTAAACGGGCAGGTCGTCATTGCACCCATGATGTATGTCGCGCTTTCCTACGACCATCGTGTAATCGACGGCCGCGAATCGGTAAGTTTCCTGGTCAGAATCAAGGAGTTGTTGGAAGAACCGGCAAAGATGCTGACTGAAGGACTTGATCCCGTAAAGCTACTGCTTGACCTATAAAATTAAGCCATGAGAAAATATGTTGACTTCCTGGTCGTCGGATCGGGAATTGCAGGGCTGACCTTCGCGCTCAAGGTGGCGAAGCATGGGAAAGTTTGCATCGTCACGAAATCGAGGATGGATGATACCGCGACCAGCTGGGCACAGGGAGGCATTGCTGCTGTGATGTATAATCCGGACTCGTACGAAAAGCATATCAACGACACTATTATCGCCGGCGACGGGCTTTGCGACGAAAAGGTAGTGCGGTTTACTATCCAGGAGTCGACCGACCGAATCAAGGAACTGGTGAAATGGGGTACGAAATTCGACAAGACCAGCACCGGCAGGTACGACCTTGCAAAGGAAGGCGGCCATTCAGAATACCGGGTGCTTCACCACAAGGACAGCACCGGGCGTGAGATAGAGAACACCCTGCTTGATCAGGTCAGGAAGCATCCCAATATCGAGATTCTCGAAAACCATTTCACCATCGACATCATCACCCAGCACCATCTCGGTGTGGAAGTCAACAGCCGCACGGAAGGGATCACCTGTTTCGGCGCTTTTGTCATGAACCCGAGAACACACCTGGTTGATACGATCCTGTCGAAGATCACCCTCATCGCCACCGGCGGTGCGGGTAATGTATACAACAACACCACCAACCCGCTGATCTCCACCGGCGACGGCATTGCCATGGTATACCGGGCGAAAGGGACCGTTGAGAACATGGAGTTCATCCAGTTTCATCCAACCGCACTGTATCATCCGGAGGAGAAACCCGCCTTTTTGATCACCGAGGCCATGCGTGGATTCGGCGCTGTGCTAAAGACGCGCGACGGAAAGGAGTTCATGCATAAATATGATGCAAGGCTTTCGCTGGCGCCGCGCGACATCGTGGCCCGGGCCATCGACAACGAGTTAAAACTGAGCGGTGAAGATTATCTCTGGCTTGATTGCCACCACCTGAATAAAAACGAACTGATCAACCATTTTCCAACCATTTATGCCAAGTGTCTCAGCATCGGCATCGATATCAGCAAGGATATGATCCCGGTGGTGCCGGCAGCGCATTATACCTGTGGGGGGATCAAGGTCGATGAATTTGGCCGGAGTTCCATTGTGAATCTCTATGCTTCCGGAGAATGTTCATCAACGGGGTTGCACGGGGCAAACCGGCTTGCATCGAACTCGTTGCTTGAATCGCTGGTTTTTTCTCACCGGGCAAGTGTATCTTCGGTGAGCCAGCTTAAAAATATTTCCATCTGCCACGAGATCCCCGACTGGGATGCCGAAGGCATGGTGCTGAACGAGGAGATGGTGCTGATCACCCAGTCGATGAAGGAGTTGCAGGCCATCATGAGCAGTTACGTAGGTATCGTACGTTCCAACTTACGGTTGCAGCGCGCCTTCGACCGGCTTGAACTTCTTTACCGAGAATCGGAAGACCTCTATAACAAATCGATTTTGACGCCCCGTCTTTGTGAACTGAGAAACCTCATCAACATTGGTTACCTGATCATCAAGGCTGCCCGTCGGCGCCATGAAAGCCGGGGGTTGCACTATTCGCTTGATTATCCGCGGAGTGTGCCTCAAAAGTTATAACCCCACCCCGTCAGGGTGGTGGACCCTGTCAGGGTGGTGGACCCTGTCAGGGTGGTGGACCCTGTCAGGGTGGTGGACCCCGTCAGGGTGGGGGACCCCGTCAGGGTGGTGGACTTAATTAACTGAAACGTATGGCCTTAATAAAATCAGTAAAAGGGGTGGTCCCGAAAATGGGCGACCATTGTTTTCTTGCCGATAACGCGACGCTCACCGGCGATGTGATCATGGGCGACAATTGCAGCGTTTGGTTTAACGCCGTAGTGCGGGGCGATGTTCATTCCATCCGCATCGGAAACAACGTGAACATCCAGGATGGAGCCATCATCCATTGCACCTACCAGAAAGCCCCGGTTACCATTGGCAACAATGTTTCAATCGCCCATAATGCCATCATCCATGGATGCACAATACACGACAACGTACTGATCGGCATGGGCGCCATCGTCATGGATGGGGCCATCATCAATAGTAACTCCATCGTTGGCGCAGGAGCGCTCATCACCGAGGGCACCGTGGTTGAATCGGGTTCTGTTTGGGCAGGGTTGCCTGCCAGGAAAGTCAAAGACATCGATCAGGGACTGCTGGAAGGCCAGGTGAACCGCATTTCGCGAAACTATAACATGTATGCGGGGTGGTATGATTAGATGGGATGATGTGCTGATGTGCTAATGTGCTGATGTGCTGATGTGCTAATGTGCTAATGTGCTGATGTGATGATTTGAGGATTTGATTAATGGATTGAATGTTTGTTGAGGTATCAAGGGGAAAAAATTGAAATATTACCAGATAGTTATTTCATCAACAAATAACCAGGCTTTCTGGCCTGCGCCGGGATGGCCTTTGGGACATTTTCCCTTGCTTTTTGCATAAACCCGTATATACCTGATATAGCCGGGAACACTGTTGCCATCGTCCGGAACCAGGCTGAGTGGATTCCGCGGGCCCTGCCTGTTCCAATTAAAGGTTTTGATAAAAGGTTCCTTCTGATGTTTTATTGGTTGAAACTGAAAATCTGCCAGGGGGGTATACCTGATCCCATCTCCTGAACCGCTCACCTGGACAGCGACCGGCAGAAAAATCCAGGAGTTGGTGTCCTGCAGCATGGAAACACTGATTGAATCCGGCAGGTATAATTTCCCCAGGTCAACCACACCGTCAAAATCAACGCCCAGGTATCCCTGCCAGTGCCCGTCGAAAAACTGGTCGGAGCCGGTCAGACCGTCGAGCAGGGCACTTTTACCGCCGGGATATTCCGCAGAATACGGAAATTTTATTGCCAACTGCTTATCAACCCCCAGGTGTTTTCGAAATGAGGTTGACAGGATGAGTGCTGATGCCGTGCTGCCTTTGAATGCACGTACCCTGATTTTTGCAGATCCGTTCAGCAACATGCGCTCATGGTAAACCGGCGATCCGGCAACCGGATCGCTCCCGTCGAGGGTATAATGTACCCGGCAGGAGGTATCAGGACATTCGATCTTCAGGTACCGCTGATCATCAATGCTGTCAGTAAACACGGTAATCCTGACGTTCCTGACAAGCAGGCGGATGGAATCGGTGCGAAAAGGGGCAGCGGGAAGCCCTGCCTGGTTGTAAAGATTCACCGTATCAGTATCGGTGAATGCGTACCGGACATAGCGGGGGTCGCGCACACTATCGCTGGATAGCACCACCGTTTTTCCCTCAATTATGGCATTGGCCGATCTGAATTTCCCGTCATGCCCGGCAAGGGTAAAACAAACCGGGGGGCCTCCGCGCGAAAACAGACTGTCGGCATGATCAAAAAACAGGCGGAAGCGCCTCCCCTCCTTTTCTGCCCTCAAAAATACTGGTCCCTGGAACTTCACCTTGTCAATCCCGTAGGTTTTAGCCAGGGCCCACCAGGCCAGTCGTTTTCCAACTTCAGGTTTATTCTTCGGATGGATGTTCCTTGTATTTCCAATATCCATGGTACTTGCCATCCCGGTATTTGGCAGCGCAAGCGCTTTCGTTTGTGCCTCACGCAAATAAGCCGCCGCCGGGTAGGGTTCGTTGTAATCAAACGGGGCAATCTGCACAAAATAAAACGGGAAATCACCCTGGTTCCAGTCGGCACGCCAGTTCCTGATCATGGCCGGGAAAAGTTTCCCATACAGATCTGCATCGGGAATGTTGGTCTCTCCCTGGTACCAGATGACACCCCTGATACTGAAATTTATCAGCGGATGAATCATGGCATTATAAAGCACCGATATTCGTCCGGTTTCACGGCTCTGCCCGTTGGGAGAGGTGAGGTAGTACTGCAATTCCGGGTCGTTCTCCATGGCTGTGCGGCTGGTCCATGCTTCGGCAGGCGTGCCACCAATGTTGGTGGAAATCAAACCAATCGGAACATGGAGCCGGTTGTAAAGACATTGCGCGAAAAACCAGGCGGTAGCGCTGAAATCGGTCACCGACCGGAGATTGGCCTTGCTCCATGATACATCACATGAATCGAGGGGAACTAATGACATGGCATGTTTCACCTGGCAAAACCTGATTTGCGGGTAATCGTGTTTTTTTAGTTCCTTTTTCTCCTTCGCGTATAATTTCCACCCGCCCAGCATTTTGATGGTAAACTCCATATTCGACTGACCCGAGCAGACCCACACCTCCCCTATCAGGACATCAGGAAGGATGATCGTATTCTCTCCTTTAATTGTAAGGGTATATGGCCCACCTGCCTTTCCTGTCGGGATCCTTACAAGCCATTTCCCCGATGGCCCGGTTACGGTAGAAAACTGGTCTGTAAACCAGCCTGATGTAATGGTGATTTTCTCGCCGGGGGTTGCCCATCCCCATATATTTACAGTTGATTGCTGCTGCAACACCATCCCCGGGGAAAGGATGGAAGGCAGTTTGATCATGGCCCATCCCGGGTTCATTGTCATGACCAGGAAAAAAACAAGGAGAAATTGCAGTCGTTTCATAAAAGCAGATATTTTATTTTCCCTGATTTGATTGATCGGAATCAAACCAGTAGATATTCATCTTATTGTAAATGACCTCTCCCCTGACCCTCTCCTTGAAGTAGAGGGAGAAGGTTTGTCGAGGATAGCATATAACCGCTGATCTTAGGATCAATCAGTTTCCCTAAAGGCAGGGGCAATAGTCGGGGGCCTGATTCAGAACCTATAGCAATATTATGAAAAAATGGGATTGTTTCTGCAATTTAAAAACTCACTATCTTTGTCTGTCGATAAGAGAACCGGCAGCAAAACTGCCCGCAAACCGAGACCAATGAATCCGCAATTACACAAGGTACTGATTATAGTTTTTCTGTTCATTTTCATAACGGATGGTTTGAAAGCCCAGGAGGCAAAACCTTCCGGCAGTGAAGCTGTGTTTAACGTGGTAGCTACCAGCAAAAGCGGTAAACCGCGACAGGGTGAAATCATCTCACTGGTGAGCAAATCATCAAAAAAGAGCTTCCAGGGAACGACCAGCGCGGACGGGAAATGCACCATCACCATTCCATCCAATGACAAGTACGACATCTATTACAAGTATTTCAGTCAGCAGGTCAGGTATCACGACATCGACGTTCCCGGCGGAGATCACCGCATGACCTATACCTTCAGCATGAAGTACGATCCTCCGAAAACCTATACCCTGAAGAATGTCTTTTTCGACACCGGCAAGGCGACGCTCAGATCCGAATCCAATGCATCCCTGAATGAGCTTGTCGATGCATTAAAGCTCAAATCCGGTATGTTTATTGAAATTGCAGGTCACACCGACAACGTTGGAACATCTGCCGCAAACATGGTACTTTCCTCCGGCAGGGCAAACGCCGTGCGTGACTACCTGGTGAAAAACGGGATCGCACCTGCCAGGGTAAAAGCCAAAGGGTACGGCGAAACGCAGCCGGTTGCCGATAATTCAACGGAGGATGGACGCCAGCAGAACAGGCGTACGGAAGTAAGAATATTAACCGATTAACCATGCGCCCTGAAATAATTGCTGCCAGCGAATACCACACTCCTGAAGATACGCCGCATCTCCTTTTGGACAGGATCACCTTCAATTCCAGGTTTGTTTTCACCCTGCTGTTCTTAAGAACCGTTTTCAGGTCACGTCGTCTTTCGCGCATGGGGGTTTACGATGCGCAGCACTGGATCAATTCTTCACACGATATCTTTACGGATGTGGAGCGTTGCGGCGGGCGCTTCAATATCACCGGGCTCGATAATATCAGGAATTGCAAAAAACCGGTGATCTTCCTGAGCAATCACATGAGTACACTCGAAACCATGATCCTGCCCGGGATCATCCAGCCTATGACCAACGTGACGTTCGTGGTGAAGGATGCCCTGGTAAGGCATTGGGCTTTCAAGGATGTGATGTTGTCGCGCAACCCCATCGTGCTGAGCCGTTCCAATCCCCGCGACGATTTCAGGATTGTGATGGAACAGGGGCCTGACCGGCTGAAAAACGGCATTTCCATTATTATCTTTCCGCAAAGTACGCGCCGCACCGAATTCCTTCCCACGGAATTCAACTCCATGGGAACCAAACTGGCAGCCAAAACAGACGTGCAGATAGTACCTATTGCCGTGAAAACCGACTTCTGGGGTTTCGGGAAATTCTCCAGTTACCTGGGCCCGATCGACCGCAAAAAACCTGTTCACATCACCTTTGGCGAGCCTCTCGATGTTACCGGGTCCGGCAAGGAGGAGCACAGAAAAATCATTGAGTTCATCTCCAGCCACCTGGAACAGTGGAAAATTGCTGATTCACAAAGGTAAAGGGCCCCCAACCATACAAAACAATCATCAATCCCTATGGAAACCTGGCAGAAAAATCCTGTAGTTTATGAGATCAATACCTGGGTCTGGCTTTGGGAACTGACCCGGCAACTGGGTTATCCCGTCACCCTTGGGAATGTACCCGGGGAGAAATGGGATGAACTGGCCCGGCTGAACATAGAAGCCATCTGGCTGATGGGTGTTTGGGAACGAAGCCCCATGGGAATTGCCATTTCAAACCACCATGCAGGGAACCTGTCCGACTTTCACAATGCCTTGCCAGATTTTACCTTTTCCGACAACGTCGGGTCACCTTACTGTGTGCGGGGCTATAACGTTGATGAACAACTGGGCGGCAACCAGGGACTCGCAGAGGCCCGGCGCCAGCTTGCCCGGCGCGGAATCAGGATCATCCTCGATTTCGTGCCCAATCACCTGGCTCATGATCACCCATGGGTAACTGAATCACCCGATTATTTCATTCATGGAAAAGCGGAGGATTTTCAAAAGGATCCCATCTCCTTTGAGCAGATCGGCGATGCGATTTTTGCCTGCGGCCGCGACCCCTACTTCCCTGCCTGGCAGGATGTACTCCAGTTGAATGCCTTCCATCCCGGTTTGCGTGCGGCTGCCATCGAAACGGTTGTGCGAATTTCAAACCAGTGCGACGGGGTCCGCTGCGATATGGCCATGCTCCTGATCAACAAGGTATTCGAACGAACATGGGGGACAAGGGCCGGTTCACTCCCGGTGAACGAGTACTGGGAAGAACTCATTCCTGCCGTGAAACGCAACAACCATGATTTCATCTTCATCGCCGAAGCTTACTGGGACCTTGAATGGGAGCTCCAGCAACAGGGTTTTGATTACTGTTACGACAAAAGACTTTACGACAGGCTGGAACACGACACAGCGTCAGGTATCCGCCAGCACCTGATGGCGGATTCAGGGTACCAGTCGAAAATGATCCGCTTTATCGAAAATCATGACGAGCCAAGGCACGTTGTGGCTTTTCAACCAGGAAAAAACCGGGCAGCTGTGGTAGTTTCTTCAACGCTACCCGGTGCTAAACTTTATCACGAAGGCCAGTTTGAAGGACGAAAGATAAAATTACCGGTATTTCTGCGCAGGAGGCCCGATGAACCTGCTGATACTGATCTTTTCGGATTCGTGGAAAAGTTGTTACGTGCGATCCACCATCCTGTTTTCAAAACAGGCCGGTGGCAGCTGTGCGATTGCACGGGCTGGAGCAATAATGTCACATTCAACCACCTGCTGGCATGGTGGTGGTGCAACGACGACGAAAGATACCTGGTCGTGGTGAACTATTCTGCACAACCTGCACAGGGGCACATTCACATGCCCGGAAATGAACTTTGCGGAAGCAACTGGGGACTGAATGATGCGATAACGGGTGTTACGTTTGAACGAAACGGAGATGAAATGCACGATCCGGGGCTCTATGTTGACCTTGGCCCATGGCAAAACCATTTTCTCCGGTTTTACCCGTTTTAACTTGTGTCACGGCTGCCGGGATCGTTCTTAACAATCATGGTTTTTGTTTACCGTCAGCGGGATCCTTCGGTTTTGCGACCTTGTAATGGTTGTGGTCGTTCGCAATATTCCATGCCGACAGGAATTCAAGACGCGCAACGAGGGCAGACTTTTCAGCGCTGATACCGGCAGAATGCCCGGCTGTGCCAGGTTCGTTTGCCTGCGGGCGGGTGCAGAAACTTAGGGCAGGGATTCCCTTTTTGAAGAAGGAGAATAGGTCGCCATCAGCCTCTGTCTGTTCTCTTTTCCTTTCTGCAAGAATGATCCCCGTGTTGCTGTTTTGCTTCCGGATGATCTTTGCAATATCAGGATTCTGACTGACCCCGGTGATCTCGAGTGAGTCGCCGGGGTTGCATGGGAATATGCCCAGGCTTAACATGGCCACCGTCTTGTCAAGCGATATGAATGGCTGCCGTACATAGGTTTCGGCACCAGGCAATCCTTTTTTCTCCCCGGCAAAGGCCATGAAGATCACACTGCGGCCCGGCGGATCGGGCATGGTTGTAAAAGCCCTGGCAACGGCCAGCAAGCCGCTTACCGGTGACACAACATCATAAAAGTAACCTGTATCAGCCTTGTTTACCCCAATATAACCGGCAGGGTCGTAATGTACGCCGACGATCAAAACTTCGTCATTTAACCCGGGCGCAGATCCTTTAAGGTAACCGGCAACGTTGCGGCACCCAAGCGGCCTGGAAGCGAACACGATGTTCATGGCCAGGGTTTTCCCCGGAACCACAAAGGAATGCGGCTGCATATCGTGCTCGATATGCTGCTGAAGCCTCCTTAGTGTGTCAACACTTCCGAACAGTTCCCTGATGATGGATTCTCCGGCAGCAACCACCGGGATCATATCGGGTTCAGCGCCGCAATAACGCACCGGTGGTGCTGCCTCCGCCGGCCCTGTTGCAAGTGATGGCCATGGATATCCTTCCGGTTCGAAAGACTGGTAATTCATAGGGCCGGGAATGACCAGCATCCCAACAGCGCCATGTTCCATCGCCATCTTTTGTTTTTCCTGCAACTGCGTATAACGGGTAAGTTCCTTTCCCAGGAAACGCACCTGGGATGAATCGGTTTGACCCGGTTCCTGCCTGAATACCACGACAATTTTTCCCTGAACATCAACATCCCGGTAATCGTCGTAGTTGTATTCCGGGGCTGTGATCCCGTACCCGGCAAAAACGATATCCCCCTCAGCCGGTTTGGATCCCGAAAATTCAAAGGGAACAAAATCCTTTTTCAACACATAGTTCTTTGTTTCAAGGTCCTTCACGATCGAGAGAAAAATATCGCTCCCGAGATCAAAAGTACAGAAGCGGATATCCTGGAAATAACTTCCATTCAATGGCTGCAATCCGAACGATTCAAATTGCCTGGCAATAAACGAGCCTGCTGAATCGAGGGCCAGCTCTGGATTTTCCCTGCTTTTCACCATGTAGGAGCCAAGCCTGGAAGTGGTTTGCTCAACCAGCGATGGCGTTATGATCGCTTTGGCGTGTTCGGCGACCCACCGCTGCCCATATCCATGGTAACAAACAAGCAGGAAGACCGGCAGGCACAAAAAAACAAATTTCCCGCGATTGAAAAGGGTATTAAACATCATAACTGGTTTATTCAAGGAACAGGCTTAACGCCCCACTTTCATCACCTGCAATTCACGCGGTTGTTTCCACATCCCGCGCGTGAAATCGGGAACCTTGACAGGTTTGCTCCCACCGGCAATCGATTGCTCACTGAGTGCCCGGATAACGCTCATGGCCGCAGCATCGTAAACATCCATATCAGGAAGTTCCCCTTTAAGCAAGGCACTAACGAGACGATAGTCCTCGATAAAATCCATGCCGCCATGTCCGGCGCCCTTGCTGGCGCCTTCAAGTTCCTCCCAGATGGGATGCTGATACTTCTTCAGGTATTCATCGATGGGCTCCCACCGGTCTTCTGTTTTGGTTACCCCTTCGATGTAAATTTTGGACTCGGGATATTTCCGCACAAGGCCGGCGGTTCCCTGAACCATGATATTGCGGCTGTAAGGCCGGGGTGAACTGGTGTCGTGGGTCACTACAATGGTTTCCCCGTTCATGGTTTTAATCACGGTGGTAACCACGTCGCCAAGGACAAACTTTTCACGCGCCTGCGGACTGTCGGCGCCAAATTTCTTTACGGCATAGTCATGAAGGCCGCGTGATTTGGTCGCAAAGGAAACGAGATAATCAAAGTTATTTCCCCGGTTGATGTCCATGCACTGCATGATGGGGCCCAGCCCGTGCGTGGGATAAAGATCCCCGTTGTGAGTCCATGAAAAGTCACGCCGCCACACGCCTTCGCCTTCCATATCGTGTTTGACATCACGCAGATCGTGAAGATAGCCGCACTCGGCGTGCAGCAACTCGCCGAAAAGTCCCTTTTTCACCATGTTCAGGATGAGCATCTCGATTTTATCGTAGTTGCAGTTTTCCATCATGATGCAGTATTTCCCGGTTTTCTCGGAGGTTTCGACCAGTTTCCAGCAATCTTCAACCGAAAGCGCCGCCGGGACTTCGGTGGCAACATGCTTGCCGTGATTCATCGCGGCAAGACAAACCGGGACATGCCATTGCCAGGGTGTGGCTGTGTAAACCAGGTCAACGTCGGTGCGTTCGCACAAGCGCTGCCAGTCATTTTCCCCGTCCGAATAACCCGCAGGCCGCTTGAAACCAGCCTTTTCAACCATGTCCTGAGCCCGTTTGACCTTGCTTTCGATAATATCACACACGGCCACGATTTCAGCACCTTCGATCTTGAGCAGATTTTCAACATGCGAGGTACCCTGAAGTCCGACGCCAACGTAACCGATCCGTACTTTGGCCATCGCACTGCCTGCCGGCGCAGGTTTGAATGGCATGTCATGTTCATCACTACGGATGGACGCCAGGAGATCTTCACCTACCGCCAGGCCAACGCCGGTTACGGCCACAGTCCTGATGAAATCCCTGCGGTTGTATTGCTTTTTCATTTGATTTTTTTCTCAAAATTAATGAAAAGTTACAAAAAAAGCCGGCACTGGAAAAGATACCGGCTTAAATTCTTTCAAAAGAATATTACTGGATTCCCAGTTTCTTTTTTACCAGGGGCATGACATTATCAGTTTCGTCTTTGTATATAACCACATCTTCAATGGCATTGAGGACATAGGTATATTTGTTTTCCTTGGCAACTTCCTTAATGGCTGTCTTTGCTTTTTCAATAAAAGGAGCAACCAGTTCCTGCTGTTTTGCCTGGAGATCCTGGCTTGCTTTTTCGCGGAAAGCGTCGATGCGGCCCTGCAGATCAGATAATTCCTTTTCCTTGGTTTGTTTGATCAGATCCGACATCGATGAAGCCTGTGACTGATAATCGAGGTATTTGCTCTCAAATTCGGCTTTCATGGCATCCATTTGATCAGAAAGCGTTTTCTGATAGGTCTGAAGTTTGATCTTTACGGAGTCAATGCCTGGCATTGCGGCCAACAGTGTATTAAAATCGACGTATCCGATTTTGACCGGATTTTGTGCACGCGATGCAAACGAACAACCAATGATCAATACAACAACGGCAAAAAACTTAGCTAATTTTTTCATTTTCAATAATTAAAGGTTTATACTACGATAATATGGTGCAAAATTAAGATTTTTTTTTATTTCCGGGGCTCCCTTGATTCAGTTCCTCCACTTGTTCCGGGATTTATGCCATTGTTATTCGTTGGACTGCTGCTGCTCCCGTTGCCGGGGGAAATTCCGCTGCCTGTGCCTGGCTGCTTTGGGGACGAGGATGTTGATGTTGCAGTTTTGCCCTTGCCCTTCCTGTTGTTCATGTTTGCGCCGAGATTATCAAGCACGTCATCACTGATGTCATATTTGGGGTTGGCATACATCATGGTCAGGCTGCCTCCTTTATCAAAAACAACGGCGTAGTTGTTGCTTGTCGAGAGCTCCTGGATGGCATTGTAAATTTTTTCCTGAATCGGTTTGACCAGTTCCTGGCGCTTTTTAAAAAGATCGCCGTCCTTTCCGAAACGCGTACGCTGAAGGTTTTTAGCCTCCTTTTCTTTCTCCACGATCTCCTGCTCCTTTTTCTTCTTCAGGTCATCCGGCAGAAGTACCGACTGGGTCTGGTAATCCTTGTACATCTTATCCACTTCAGCAAACTTCACTTCGATTTCCTTCTGCCAGTTGTTGGAAAGCTCGTCTAGCTGCGACTGAGCTTCAGCAAATTCAGGGATGTTATCAAGGATATACTGTGTATCCACATAGGCAAATTTCTGTGCCTGTACCATCATGGCTGCAAAAAACAATGCCACAACCAAACCAACTGCTTTTCTCATATTCTGTAAGTTAATTTTCTTTTTAATAAATTTTGCCACCTCGCTTCCCGATGGCCATCGGGATCGCTACCTCGCTATTTCGTCATTTTACCCTGTCACCCTGTTACCCTGTTACCCTGTTACCCTGTTACCCTGTTACCATTTTACCATTTCTAATCAATCGACGAATTGATCGAGAAATGGAACTGTCCTCCGCTTACGCCCGGGTTGTTGGGAACTGCATCCAGACCATATCCATAATCGAGTCCGAGCAAACCAAACATGGGTAAAAACACGCGGATTCCAAGACCGACCGAGCGGTAAACATTAAAAGGGTTAAACTCATTCCATTTAAGCCAGTCGTTGCCTGCTTCAATAAACCCGAGCCCGTAAATGGTTGCACTGGGGTTCAGGGAGATTGGATAACGCAGCTCGAGGGTATACTTCGTATAAACGGTTCCCCCGGTGGTGTTGGGATACCCGGGTGCAAGCGAATTGTTGGCATACCCGCGCATGCCGACCAGTTCACGTCCGTCCATGTTGTTGGTACCGCTTAACCCGTCGCCGCCAAGATAAAAATGTTCAAAAGGCGTATCCCCCAGGTTTTTATTGTATGCCCCCAGGAAACCGAACCTCAAACGGGGGGTCATCACCAGTTTGTCTACCAGGTCGACGTACCAAGCGCCCCTGAACTTGATCTTGTAATACTCGACCCATTTATACCGTTCGGCGGCTGTCATGGCGTCGTAGTTTACGTTACCCCGGAACATGGAATAGGGTGGCGTGACATCGAGTCCGATCGTCCATTCCGAGCCTGTTCTGGGAAAAATGGGAGCATCAACCGAATTTCGCGAGAGGGCAATACTGTAGCTCAAGGCATTGTATACACCGTTACCTCCTCCGAACGAGAAGATGGTGGTATAATTGAAGGTGTTATACCTGTTATAATTGACGCTCTGGTAAAGGGAGAAATAGTCGTCGGGCCAGTGCAGCTGGGTGCCGAGACCGACAGAAATTCCGTCAATTTTAAAAAAGGCATAACCCACTGCATTGGTGGCAAGCCCGTTGGTATATTTTGAATGGAAGTAGGACAAACTCAATGCAAGCGGTTTTCGTCCGCCCATCCAGGGTTCTGTAAATGAGAAATTATAGCTGAAGTAACCGGCACCATAGGTCTGAAAACGCAGGCTGAGCTTCTGTCCGTCACCAGCAGGGATAGGCCTCCAGGCTTTTGGTTTGGCGATGTTCTTCAATGAAAAGTTGTTAAACGACAAGCCAACGGTTCCAATAATGCGCCCGTATCCCCAGCCTCCCGAAAGTTCGATCTGGTCGGCGGAGGTTTCGGTCACGTCGTAGCCAATATCCACGGTACCGTCTTCAGGGTTGGGATTCACGTTCGGGGTAAGTTTCTCGGCATCAAAATATTTGAGCTGGGCAAGCTGGCGTTGCGACCTGATCAGGCGGTCGCGGCTGAACAACTGGCCGGGCCGGGTCTGAACCTCTCGCAAAGCCACATTATCGTTGGTTTTCGTGTTCCCCTTGATGGTCACCTTGTTCACGGTAGCCTGCTTTCCTTCGTGCATCCTGATTTCGAGATCGATCGAGTCATTCTCGACCCGGGTCTCCACCGGCACGACGTTGAAAAACAGGTAGCCATCATCCATATAAAGCGACTGGATATCGGCCCCGTTGGGGTTGTAGGTAAGCGCCTCCTCAAGTGCTTTCTGATTGTAAACGTCGCCTTTGTTAATCTTCAGGATGCGGCCAAGGAACTGAGAGGCATACTTGGTATTTCCTACCCATGAGATGTTCCGGACATAATATTTAGGTCCTTCCTCGAGCCACAGATCAATGTTGATGGTATTGTCATCATTTTTAGATATGGAGTCCCTCACGATCCGTGCATCCCGGTAACCCATCTCATTATATTTGCCGACGAGCAACATTTTGTCGGCCTGGTAGTCTTCATCAATAAATTTGGAGGATTTGAAAATACGGATCCGGATGTTGTTCGAAGCGTGCTCTCCCACGTCATTCCCAATGTTGAGGAAATCCATGGTCGCAGCATCCCTGGCCGCATTGTATACGAGTTTATCGGCATCATTAAGCGGATTGAAGACGCTCTTTTCCTTGGTTTTTTTGAAGGCCCCTTTCACCATATCGGCTGTAACCTCTTTATTGCCATGAATGTGAATGGAATAGACTTTCACTTTCTCATTCCGGTCGATGTTGATATAGAGAGTCTCTTCATTGGCTGTAGAACTGTCCTTCTTGGGTACGATATCGACGGTGGCATTGAGAAACCCCTTATCGTTGTAAAACTTCAAAATAATATTTTTGGTCTTGACAATCATGTTGTCCGTAACGTAATCGCCCTTCACCAGCCTGATCTTCGCCCTGATGTCATCTGCATCGGATTTTTTGATGCCGGTGAATTGAAATTTCGAAAGCCGCGGTCGTTCCTTCAGGTAAAAATCAAGGAAGACCTGGTTGTCAACGATCTTGGTTACAGATACCCTGATGTCTTCAAAAAGTCCCTGGTCCCATAATTTCCTGATCGCCGCCGAAATCCTGTCGCCGGGAATTTTAACCTTGTCCCCTACCGTTAATCCTGAAAGCATGATGAGGACATTCCCATCAAGATATTTTACCCCGCTCACGGTCATTCCCCCGATGTAGTATTCCTTTGGACTGTTGTAATCCATTGTGTTGCTCTCCCCAAGCCTGACCTGGGCCCACAATGGTTGGATTAAAAGCATAAAAATTGAAAATATTAGCAGTTGGCGAAGTCTCATCCGGGTTTATTTACGTAGTTTTCCTTCAAATTCGTTAATCTGTTCACTGGTAAGCCCAAACCTTCTTTCCCGTTGCTGAAAATCGAGAATAGCCTTGTAAAAGTCTTCCCTGCCAAAATCGGGCCACAGGGTGCTGGTGAAATAAAATTCGGCATAGGCAATCTGCCAGAGGAGAAAATTGCTGATGCGGTACTCTCCGCTGGTCCTGATCAGGAGTTCCGGATCGGGAATGTCGGAGGTTGCCAAAAAGGAGGTGACGGTCGAGATATCAATCTGATCGGGGGTAATCTCTTTTGCTTCGACCTTACGGGCAATCGACCTTGCAACTTCCACCAGTTCCCAACGCGAACTGTAGCTAAGTGCAAGGATCAGGGTCAGACCTGTATTTTTCGAGGTCTCCGCGATTGATTTCATCAATTCGCGGTAACTTTTCGCCGGCAGGCTCTTTAAATCGCCAATGGCCGAAAGTTTGATGTTGTTTTTCTGCAGGGTAGGCATCTCCCCGTGAAGCGAATTGACCAGGATCCGCATCAGGGCGTCAATTTCATATTTCGGCCGATTCCAGTTTTCAGTTGAAAAGGCGTACATGGTCAGGTATTTAATGCCCAGTTCGGCCGCGGCTTCCACGGTATTCCTCACAGCATCCACTCCTTTTTCATGACCCAGGGTACGCACGAATCCACGCTTCTTGGCCCACCGGCCATTACCATCCATTATTACCGCCACATGAACAGGTAATTTATTTTTATCTATCTGATCCTTAAGCTCCTTCATGAGGAATAGCTAAAAATTAATGGTGATGCAGGTCCCGGCATTTTTTTGATGCCAACAGGTTAAATTTATATGTGAGCGATAGCCCGAACAAGGCATACCAGTCATTGTTCTTGTCGTTGCCCCGTTGCATGCCGGGGGTATGGTTAAGCGTCGGATCAGACATGACGGCGGCCACATCGCCTGGCTTAATATTCCTGCCATTCAGATAGTAGGTCGAACTCACATCGTCCAGGTAATCGGTAAACGTCTTATGGAGCTCCCAGTATACCTGCAAACTCAAACGATTGGCAAGGCTCACTTTAGCCCCCAATCCGAATGGGATAGATAAACTGGTAGTACCATAAGGTTTGCGCCCGAGATATCCGATATTCTGGCCTTCAGTACCAAGCGATTGTAATGAAACACCGTTCGACATCGGGTTAAAAAAGAACACGGAAATCCCGGTGTAAATATACGGTGATATTCCGTTCATCCGGCTGCCGGTAAAATAGGGCATGAAATTAAATTCAATTACAGCCGTAATATCCGTCAGTTTACTCGTAAATGACAACCCCCTGCCGGGCAGGAAACCGCTCTGCGAGGCATCGCCTTTTACCGAGCCCTGGGTGCCGCTCAGCTTTACCGCCCAGCGGGTATCCAGCCCGTAACGGGCCATGAAGCCATAAGCCATCTGTGTGTTCAGGAAATGCTTCGCTGGGTTCAGATCGCCCAGGTAGTAACTGCCACCTCCCTGGAAACCCACTTCCAGGTCCTGGGAATCAGCTGCATTGATAATAAAAAGGAAGAGGAAGACCAGGAAAAAATATCTTCCTGTTTGGCTCAACATGTTCTTTGAATATGCTATTTTAAAAATACTTTTCAACAATTGCTCTAAACGCTTAAATAACGACTTTATTGGATAAAGATGAGGATATTCGGATTTTATTCTGCTAATTCCGGTTATCCAATCCCCAGTTCAGTTTTTCACGGATCGCCTGGAAGAAATTCTTATCCGCCAACCTGAGAAGGTTTATCTTGAAAGAGGCTTTTCGAATGATCAGTTCAAGGTCATGGTCAACCCGCTCAACCCGTGAATCGAGGCTAACTACGAAATCGGGGCTCTTGCCTTCCACCGATATCCTGATCTCGCTGTCGTCCCTAACCACGATAGGCCTTACCGTGAGGTTATGGCTTGCGATCGGTGTTATAAGAAAATTCTCGCTGTCGGGGGTGATGATCGGTCCGGTGCAGCTGAGGGAATACGCCGTTGACCCGGTGGGTGTGGCAACGATAAGCCCATCGGCCCAGTACGAATTTAAAAACTCGTTGTTGATCCAGGTTTTAATGGTCAGCATCGACATCACGTTTGGCTTGTACACAATAAGATCATTCAGCGCATAATTGTCAAGACCAAACAGGTTCCCCGGCGTGTCAAGCTGCAGCAGCGTCCTTTTTTCAATTTTATAGTCTCCATGCCTGATTGCCCTGATGGCAGGAACGATCTGTTCCTTTGATATGCTTGACAAAAAGCCAAGCCGCCCCATGTTGATCCCTGTAACCGGGATCCCCGAATTCCCGATCAGCCTCACTGCATCCAGAATCGTTCCGTCGCCGCCGATGGAGAAGATGAAATCTGCCTTGTTTTCAATATCCGCTTGTTCACTGAACAAGGCTGGTAACGTGTGAAAATGAATTTTTCCCCTGAGACTGTCAAAAAATGGCTGAAAGACCAGCGCAACGCAATTCAGATCATTCAGTTCATCAAACAGTTCCTGGATAAACGGGATGACCGACTCTGATACATTTCTTCCGAAAATGGCAATTTTCATCTGTATTAACTTTCCTGAAACAAGGGTGCAAAGGTACGTTAATTTATTATCCGGCAGATACGCCATGCTATATCGGGGCGCTGAAATGGAGAGAAAAACCGGTCTGGCCTTTCCTGTTTACAGAACCTTCAAGCCTGAATACGACATCGTAATAGGTGGTAAAGTCGAGGCCGAGGCCGACACCTCCGAGGAGGCTGTTTTCAAGGTTGTTGCCCTGCGCCTTGAATTCTGGGCTGAGCCGTTGGTAATTATATACATATCCGGCGTCGGCAAACAGGTCGAGGTAAAAGGCAAAAGGAATGGTGTTGAATTTTGTGGTTTTTATAAACCCCAGTTTTAAAACCTGCTGAGGGACCAGGGCAAATTTCAGGTCGTTTTTCCACAACGCGTAATGTTGCCCGTCAACGACAAAATATTCATAACCCCGCACAAAGTCCTGGCCGTATCCCAACCCGCGCTGGAGGAAATAGGGCTGAGACCTGGCAAAGGTCATTTTCCCTGTAAACCCTGTGGCAAAATACCACTTGCGGTGAAGTTGCAAATATTCCCTCAGGTTTGTCCTGATATACGAATTATGTGCCGTTTCATAAGGAAAAGTGTGGTTCAGTTCCAGATCGATGCAGTATCCCTTCAGCGGGAAATAGGAGGCATCGCGGTGATCATTTCTGAAGTAGTAGGAAATGGTGAAAAAATGCTGTTCGCTATTGTTTGAAAGGCTGAACCCCGGAATTTCGACGATATTTCCGCCAAACGTATAGAAGTTGTAGGATAAGCGGAAGCTATGCGTTGAATGAAAACTGGGTCGGTACTGCATCTCTGCATAACCATAAATTATCTTTCTGAGATAGGCCGAGCTATCTTTTTTATTGACCGGTTTGTTATCAACCGTCGCCACCGCCAGTTCATGGTTGAATTCAACGCCGGCGCCAACCCCCATCCCAATCGTCTGTTTCTTGTTAAGATAGGGTATTTTGTAGGTAAACCCATACAGCTGGTTGTATCCGAAATGGGCCAGGATGCGCAGGGTTTCATTACGCCCCCTGAAGTTGTAAAAGGTAAAATCAATTCCGTAGGTGAGTCGCCTGAAATCGCGGGTTGCCCACCACACGTTAAAATTCCGTTCCGATATTTCAAACAGGGGGATCGGCCAGATATACCATCGCTCCACAACCGAAACTTTCACATCGGTGTACCCTGTTCCTGCTGCGTTAAGGGTGTCGATGGTCACAAAGTTGAAAAGATTCGTATTGAAGACATTGTGCTGGCTTGCACGCATGGCCGCCTGGAGATCCGGCAGCGATACGGTATCATTTTCCCTGAATTTAAGTTCCCTGGTAATGATGCGGTCGTGGGTGATTTTATTGCCCGAAAGGATGATTTTCCTTATGACCAGCAATCCTGACCGGCTTCCCTTTAATCCGGTTAGTGTATCCTGCCCCTGGCAGAAAAAACCAATCAGTAAAAAGAGCAGGGTACATCCCGGGTGCAGCAGGTAAAACAAAGAAAATCGCGTTGGCCTCATGGGTCAGATGCTCAGGTAATTCATCAAAGCATCAAAACGGTCCTGCAAACCTTCACTGTAGGCATCCTCCTGCGACCACCGTGCCTTAACCACGTAATTGTAGCGATCGAACGTTTGGAGGATGGCGCCGATATCAATGCGGTTCACCTTGATGGTGACCTCCATGTTGGTTGAATCGGGATTTGAGGTAACGTAAAGGCTGAGAATTTTGGCATCGTTCGACTCCACAATCTGTCCGATTTCAATAATGCTGTAATCCTTATTGTTGATTTCCAGCACGATCACCCCCCCGGGATTTTGGATGGCTGCCATTTCTGCCATGTGCATCACGAGCGATTGCAGGGTGATGGCGCCGATATAATGGTTTTTTGAATTAACCACAGGAAGCATGGTGAGGTTAAGCGCTGAAAAAACCCTGACAGCCTCGTAAATATGTTGATTTTCATCAATATTGGTATGGTTGAACGCTGATTTTTCAATACCTATTGGCTTTTCAGGTTCAGCCATGGCCAGGATGTCCTTGTCGGAAATGACCCCAAGGAAATCCTGGTCCTCGACGACCGGGAGGTGCGAAAGCCGGCACTCATCCATCATGGCGATGGCAAACACGCCGGTATCCGCAGCTTTAAGCGGAACGACCAAATCGGTTATCAGTTGTTTAGCGATCATTGAGGATGCTAAGGTATGAATTATAACGTAGGGTACTCACTGCCCCCGTTTCAAGTCCCGCCTTCACGGCGCAGCCCGGCTCATGGGTGTGAGAACAATTTTTATACTGGCACTGCGGCAGCAGCCGGTCCATCTCGGGGAAGCACCGGTGAATTTCAGTTTTGTCAAAATCGATCAGGCCGAACTCCTTGATCCCCGGCGTATCAACGATAAAGCCATCTCCTTCCAGTTCGAGCATTTCTGCAAAAGTCGTGGTGTGCATTCCCTTCTGATGAGTATCCGACAACCTGCCGATACGCGGGTTGAGTGCAGGGTTTACGGCCTTGATCAAAGCCGACTTGCCCGCACCTGAATGGCCCGAAAAGAGACTGACTTTCCCTTTCAGCAACTCCCTGATGCGGGGAATGCCATCACCGCGAAGTGCCGACACACGGTAACACGGATATCCGGCCTGTTCATAGATCGAGGTCAGTTCATCCAGGATCAGCATCAAATCAGGATTATAAATGTCTATCTTGTTGAAAATAAGACTTGCCGGGATGTAATACCCGGCGGCAGTCACCAGGAAACGGTCGATAAACCCGTTTGATGTCTGAGGCTGTGCCAGGGTCACGATCAGGTAGGCATGGTCGAGGTTGGCTGCGATGATGTGGGAGATCTTTGATAAATTCTTGGACTTGCGGATGATGTAATTTTCACGTTCCCTGATGTGCGTGATCATCCCATGGCTGTCGCCGCCGGTATGTTCAACCTCCACGCGATCGCCAATAGCCACCGGGTTGGTATGTTTTATATCGCGCATGCGAAACTGGCCTTTCAGTTTGCAATAGCACAGCGAACCATCGGGCATGCGCACCGTGATCCAACTTCCCGTCGATTTTACAACAATCCCTTCCAAAAGAATGATCTGATTTTTTTGTTTGTAAAAGTATAAAAATTAATTACATTTGGCCGGAATATCCCCTAAACCAGATTCATGAGACCAAACGCAAACATCACCCTGATCATCGCCCCACTCGTTGCCGTTGTCATGTATTTGTATTTCAGGAAACGCGCCAGCGCCGGATTCAGCCGCCTCCTTTTGTTAAGTTATCTTGCAGGCGGAGCCGGCATTCTGATTTTCCTGGCAGCCGAAGCTATTTCCTCCAGGCTTGGCCTTAATGACCTCGGGAACCTTAAACGGACCCTGTTTTATTCTTTCATCACGATCGGAGGGAGCGCCGAACTTGGCAAATTCATTGTCCTGCGGTATTTCTTCGTTAATAAAGAGGAAATCAGGAAACCAATGGACGTTATCACCTTTTCGATCATGATCGCACTTGGATTCAGCACCATGGCCCTTTTCCTTTTTGCCTTTAATGTCTTCGGCATCCGGCTGCAGTTGCCCCCGATCCTCTATGCCTATATTTTTGTTCCTGCCAACATCCTTTTTTCTGTAATCATGGGATTCTTCGTTGGCATGGCTAAATTCCTGAAGGCGCGGATCGTATATTCACTTACGGGATTGATGGGTGCGGTCTTTTTTCACGGGATCTTCAATTTTTGTCTGCTCACCAGCGATTTCAAACTGCTCAGCGTGTTTTCCTTCGGTTCCACCATCATTGTCTTTGTGCTTGGCATCAAAGCTGCCATGAGTGTCGCAGAACAGTCAGATTAGTTCATACAACTTGCCCGGAAGGCACTTTACCACCCCTTCAAACTCAAGGTTGAGCAGGGCTGCCGACACTTTGCTCATCAGATTTTCTGTCAGGAAACAGATCTCATCAATTCCCAACTGTCCCTTTTCCTGCAACAGCGCCACGATTTTCTCCTCCTCCGGCGTCATTTCGACAAAAAACCTGCGTTGCACCGGGGGTTGCACGGCAGCACCCTCCTTCCAACCCATAAGGTATTCGATGTCTTCCGCCTTTTGAATCAACGATGCCCGGTTGGTCCTGATGAGGTAATTGGTCCCTTCGGAAAAGGGATCGTTTACCCGGCCCGGCACTGCAAAAACATCCCGGTTGTAAGAGTTGGCAATGTCGGCTGTGATGAGTGCGCCCCCTTTCTTCCCTGCTTCCACCACCACCGTTGCATCGGCCAACCCGGCAATGATCCGGTTGCGCTTGGGGAAATTTGTGCGATCGGGCTTTGTACCGCTCATGAATTCGGTGACAAGACCTCCCTGCGTCACCATCTTTTCGGCCAGCGGCCGGTGCATCCATGGATACACCATATCCAGCCCGTGTCCGAGCACCCCAACCGTATTCAACCCGAAATCAAGTGCATACCTGTGTGCGTGGCTGTCGATGCCATACGCCAAGCCGCTCACAATCAGAACCTGCTGCGATACCAGTCCCGAAACCAGGTCACGGGTAACCGTCTTCCCGTAATCCGTGGCATTGCGCGTACCCACGATCCCGAGAACACGGGTTGCGTTCAGGTCGCAGTTCCCCTTGTAAAAAAGCATGACCGGCCCGTCGAAACAGTGCCTGAGCCGTTGCGGATACCCGGGATCCAGAAAGTAAAGGGGAGAAATATGGTATCGGTCAATAAAGGCAATCTCTTTCTCCGCCTGCAAAAGAATATCTTTATTGCCCACTGCCTGCGCCAGCAGCTCCCCCACCCTCGTCATCTTCTTCAAATGACGCCGAGGCTCTCTGAATACCGCCCCGGCACTTCCGCAAATGGTCACCAGTTTTTTCCCGAGTACATCCCCCACCCCGGGAATGAGCGTCAACCCTATCCGGTAAATAAGTTCATTATCTTCCATATCCCAAAGTTCATGTTTCAAGATTCGTTGTTCAATATTCTGTGTTGTAGGCAATAGGCATTAGGTAATAGGCATTCGATATTCGAGATTCAGTATTCGATATTCGATGTACTCTTTTCTTCTGCTTAATCGGTTTAGTTCATAAAAGGTAATACGGTGTGAATAACTTTTTTTTCCGGCAGAGTAAAATGCACGTAATTTTGAAATGGACTGAATAACAAAATATGGCGGATGCCTAATACTGAAAAGCAAAAAGTGCTGGTTTGCCCGATGGACTGGGGCATTGGTCACGCAAGCCGGTGTGTTCCCCTTATACAGAAGCTCGGCGAGTTGGGCTTTGAGGTCATTATTGCCGCAAGCGGCCGCCCGCTTGAATTTATCAGGAAAGAATACCCCGGAACGCAGGTCATCGATTTCCCTGGAACCCCGGTCACCTACCCGAAAAATGGCTGGATTGCGCTGAAGATGCTGCGGGCGCTGCCCAGGCTGCTGTTTGGCATATGGCGCGAGCACTACGCTTTGAAAACCATCGCCCGCCAGACCGGGGCCTCGCTGATCATCTCCGATAACCGCTACGGGTGCTGGCATGCAACAATCCCTTCTGTATTCATGACCCACCAGCTCGATATCCAGGTACCTGCCGGATTTCTGTTCCTGAAGGGCATACTTAAAAGAATTAATTACTGGTTCATCCGGCACTATAAAGAATGTTGGATTCCCGATTTTGAAGCACACCGGGGGCTGGCAGGGGCCCTTTCACATCCGCCAAAACTTCCGGGCAATGCCTTTTTCATCGGGATATTATCCAGGTTTTCAATCGGGAAGCAGCGCCTCCACGATTATCAGTCTCCCGGTTTCGATCTGCTGGTGATGCTGTCGGGACCTGAGCCGCAACGCAGCATCCTGGAAGAGAAAATACTGATGCAACTGGTCAACATCAACATGCAGGTGGCCATGGTGAGGGGTATTCCTGAATCGGATGAGGCCTATGTGCTTGACGACCGGATTCATGTGTTTTCACACCTTGAAACCGCGAAGATGCAGGAATTGATCAACCAGTCGGCGCTGGTGATATGCCGTTCAGGCTATTCAAGTATCATGGACCTGGTGACGCTGGGCAAACGCGCGATCTTCATCCCTACGCCCGGCCAAACCGAGCAGGAGTATCTTGCCCGTTACCTGATGGACAAAAAGATTTATTTTTCAACAACCCAAAAGGATTTCGACCTGCTGTACGCACTGGAAATGTCAAAAAATTTCCCCGGGATGGTGATCCGGAATGATTATGCCGATTTGAAAAGCAGGATTGCAGCTATGGCTGTTAAGCCTCCTTCGGCTTCTTCCGGGCAAGAACAATCAGCGTGATCCCTGCGATGATCAGTGGGATCGAGAGCATCTGCCCCATGTTCAGGGGCAGGCCGCGTTCAAATCCTACCTGGGGCTCCTTGATGAATTCAATAAAAAAGCGGACTCCGAACACCAACACCATGAACATTCCGAATATCATTCCCAGGGCCGGTTTCCCATCTTTTTTATAGTAATACCACCAAAGGAGGAAGAAGATAGCGAGGTACGACAACGCCTCGTAGATCTGGGTCGGATGCCGGGGAACAAGGCCGTCGGACGGGGTTGAAGAGCGCAGGAAATTAAAACCCCAGGGCAAGCTGGTAGGCAGTCCGTAAATTTCAGAGTTCATCAGGTTTCCCATACGGATCATAAAACCAGCCAGGGCAACGGTGATGACAACCCGGTCCATGAACCATAAAAACGGTTTTCCGCGCATACGGGAAAAGATAAAAACAGAGAGGGGGATGCACACAGCCGCCCCATGGCTGGCAAGCCCGCCTTCCCACACCTCCAGGATCTTGATGGGATGGGCCAGGTACCACGATGGCTCATAAAAAAAGACATGCCCCAACCGTGCTCCCACGATGGT
This sequence comes from uncultured Bacteroidales bacterium, assembly GCA_903913885.1. Taxonomy (GTDB): domain Bacteria; phylum Bacteroidota; class Bacteroidia; order Bacteroidales; family FEN-979; genus CAIVAT01. Next base: position 5,138 of record CAIWMX010000054.1, on the reverse strand, counting down.
ACCGATGATCATCCAGGTGGTAAGCTCATCCAGCAGCGCAACAGGTACGCCCTCCTTGCTAAAGAACTTCAGCATGATCAGGTATCCCAGGAAAAAGGAGAGTGCGAAAAAAAGCCCGTACCACCTTACAGCGAAACCGCCGAGACTGAAGATCTCAGGACTCGGATTCCAGACAATGGATAACAGCATATTTCTTTTTTCTTCCTATTGAAATGACTTTAACTTCGTATTGAACAGCGCATCCATTTTGGAGGCCAGCGCCGGTTGTTTGTTTTCAGATGCAAGCATCGACAATCGCCGCAGTACGCCGAGCGAGGTTTGAATATCCTGCTGGAAATAGGCCCGGTTCTGGCTTGAATAAGCATAATAGTAATCGAGGTTCTGGCTGTATATCACCGAGACCCGCTCGACCAGTTTGTTTGCCTTGTCGGTTGCCCCTGCTTTGTAATATATCTCTGCGAATGGCAGCATGTACATGTCGAACGGAAACTTGGAGTCGGGGAAGTTCTTCAGGTAAGTATCCAGCATTTCGATGGCTTCCCTGTTTTTGCCCTGCAGCATGAGCGACTGCGCGACGCGCATGAAGTTCGTCTTCGGCCTTACGGCATTGTTGAGGCTTTCAGGATCGACATAAACGTGGGGATCGCTCAGGTTGCCCCAGGCGCATTTGTTTTTAAGGATATCGTAGGAGGTAAGCGCATCGACCCCGCCCATTCCGCTAATATAATCATCGTCTTCGGCCTTGACAGGCATGAATTTATATACCCAGCCTGTTACATGGCAGAATGAGTCGATCGCCACACAATGGCTAACGCTCGATGGGGCGGCAAAATAGAGTGGCCGTTCCCACTTGTTCGAGGCAAGGAGGTCGAGCAGCATAAGGTCGTTTTTATACAACTGGTTCGACTTGATGGTCCAGCAGATCGAATCAACCATTTTACCGCGAAGGTGTTTGGGCACGATGCCATACTTCACGCACGCGGCAGAGTCGACGGTTATTTTAACCTTTTTCGATGGGAAGAATTTCATTTTTTCACCGTTCTGCAACGGCAGGAAGGTTTGCGGATCATCGCTCTTGATAAAGTCGATCATGTCCTTCAGTTCCACGTAGCCTTTCAGGCCGATATCGTAGAACGGCACGATGTCGTTTGTTCCCTGACGGTACTGCTCCCTGCTTAACGCCAGCGGGATTGGTTCGGAGGTGTAGGCTTTCTGATAGAGCTGGTTGATGTACCACGGGCCCGAGGCAAGCATCAGGTTCACCACCCTCACATCGGTGCCGATCCCTTCAACCTCCTGGTCGTACCATAACGGGAAGGTGTCGTTGTCGCCGTTGGTGAAGAGGATGCCCTGCGGTTCGCACGATTTCAGGTAATCGGCTGCAAAATCGCGGCACGAATATTTTCCCGAACGGTCGTGGTCATCCCAGTTTTCCTTCGCCATAATCCCGGGAACCAGCACGAGGCACAGCACGAAGACGATGATCACAGCCAGGTTTTCCTGCATCTTCTTCCGCAACCAGTTGACCAGGGGGATGACCCCCAGCCCGATCCAGATCGCGAATGCATAGAACGATGCCGCGTAGGCATAGTCCCTTTCACGCGGTTCGTAGGGCTGCTGGTTCAGGTAAACCAAAATCGCAAGTCCGGTCATGATGAACAGCAGCGATATGATCAGGGTTCCTTTGTAGTCCTTGCCCACATGGAAGAAAAACCCGATCAATCCCAGGAGGAGCGGAAGCATGTAATATTTGTTGGTTCCCCTGTTCATTTTGCTGTCGGGCAGGTTCAACTGGTCGTGGCCCAGCCGCATTTTGTCGAGGAACGGAATCCCGCTGATCCAGTTCCCGTCTTCAATGCCGCCATAACCCTGCACATCGTTCTGCCGGCCGGCAAAATTCCACATGAAGTAACGGATGTACATATGGCCGATCTGGTAGGTAAAAAAGTATTTCAGGTTCTCACCAAAGGTAGGACGGTTTCGGGTTTCAGGCTTGTCGTCGCGCGAGGTGACTTCGATGGGAACGCCTTCGCCTCCCCATTTCTTGTAGAATGCCTCCGACCCTTTGCGCTGGTTGCTCCACATGCGCGGAAAGATGGTGGTGAAGCGCGGATCCCACACAGGAACCGTTCCCTTGCGGGTGTCGATGACGATGTATTTCCCCGATTTCACATCTTTCTCGTAAACCGGGTTGCCGTCGGCATAGTCGACGATGGGGGCGCTGTAATATTGCCCGTAGGCAATGGGGAAATCGCCATATTGCTCGCGGTTAAGGTACGAAAGAAGGCTGATGGCATTCTTGGGGGCATTTTCATTGATCGGCGTGTCGGCATTGGCCCTGATCACCAGCATCAGGAAGGATGAATACCCGATCATGATAAAGGTGAAAGCCAGGATGATGGTGTTGAGGATCGTCTTTCCCTTTTTATGGGTGATGTACAACCCCCAGATCAGCAAACCGACCAGCAGTGCGAAATAAATGACGGTTCCCGAATTGAAGGGCATTCCGAAGCCATTGACAAAGAGCAGTTCGAATTTCCCCGACAGCTGAACCGTCCAGGGGATGATGACGAACATGACAAAGGCAAGCACCAGGATGGAGATGATGAACGTAAGCAGCATCCCCAGCTTGGTGGTATCAAACTTGTTATAATAGTAAACCATGCAGGTTGCCGGGATGACCAGCAGGTTGAGCAGGTGAACGCCGATGGCAAGACCGATGAGGAAAGATATGAGGATCAGCCACCTGAATGAATGCTTCTCACTGGCCACCGTTTCCCATTTCAGGATAGCCCAGAAGGAAATGGCGGTAAAAAACGACGACATGGCGTAAACTTCGCCCTCCACAGCCGAAAACCAGAAGGTGTCGCTGAAGGTGTAGGCCATGGAGCCGATGAAGGCGGCGGCAAACACCGTGTACATCTGACCGTCGGTCATTTCATCCTCCGAAGGCATCAGTTTTTTCGCAAAGAGGACGATGCTCCAGAACAGGAATAAAATTGTGAAGCCGCTTGAAAGTCCCGACATGACGTTGACCATGCGTGCAGCATGCGATACGTCGCCAAAGGCAAAGAGGGAGAAGAACCGGCCGATCATCTGGAACAGGGGCGCCCCGGGAGGATGGCCCACCTGGAGCTTGAATGCCGTGGCGATGTACTCCCCGCAATCCCACCAGCTTGCGGTAGGCTCGATGGTGAGCAGGTAAACTGCTGAGGCAATAATAAATGTAGCCCAACCGAAGATGTTGTTCAGGTTCTGGAATTTCTTCATAGCATGGTGATTTTTCGGGAAATAATCCGGCGCAAAAGTACAAAATAACCCTCAACCCCGGATTAGTATTTTTTTTGACCCGTTCCCTGCTGTAAAAATGAAAATTTTTCTACCTTTGCAGGCCGAATTCGGTTACGAAGGACGAAGGACGAAGGACGAAGGACGAAGGACGTGGGACGAAGGACGAAGGACGTGGGACGAAGGACGTGGGACGTTTGATAGATTTTTGTAATTTTTAATTTTTAATTTTTAATTTTTAATTTCCCTGACCCATGGTGTAACGGCAGCACAAGAGATTTTGGTTCTCTCGGTCCAGGTTCGAATCCTGGTGGGTCAACACTGTATAATTTATAAAACCCTGAATATTAATTTATTCGGGGTTTTGTTTTTAGGTGAAAACTGGATTTGTTACGGATTTGTTACAACCAAGGTTTTTTTTTCCTTCAAAAAGGTTCATTATCTTTGATCATTGTCAAATCATTATAAAATGTTATAATATGTCAAATCCCGAGTTACTCATAGCATTCAGTAAGATCAAGAAAGTTATCAAGAGAATCAAGAATCCCCAAGATGTTGCAGATATATTGGAAGCAATAGAAGAGGTAAGAGGCTTGGTTCTTCTGAAAAAAGAGCTACTTGAAAGAAAAGAAAAACTACAGCACCTTCCTGTTGTTACTGAGGAAAACCAAAACGATCCCATGAGAACACCAGCGGAAGCAGCGGTACAATTAGGCGTGGAAAGACAAACCATCTACAACAAAATCAAAAAAGGTGATATCCAAGCAAGTAAGACAGGTGCTGGCGAAAAGGATGCTGTTAGAATTCCACAAAGTGAGCTTGATAGAATAAAAAACGGTAAGAGTAAGCGTTGAATACTTATATAATAGTCCCTCCCCCCTATTGATGGTTCTACCATTATGAATGGAATTGAAGAGTTGAATAAAATGCCAAAGTAGGACTGGTGTTAAAAAAAGGCCCACGGGCCTTTTTTTTATTCCACTTTTCTAATGTGTCAGTGATCTCATTGGAGGATCAATTGATTTTAGAGAACCAGCCGTAATGATGGTTCTGATCTATATATATATATTTGTTTCTTTAGAATTCTACGGGTGGGGAAATTGCGTAGAAACCTAAACACCAACTATAATTCTGGGAAAGAATCTAAAGTGGATCGTAATTCGGTGATTTATGTAACGGGGGCAGGATCGGCAAGCTTAAATGAATCGGTTATTTTAACCATAAAATGGTTTGGCATGAAGTTTTCCAATAGATGGCTTGTATCAAGATTTGGACATGAAATTAATCCATATAATGTTTCAATAACGGTTTTTGCCTTCGGGCACTCTAAAAAATTGAGGTCACGGTAAAACCGCAAAATAGCAAAAACTGCCATTTTTGACCACTCCAGAGCACATTTGACATTTTTTGGTGCATATTTAGCCAGAAAATTTGTCACCAGTACCGTATACAATAATCAACAACAGAATAATTAATAGCTTTGCTTAGATGTGATCATGAATCAAAATTCTACTATTATGAGACGGTTTGAAGATGATGTTAGAAAAATTCAGGAAGAACTTGAAAAACGAGTGGCTCACGGAAAACAAAAATCGATTTCAAGCCAGAAATTGCAACAGTTTCTAATGGATTGGTTCAAATACTCTAAAAGGTCAAGTTTATCGGAAGTGGATAAAGAAAACATAAAAGAAATTCAAACGCTCTTTGATCAATACGATATTGCTGTTTATTCGAAAAATCATGGGGATGATCACCAGAAGTTAGAGAAATTCAGGTTGTCAGATAAAATCTCAATTCGACCAAAATATATAAAAAGAAATTTGCCGGAGAGATCGGAAGAGCACACGTCT
>CAIWMX010000053.1 GCA_903913885.1 uncultured Bacteroidales bacterium | reverse complement strand
GCCCAATAGGATTAAATTTTTTCGCTGGCGGGTGTAACTCCTTAGCAAACGAATTTCATTGTCTGGTTGAAAACTTTTCTGCAACAGACCACAAGTATGAAGCTTTTGAATCCATATAGAATCTGTGTCATCTTTCTTTCGCCCTGTAACATTTTTTACGTGCTTTGCATTGACTAAGTAGGGTTCTATTCCTGCCTCCTCAAGCATGATGTAAAGGGGCAACCAGTACACACCCGTACTTTCCATGGCTGCGGTGGTAATTCCATTGCCTTTCAAATAATCCACAATTTCGGTTAAATCGCATGTAAATGCCGAAGTGGTTTTTACTTCATGCCCACCATTACCATCGTTGATGGCAACACAATGGAGGGTGTCGCCTATATCAATTCCTGCTGCAAAATGGTTAAATACGGGCAACCCACTTCCCATTTTAATTACTCCCTTGTTTACTTTTTCTTTTTTCATAACTTTGCTTTTGCTTATTGATTTACATAAAAGTAAAAGCAATACATAAGGGTACTTATATTCTGAAATTGATCTCCTATACGGTGTTTAAGTATTACTTAACAGCCAATTGAAATTTCAAAAAGTACCCCGAACCAAACTATTTGCAGGAATGTACCTTCCAAGAAAAAACAGGTTTCTTATGTGTTGCTTTTTTTTTCAAAGTTATCTGTTTTGAGGTTGGAGTTCACCACTCCCGATGACTATTTGTGTCAACACTGTCGACACAAATTTCGAATTAGCGTATGTTTCATAAAACCGTCTCATCCTGAAAAGCCCGCTACGGTTGAATCCTTTCAAATCAGGATGCTCCTTTTTAATAAGATCAGCCAGGTCATCAATGGTTCCATCACCCCAGGCAGCACGGACAACCTGCCCGCTGATATAAGCCCCTACATTCCAGTAAAGATTAATCAGTTCTGTGTTAACAATCTGCAGTACCTTGTTGCGGGTTTGTTTAATGAAAGAAATTATTTCAGCAAATTTCTTATCCATCATGGGTAATGTTTCGGTCACACAAATATACTTGAATATCACTTCTGACCAATGAAAGAACTCATAATCAGGAAATCCGGGTTAAGGAAATTTTCCATCTGAAAAGTTGCCATAGTTTTCTATCACCTTTCGAAACCATCAGTAAAATATAATTGTTTAAAATGGGCTCCGACTCCCTCACATCCCACAAAAAAGCGCTGAATACGGCGCTTTTTTATTTTCTATTTTCCGGTATCCCAATTTACGATTTACGATTTACGATTTACGATTTACGATTTTGGATGGGCTGATTCAGGATTTTCAGTACCTTTACCTCCGGTACACTTCTTTGAAATAATCTTCAGGCAAATGAAAATCACATTCTTTGGCGCTGCCGGCGGGGTTACCGGAACAGCGTATTACTGTGAATCTTCCGAAGCCCGCATCCTCATCGATTGCGGGATGTTCCAGGGCGGCAGGCGCGATGAGACCAGGAATAAAAAAGCGCCCCCGGTGAACTACCGTACCCTCGACGCCATCGTGCTCACCCATGCCCACCTCGACCATTGCGGCCGGTTGCCGCTGGCCGTGCGCGACGGCTACCGCGGCCCGATTTTCGGGACCCCGGCCACCATCGACCTGGTCGCGCTGGTGTTGCGAGATTCGCTCAAAGTGCAAACCTCCGACCTTGAAAAACTGAACCGGCGGCTGTCGAGGACCGGCAGGACCAGGATAAAACCGCTGTTCGACGAGGATTACGTGGAAGGCGCCATCAGCCAGATGAAACCTTTACCCTATCACCAGCTGTATCTTGTCGCCCCGGGCATGGAGATCATCGTGGATGAAGCAGGTCATATCCTGGGATCCGGTACGCTGAAACTGGTATTAACAGAACATGGCAAACAGAAATCCGTCATTTTCTCGGGCGACCTGGGCCCGCACGGGATGCCCATCGTGCGCGATTCAGAGCCATTTAAAGAGGCCGACATGGTGATCATGGAATCGACCTATGGCGACCGCAACCACAAGCCGCTGCAGGAAACCATCGATGAAGCCATCAGCATCATCAAAACCGCCATGGAAACAAAGGGGAAGATCCTTGTGCCTTCCTTTGCCATCGGCCGAACGCAGGATATCCTCTATTACATCGAACAGGCGTTCCGAAAAGGGGGGCTTCGCAGGTTTCCGATCTATATCGACAGCCCGATGGCCATCGAGGCTTCCAGGATTTACATGAGCCACCCCGAACTTTTCGACGATGACATGGTTGAATTCCAGGGCAGCGGCGAACTGCAGCGCGATGAGGGATTCATCCATCCAACCGAGACGGCCGAGGAATCGAAACACCTCAACGATGTTCCCGGCCCCTGCATGATCATCGCCGGTTCGGGCATGTGCAACGCGGGACGCATCCAGCATCACCTCCGGCATAATTTATGGCGGCCCGAAACTTCGGTCCTGATTGTGGGTTACCAGGCTGAAGGCACTCTGGGGCGCAAACTGGTCAATGGCGACAAGTACGTCAATATTTACGGGGAGCGGATTGCCGTACGCGCGCAGATTTACAAGCTCGGCGGGTTCAGCGCCCATGCCGGGCAGTCGGACCTGCTCGACTGGTTCAACATCCTCGCCCCCGACCGCCCGCGGGTCGTTTTGACACACGGCGAAGAAAAAGCCAGGATCATCCTGGCCAACATCCTCCTCCACCGATACGGCCTTCAACCTTTCCTGCCGCAGTATGGCGACAGCATTGAACTTTAAAAACACTTTATTCGCGTTGCATTTTCCAGGTTTTCAATATAATTTCGCAGCATACTTCCTCCCGATTACAAAAAAGATACAACCCATGCAAACCCCCTACCGCCGAACCAAAATCGTCGCCACGATCGGCCCGGCAAGCAGCTCCCCCGTAATGATCCGCCAGCTTATCCTGGCAGGGATGGATGTGGCCCGCCTGAATTTCTCGCACGGAAAATACGAAGACCACGCAAAGGTGATCATCGCACTCCGCCAGATCTCCGGCGAACTGAACAAACCCATCACCATCCTGCAGGACCTCCAGGGACCCAAGATCAGGGTCGGCCAGCTTCCCGGCGGGAAGATCGAACTCAGGCAGGGCGAGGTTAATTCCCTTGTGCCTGTTGCGGACTATGTTCCCGGTAGCGGCGGCATCCCGATCGATTATCCCTATGTTGCCGAAGAGGCGAAGCCCGGGATGCAGGTGCTGCTTGCCGACGGGTTGTTCGAACTGGAAGTCACTGAAATAAAGGGAAGCAACGTTCTCTGCCGGGTCGTTGAAGGCGGAAGCCTGACCGATCATAAGGGGGTCAATTTCCCCAACCTGAACCTCCGGCTGCCATCCCTGACTGAAAAAGATATCCGCGACCTGGAATTCGGTCTTTCGCAGGACATTGACTGGGTTTCGCTCAGCTTTGTCAGGTCGGCCGAAGATGTGATCACCCTTCGGAAACTCATTGCAGACAAGGGATTTGCTAAGCCTATCATCGCCAAGATCGAGAAACCGCAGGCCATTGAGCACCTGGAGGAGATCGTGAACGCGGTGAACGGCATCATGGTCGCCCGGGGCGACCTGGGTGTGGAGATGAGCCCCGACAAAGTGCCCATGCTGCAGAAACGCATCATCGAATTGTGTAACCGCACCGGGAAAACAGTGATCACGGCAACGCAGATGCTCGAGAGCATGATCCACGAGCCGCGCCCCACGCGCGCGGAGGCCAGCGACGTAGCCAACGCCATCATCGACGGCACCGACGCCATCATGCTTTCAGGAGAGACGGCCATGGGCGATTTTCCCGTGAAAGCTGTAGAGATGATGGTCAGGATCGCGATGGATGTTGAAAGCAGGATCGAGTTCAAAACATACCCTCCTTCAGGCCATGAGCCTATTATGGCATTGAGCCGCGCCGCCAACCAGATGGAGAAGGTGATCAGTCCGGCATGCATGGTGGTGTTAACCACCACCGGGCGGAGCGCCCAGTTTATTGCAGCCGAACGCCCGGTAGCCCCGGTTTATGCCTTTACAACCCATATCAAGGTTTACCATGGATTAAATTTACTCTGGGGGGTGCGGCCTATCCTGGTCGATGTCCATCCCGACACTTTTGAGGAGATGGTAGCCGTAGTCGAAAATATTCTTCATGAACGGAACCTGGCAATGGCAGGCGACCAGATCCTTATCATTGGCGGGATCCCGGCGCACCAGGCCGGGGGGACCAACTTCATCAAAGTACACACGCTGAAATAATCCCGGGGGGAACGAGTCCGTCAGAAGGCCAAACCCATTCTGAACAGTACAAAATGTGAATCGCGGGTGGCCGTGCTCTTCACGGCATTACTTATCTGCCACTCATGTGTCTGCTGGAAATGATACCCAAGCGAAACAGACATGACCCGCCGGTTGACGATCCTGAATTTCGCACCGATGCCCAGGCCGGCCACCGCCCCGCCCAGGTTGGCGCCCACCTCGCCCGGCTGCCATCCAAGGGAATATCCCGTGTTAACATAAATAAACGGGGTATTGTCGTCCCTGAGGATGTTGGCCCTTAAATCAAGATAAACGGGTAAAAATGAACGGTCGTTCCACATCTCCAGCCCGGCGCTGATCCCCAGTTGGATATAGGGGGTGATGGTAACCCCGTTGAATACCGAAAGTCCTACTGAATAATGGCTTTCCGGGGCATTCATATACCGGTCGAGCCCTTCCAGCTTGCCAAGTCCAAATGACAAATCCGTCATAAAAGTGTAGCCCCATGCCTTCACACCATTCTCGTAGTTCTTATCCGACTCCGTAGGCTTATCCTCTTTTCGCATCATCTTTATGTCGGTCATCGGCACCAGCAGGGTATCCTTTCTCCCGACTAAAATCCGGATTGATTTCCCTGGCACCTGTTCCGTAATCTTGCCCCTAAGGAAGGTGCCGTTGTTCAGGTATACCACGTCATCCTGCAGGGTTTGGGCATGAAGCTGAACTGCAAGAAACACAGGCAGCAACAGAACCAGAAAATTTCGTATTGACATACGTATAGGTTTTGGCTATTTTTTATCTGTCATGGTAAAATCAGCCTGGATCACCAGGTTATAATAACTGGGTTCGCTCATGCCCCTGGTACGTGCCGGTTTCCAGGCGGGCATCAGCAGGGCCACCCTGATCAGTTCATCATCGACCACCCTGTTGATATTTCTGAGTACTTTAGCTTTAAGTATCTTCCCGTGTTCGTCGATGTTGAGTTCCATGAACGCTTTAAGATGCGGGTAGACGCTTTTAACGGAATCCGGCAGATGCATATGGCAACCGAAAAACCTGTATATCGAATCTTTGCCCCCAGGAAATTCGGCGCTGATTTCGGGAGGACCACCGATCTCAACGATCTCCTTCGGGCTTGGTTGATTGACTGGTTTCCCGGATTGACCGTTACAGAAAACGGCAATGAAAAGTGCAAGAAATAAGAGTAGCGTTGGACAGTTCATTCGGCGACAATACTATTTTTCATAATGGTACCGGCAACAATAAATCAAAACATCGCTGTCAGAAATTTGATATACCAGCCTGTGTTCTCTTTCAATTCGTCGTGACCATAAACCGGCTAAGTCATATTTCAAAGCCTCAGGTTTCCCGCCGCCCACATAGGGCGTTCTTTCAAACTCTTTAATCAGATCGTTAATCTTCGTTAATATTTTTTTATTCTCTGATTGCCAGGACAGATAATCCTCCCATGAGTTTTTTGAAAAAACAATTCTCATGCATTTTCAATTAAATCAGTCTGGATTATTGCTCCCGTTTTCATTTGTTGGATAGATTCATATAATCTGTTGGCGTTTGGCCTGGAACTCAATAAGTGAACATTTTCAAGAATGGCTTTGAATTCATCCAGGGAAATCACGACCGCACCATGGCCGGTCCCTCTTTTAATAATCAACGTTTCATTATTTTGTTCAACTTCATCGAGAAATTGCTAAAGGTTTGTTCTAAACTCTGTGAAATTTGCTACTCTCATGGGATTTTGAGAATAAGTTACTATTAAAGTACAAATATAGGTACGTATTTAGAATGTGTGGTCCTGATAGTATTTTTTTCCGTACCTAATAAACACCTGTCACCCTGTTACCCTGTCACCCTGTTACCTTGTTACCCTGTTACCCCTTTTTATAATATATCAGCCTTAGCAGCGACGGGAAGACGAAAAGCAATAAAGGCATGGCGGTGATGAACCCTCCGATCACAGCGATGGCAAGGGGTTGCTGCATCTGTGCGCCAATGCCGAAACCCAGGGCCAGGGGCATGAGAGCGAGGATCGCACCGATGGCCGTCATCAGTTTGGGGCGGATTCGGAGCGAGATAGCGTAGTTGACCGATTTGTCGACATCGCCGGTCAGTTTGTAGGTCGTTGAAAACTGGTTCACCGTGAAGATGGCATTCTCGGCAATGATCCCCACGATCATGATGATGCCGGTGTAACTGCCCACGTTCAGCTGAATCCCGGTAAGGAAGAGGGCCCAGATGCAACCGCCGATGCCAAGGATGGAGATGAAGATCACCAGGAAGGCCATCCGCAGGTCGCGGAATAAAAACAGGAGTACGGCAAACACCAGGAAAATAGCGGCAATGAGGATAAACAGCAACTCCCTGAACGAACTTTGCTGTTCTGCGTAAGTTCCTCCGTAGGAAATATAACTCCCTGCCGGCAACGTCAGTTTTTCACCAAGCACCTTGCGGATCTCTGTGATGGCGCTGCCCATGTCGCGCTGGTCGAGCCGGGCAGTAACCACAACGTTCGATTTCAGGTCTTCGCGCGTGATGTCAGGTTCGCCCTGCGAGAGTTCGACCCTGGCAAAGAAATCCAGCGGGCGGAAAGCCCCGTCAGGGGAAAAGACCGGCTGTTTCCGGATGATCGATAAGCTGTTCTCCCTGAAATTCCTGAACCGCATCAGGATACGAAGCATCTGCTCCCCTTCCTGAACCTGTCCCACCTCAACTCCTTCATTGTAAGCCTGGATCTGAGACTGGAATGCCGCGGGGGTAATGTTGTACTGTGCGAGCTTTACCTGGTCGGGGTAGAGGGTGATGGTGGGACCATCCACAATGATGCCGCTCTGCACATCAACAACCCCGCTTATTTTCTGGAGCAGTCCTTTGGCGCGTGCTGCTACTTCACGGGTCTCTGCTAGGTTGTCGCCAAAGATCTTAACCTCTACCGGTTGGGGCCGGCCGATCAGGTCGCCAAGCAGGTCGGCGATACGCTGACCGAATTCAATGTTCAGTGCGGGTACCCGCGACGCAACTTTATCCCTGATTTCGGAGATGACCTCTTCCGTGGTCTTCTTCGTTCCCGGTTTAAGCTGAATCAGATAATCGCCTTCATTTGGCGGAATCACCCCGCTGGCCATGCTGATACTGGAGGCCATGTTGGTCCCTGTCCTGCGCATGTAGGTGGCTACTTCCGGGTGGTTCATCACGATCGTATCCACCTGGTCGAGAATTTCGTCGGATGCATCCAACGAAGTACCGGGAGGGGAAAGGTAGTCGAGTACGATGGAGCCCTCGTCCAGGGTCGGCAGAAAACCCGTTTTCAGCTGGTTGACAAGCAGTGCCGATGACACGGCCAGGATAAGGATAAACCCGATGGCAAAAATTGGTTTGTTGAAAAACCAGGTCAGCCAGGCCAAACGCGGTTGTTCATCGGTAACAGCTGATTTCGAAAGGAATTTCAGTTTTGTATGGGGTTTGTAACCGATGAGCAGGTGCAGTGCGGGCAGTCCGATCCAGGTTGAAAAGAAGGAACAAACCAGCGTGATTTCGATGGTCATGGTCAGTTCCCTGAAAAAACTGCCGGCAACGCCGCCCATAAAGATAAATGGCAGGAAGATCACGATGGTGCTCAGGGAAGATCCGATCATGGCAGGGAACAACATCTTCACAGTCTCCTTTGCCACTTCGCGTTTGTCGCTCTCTGGCTGTTCTTCATGAAGCCGGTGGATCTGCTCTATGATGACGATGGCATCGTCGATGATGAGCCCGATGGAGGCGGCAATGGCGCCCAGCGACATGATGTTGAGCGTAATGCCGGCAAGGGAAAGCACCGTGAAGGTCATGGCCAGCGTGATGGGTATGACCAGGATCACGTTCAGGCTGGCCCGGAAGGACCTCAGGAAAAGGATCACCACCATGATGGCCAGGAACAGCCCTTCGTAAATACATTCGAGTACGCTGTCGATCGAGTTCGACACGAAAACCGATTGGTCATAATAGGGTTTCAGCACCATCCCTTTCGGCAGCTGTTTCCTGATCGATTCAGCCTTTGCTTTGACATCGCCGGCAAAATCAATCAGGTTGACCCCCTGTTGTTTTACCAGGTCGACGATCACGGCATCCCTGCCATTTGCATTGATGCGAATGAATTCTTGCTGTTCATCGAAACCCACCGTGGCGATATCCGAAAGCCTGACGATCCTGTGTCCGTCATTCCTGATCACCACGTTTTTCAGATCATCAAGGGTCGAAATGCGCGTGTCGGTAAGTGAAAGATAAAGGCGCCGGTAATCCGACAGCAAGCCGTTTGAGGAAACGAAATTATTGTTGCCGATGGCATCGGTGATCATCTGGGGCGTGATGCCCAGCGGGATCATCCTGCCGTCGTCCGGTTTGATCACAAATTCCTTGGTTTTCCCACCCCTGACCACCACGTTGGAGATGCCCGGAACCATCGAGAACTGTGGCCTTACCAGGTATAACGCGTTGTTCCGCAATTCAACCTGCCCGTATTGCGGGCTCTCGAGGGTATACCCGATCACCGGGTAGATGCTTTGCCCCATGGCCTCCACCACGATGTTGACATCGGCCGGCAGCTGGTTTTTTATTTCGTTGATCCGTGCGTCAAGCTGGGCTTTGGCAAGATCGATGTCGATTTTCCATTCAAAAAAAGCCTCTATTGTACAACTCCCGCGGTTGGTGCTGCTCCTCACCGTGATGATCCCGTTGACCCGCTTGATGGCGATTTCGAGCGGTTTGGTTACGGTCACCATCATCTTATCCACAGGCTGTTCCCCGTTATCCGCGATGATGGTTATCTTAGGGAATACCACATCCGGAAAGAGCGAGGTCTGCATCCTGTGATACGACCACAGCCCGGCAACCAGCAGCATCAGCAGCACGAAAAGAATCGGCTTATGAAAAAAATGATAATGGTTCCGCTCCAAACTCATATTCCTGTTACCCTATTACCTTGTTACCCTGTTACCTTGTTACCCTGTTACCCTGTTACCCTGTAACCCTATCACCTTGTCACCTTGTCACCCAATTACCTCTTCCCCTGCACCAAAACTTTCGCCGTATCCCCCAGCCCGTAATTGCCCGATGCCAGGAACCGGTCAGCAATGCTGAAAACCGGTTCAGCGATCTCCACGCGGTCGTGGGTCTGGAGTCCGGGTTTGATGATCTCTTTTACGGCCATTGAATCGTTGATGAGCTTCATAACCCAGAAATTCTGCTGCACTTCATCGCTCAGGATGCATGTTTTAGGCAGTGATATGGCTTTAGGATTCATCATTTTAACGATCCTCACCTGGGCGATCAGGTTCTCGGGGTCGTTACGGTGTGTGGTTGGCTGGATGATATATCGCCGTGTTTGAGCAGCGTTGTTCATCGATGGCAGCAGGGACCTGATGTGTCCCTGTACCGTTTCGCCACCGGGAAGGATGAGATCGCAGGATGCGCCGGTTCTAATATAGCCACCGTATTCATACGGGACTTCCAGTATATACACAAGGCTTGCCTGGACTGAAATAACCGCCAGCTGGTCCCCTTCCTGCACATAATCCCCTTTCGGATGGTCGATCGAGGTGACCATGCCGTCGAGTGTGGCCTTCACTTTGATCAGCCCCGAGAAACCCAGCGAATTTGCCGAATCATGGCGTATCGCGGCCGACTCCTTGGTTCTCAGCCTGAACAACTCCCCGGGTTTTGATACAACGTCTCCGACATTGACGAGTTGTTCCTCAACATACCCGCTTACGGTGGCTTTTACCACCGATTTCACCTGGAATACCGACGTGGCTGTTAAATCGAGATAATCGGCCATCTCCCCGGTTTCGACAGATGCCACCGTGACGGGAACACGTGCGTTTACTACGTTTTCGCCCGGTTCGCCGCCATGTCGCTGGCATGCAATTAAAACCAGCATTAACAATATCAGATTTCTGTTCATCCTGGGTTCAGTCTTTCCAATAATTTAATTCATTGATGATCTGCAACACCCTGATCCTGTATTGATTCAGGTTCGACTGAATAGCTATGTAGTTTTTCAGGGCGATAATGTAGTCAGTTATCGAGATCCCGCCATTGTTCAGCAATTGCTTGTCCTGCCTGATGATCGACTCCGCGAGATCAAGCTGTTTCTGAAGGCGGGGTAAAAGATCGTTGGTTTGCTTGAGCGACAGGTTCAGCTGATGAACCTGCTGAAGGTACTGAACCCTGAAAAAATCCCGATAATTCAGCCGGGTCGATTCCGAGGTTTTCAGCTTTTCAAGATTGATTTTCCGCTGGTTGCCGTCGAAAACCGGCACGGAAATTGAAAGGCCAAAACTCATTCCAAAATTTTTATATACTGTCGACGGATCAGTGTTCACCATCCCGGCATCGGTGTACCATCCCATTTTTGGTTTATAACCCCGGTCGGTCAGCAACAGGTCGTTGCGGATCCGGAGGCTGTCGATGACAAACCGCTGGAAGAAGATCGAACCAGATTCCCTTGCCTGGCCTTTAGGTCCAAGATCAGGGATTGAAAGTTTGCAGGTATTGGTATCGCTGATCCCGCACATCAGGTTCAAGTCAGATAAAGCGTGCTGGTATTGCGTTTGGAGATCGTTCCACTGGAATTCAAGTGTTTCAAGTTCGAGCATAAACGAGAGATACTCGGTTTGTTTGTATAAACCGCTTTTAACCATGCTTTCAAGCATCTTTTCCTCGTCTCTGGCCTGGCTGATCAGGACCTGGTTGAAAGAAAGATCGCTGAATACGGCACATGCGGCAAGGAATTGCGCGGTGATCGATTTCTTGAGGTCCCGCTCCGACAGGGCTGTCGTGTTGACCAGCGACCTGTTCAGTAGTCCGATCTTTGAATACTGTGCCTCCGCCGTCTTGTTATTGAAGAGAGGCTGGGAAACATTGACAAGTGATGTAAAATTACCCCCGTTGGTAATGGCCTCACTATATCCATAACCGTTTACAACCGGGGCATAGGAAAGTGTCCCGTTGAAATTCACCTGGGGCAGGCGCGTAGCTTTAACGATGAGGCTGTCGAGGGTGTTTGAATGGACCTGGTTTGCAAGATCCTTCATCAGCGGACTATTCGCCACTCCCTGCTGAAGATAGTAATCAAGGGTACGATCCTGAGATAAACAGGTTGCCGTGGATGCAATAAAAAAAAGGATGAGAAGCCAGCGGTGAGACATAAGTGAAATTCACCACTAAATTAAATAAATTCCAGCATCAATGCAGGGATTAATCATTATCCCCGAATTTATAGCTGATCCCGGCATTGATGATCGAATTGGTACCAACCCCGAATTCGCCGAAAAAGCTAAACGCACGCCCGACACGAAATCCCAGGAGAGTCAACTGGGTCGCCGGGAATAACTTCTGGCCTTTGGTGTAGGTATTGGTCGAAGTGTTGGTTTTGGTGTACATGTCCATGGTTACCCCCATCCCAAAGCCAGAATACATGCTGAAGGAGGACCGGTTCAGGTAATGGAAGTGGAGCGTTGCCAGTCCCTGCCATAGGTTGTCATTGACATCATATTTATAGCTATAATCCGGGTAGGAGTACTGTTGCTGTGAACGCCCGAAATTGGTATAGGTCAACTGGAACCCAACCGTAACAACCTTGTTGAGCGAACGGGAATATCCCAGGAGAAAGGTGCCAGACGTAGTATTGGCGGTGGCCCCTTCGTTGTCAATAAAATAGTATATCGATCCAATCCCGCAGGAGAGATAAAAGTTATTGTAAAGGTCGGCCTGGTTCGTTTTTCCAGATTTCGCTTTCGCATCATTGTCTTGGCTGAACGAAGTTGAAATTCCTGAAATCAGCGATACAACGATAATAATGAGCAGTTTTTTCATGTTGCGTTCAATTAAAGGTTAATAACCAGTTACTTGTACAAGCACAGATATGCCGTGTCAGCGGCGATGCGGAGTCGGAATTTTTTGTCTTTTTGAACGATGAATGTATCAAACGGGTCGTAGGTCTTCCATTCCTGTTCCTCAGGCAGTTGAACGACCATTGTCCCGGAAATAACGGTCATATATTCAATGGAGGATGTGCCGAATTCATATTCCCCGGCGGCCATGACGCCCATGGTTGCAGGTCCGTCGGGAGTGCTGAAGGCAATCGATTTCACGTTGCCATCGAAGTATTCATTTGTTTTAAACATGATGCTGTTTTTATAATATCAAAAGTACAATAATTTTTCAATGGAATCTTACACCCATAAAAATTTACCTGCCCACCCCGTCAGGGTGGTGGACCCCGTCAGGGTGGTGGACCCCGTCAGGGTGGTGGACCCCGTCAGGGTGGTGGACCCCGTCAGGGTGGTGGACCCCGTCAGGGTGGTGGTCCCCGTCAGGGTGGTGGACCCCGTCAGGGTGGTGG
>CAIWMX010000052.1 GCA_903913885.1 uncultured Bacteroidales bacterium | reverse complement strand
GGTTTCATCACCGCCAGTTCTTCAGCCAACTTTTGCTGCCGCCCGGCGTTGCGTTTTTCCATGATGCCAAATAGAAAGGTTTCGTAGGTTGCAATGCTTGTGAAATCACGGGAGCCACGCAAGAGCAGGTGCTGTTTTACCGCCCGCTTGAAACCGCCGTTGGATGCTTCGATGTCACCATCCTCGTCATTATGCCGAGTTCGGCATAATGACGATTATCCCGAAGTTTTGCAAATCCCGAATTAATATATCTCAACGGTGTTTGAACTAAATTTATAATTCTCACCCCCAAAAACGCCAAACAAAACCACCAAATTTATGAATGACTGGTGTTTTCATTCACAACCCAACATTTAAAAGCTCGGGATAATATTTCATTCTCTCATGCGTGCCAGTATTCCATAATTAACCAGGGAAATCCCAAATTAAAAAATGGAGGTGTCGAATGAAAGAAATATTATTAAGTGAACTCATTGAACAGACAGAAAATTGTATTCGTTCATTTGAGCATAGTCAGTCAACATTCTATCAATACCAGTTGGGCTGGAGGGCATTCACCGAGTATTTTTGTGAAACCCATCAAGTTACATTTTCAACACAACTGGCAGAAAAATATATTTATGATTTGAAGGTAAAATTGGACGCCGGAAGTATAAAGATGTGGCGATATCAACTGTATCGAATCAGTGCTTGTTGGTTAATCGAATATTTTGAGCAAGGCAATATTATCTGGAAATACCATAAACAACCCCGCACAAATCAGATTAGCCAACCGGCGTATATTCTCTTGCAAAAAGAATACCTTGATAACCTCAAAATAGAAGGGCTAAGTTATAGTACGATCCAATACTATGCCAACATATCAAGGCAATTTTTAAAATATCTGGAGCAGCAAAAAATAAACAACATAACAGATATCCAATTGGATCATATCCGTCTTTTCATACCCTTTATTTCAAAACGATATCAGCCAACCAGCATGGGAACAGTCTTCTCCAGGATGCGCTCTTTTCTCAGATTTTTGGAAAAGAAAGACGGCACACTCCCATATCTGAGCGGTGTTATCCCCAGTAGTTGGGGAGGAAAAACTGGCATTATCCCCACGATAACACCGGCAGAAGAACAGGAATTGCTGAAATCAGTAGATATAACCACGCCTGGGGGAAAACGCAATTATGCGATGCTGCTTCTGGCACTCAGAACTGGTCTGAGATCTATTGATATTATCCAGTTGAAACTAAAAGATATCCATTGGGAAAACAATTTCATTGAAATAATCCAGGAAAAAACCAATGTACCCCTTGTCCTCCCATTACTTGTCGATGTGGGTAACGCCATTGCGGACTATATTCTGAATGGAAGACCGGATTCACAGCAATCTTATATATTTCTGCGGATTCGCGCACCTTTTCAAAATCTAGTAGAGCATACTACCTGTTATGATATCAGCGACAAAACCATGAAAGAGGCGGGGATACGGCAAGGAAAAGGGGAACGGAGAGGATTTCATTGCCTTCGTCATTCGGTAGCCTCACGCTTGCTCGCAGAAGAAACGCCGCTTCCGGTCATTTCAAGTATTTTGGGACATCGGGATAAGGACTCCACGAAAGTTTATCTATCCACTGACCTCGAGCATTTGCGCATCTGCGGGTTGAATTTGAATGGAATTGAAGTTAACCGGGAGGAACTACGATGAATACTTCTCCCTCCGGGCACTTTAACCCCTATATTGAAGGTTTGATCGAGCAGAAAAAAGCTATTGGATATCCTTATAACAAGTCTGCCCAGATATTAGATGGTTTTAGTAATTTCTGTACAGAAAATTACCCCGATAAAGAAATATTAACCCAAGAAATAGCCATGCATTGGGCAGAACGAAGGCAAAACGAACATGTCAATGGACTTTTGCGCCGAATTACACCTGTACGGCAGTTGGGAAAATATATGATCAGTATCGGTCTTGAAGCATATGTCATTCCGCCAGGTATCCCGGGTAAACAGATCCGGTATATTCCGCATATATATACCAACCTGGAACTTCGAGCTTTTTTTAGGGAAACTGATCATTGCCAGGTCAATCCGCGTAGTCCACTCAGGTATTTGGTCATCCCTGTATTTTTTCGTATGTTGTATTGTTGTGGATTAAGATGTTCTGAAGCCCGGCTTTTAAAGGTTGAAGATGTGGATTTGAAAAACGGGAAACTAACGATCAGGCACTCCAAAGGCAACAAAGACAGAGTGGTTATGATGTCTGAAGAATTATTGTCTTTTTGCCGGATTTATCACACCAAAGTCAACCAAATTCTGCCTGATCGGATCATTTTCTTCCCAAATAGATATGGAGAGCACTACGCCGGGAGAATAATAGACTATTGGTTCCATCTTTTCTGGGAAAAAACCGGAATGGCTCAGACCAGCAGCGGCAACCCACCTCGTGTTCACGATTTCCGACATACCTTTGCTGTTAATCGTCTAAACTTGTGGGTCCAGGAAGGGAAAGACCTTAATGCCTATTTGCCATACCTGAGCATGTATCTGGGACACGCTCATTTGAAAGAAACGGATTACTATCTGCATTTTGTTCCGGAATTCTTTCCGTTGTTTAAGGAAAAAACCCGTGAAAAATGCGCTCACTTAATCCCGGAGGTGAGTGATGAGATCTGATGATACCTTCTTCAAGCATGTGCGGGCCTTCTTAACCGTTTATCTTCCAAAAAATAAGTGCTACAGCCAGCACACGATTAAATCCTATCGCGATACGATTAATCTTTTTCGCCATTTTATGTTGGAAGAAAAGAAAACGCCTTTTACCCAGATCCATTTTAATCAAATCAAGCATGATGTCATTTATGAATTCTTGAACTGGATCCAAAGTACTCGTGGTTGTGGGGTGGCAACCAAAAATCATCGACTGGCAGCATTAAAATCCTTCTTTCATTATTGCGCAATGGAAGACCCAGCCCTTATGGCTATTTACCTGGATATTCAAAAGGTACGTTCCCAAAGAGTAACAAGAAATAGGGTGGTTTATATGTCTGAAAAGGCCTTGAAGGTTCTACTTGAACAACCGGATCCAACCTCTCATCGTGGGAAGCGCAACCAGTTCTTTATGATTTTTCTATATGATACCGGGGCCAGGATTCAAGAAATATTAGATTTAAAGTTGAAAGATCTTCATTTGAATGACCAGACACCCTGTGTTTATCTGACAGGGAAGGGAAATAAAACACGGGCAGTCCCATTGATGGATAAAACCATTGCCCATTTACATTCTTACCTCAAAATATTTCACCCAAACGCAGAATTGAATAACGATGGCTATCTCTTCTTCACTACGATCAAGGGACAAATAGACAAAATGTCTGATGATAATGTTTCTTGTTTTCTAAAACGTTATGCAAAATCCGCTCATGAAATCTGTTCAGAAGTACCATTGCAGATGCATGCCCATTTATTTCGCCACACAAGAGCAATGCATCTATATCAGGCAGGTATTCCCCTTTCTTATATCAAAGACTTTCTTGGTCACGCCAATGTCAATACCACTGATATTTATGCTTCCACAGATACATCAATGATGAAAGCCGCTCTTGAAAAAATACAGCCCAAGAACAGCGATAACTCTCCGCAGGAACAACCGGTATGGCAAAACAATGAAGAAATGATATTAAAACTTTGCGGCCTGATATAACCCCAACAAATTATTATCCCGAAGTTTTTATTCCGATTTGCCTGAAACAGCCTTATTTTAGGCCTGGGTTCAATAATTCGGGATTTGCAAAACTTCGGGATAATCGTCAGGACTTGCGATGTGGGTGGTACGACCTTCCAGGCCATAATGTGCCAATAATTGCAGGTATTCCTCGTTGAAACCGCGTTCTTGGAGGCTTTTATGGCGTCCATCCAGCCCCAGTTTGTGCGTGGCGGCGGTGCTG
>CAIWMX010000051.1 GCA_903913885.1 uncultured Bacteroidales bacterium | reverse complement strand
TCAGCTGCATCTGCTGAATCAGTTGTTGTCGTAATGTGCTCATGGCAATATGTTTTAAGGTTTAACATATTGCCTTATACGACGAAAAGTGAAAAAGATGGGAAACCTCAAAAACTACCGCCAAGGGCGGTTTAGTTCAACACTTATGCTAACCGCCATATGGCGATTATTTTAACTATAGGCGCAATTAAATCCGCCCTAATTTGTAAATGTAAGGCAAAATATGAGCCGTTATTCTCTTGCCAGAAAAAAAACACCCAATAATTTACATGAACAAAAAAGCCCGCCGAATTTCTCCGGCAGGCTTTAACCTCACGTTTATGAAAACACGCTACAAGAGCCTCTTTGTTATCCGCCGGCGGCATTGGGATCCATGACCAGGGCGCCTTCATAGAAGGCCATCGGCGATCCCTGCTTACACAGGAAGCCAAACTTGTGCCCCTTGTCTTTGTCGATCTCTTCCCCCCAGGTAGTTTCAATGGTCTCGAGATGCACCAGGTTGCAAGGTTCGCCTATCAGGTAACGCTTGGCTGAAGCACAGTTCTGGATGATCACCAGCCCTTTGAAGTCGATGCCGAAATTGGCGATCCATTTCTGCACTGCTTTTTCAATACCGGGATAAAATCCTTCGACCCCGATCTCGTATCCACCACAGTCCTGGTTAGAGCCCTTGAGCTTTTTCTGGGATGGCTTGATGGTCCCCTGGGTCATGTAAAAACTGTGCATGAATTTACCGGTCTTCAGGGGGATATCAGTTGTGATGGTATTTTCAGCATCCCTGTCCGGGAAGGTATCCCAGTCAATGTCGGATTCCATGATCAGGATGATCTCGGACTTTATACCACCGCCGCCCCCGGCGTTTTTTACGGTGGGTTTAAACAGGTCAAAAAGCGCTATTGCCATTATTTTACAGGTTTTTCAGGTTATACAGGAACACTGGCGAAGACAGCCTCTTCGATACCGAAGCCCACGGATTCGTACCAGTCGGCGAATACCTTGATCTGGCGGTCGATGCTCTCGACGGTAATGTTCGAGGCGCCGTTGTTGCGGTTGATCAGGCGGATGAAGTTCTCCCTGGGAGTGGTGAAAAGGATGTTCTGGCCGGTCATGGAGGGCAGCGGAACCAGGGTCAGATTGGTCCCCTCTATCACGTCTTTCATGCCGGTGTAGTTGGTGTCCATCCCGTGCAGGTCGCGGCGCTTGCGGTGATAAGCGGCGTACCATTTGCGTGAAAGGAAGACATTCATCGAAAGGTTGATGTAGAGATCATCGACACTTCTGCCGAAATGTTCGATTTGGTCGAAGATATTCTCCTCGGTCAGCACTTCCAGGTCAATGAAATTGATGCTGGAGGTGCCAGCCGTGTGTTTGTCACGAAGGATAGTACAGAAACCGTCCATTGACAGCCCAACTGCTTGGGCGGTGCCGTCAACCGGTGCTGCATAATCCCCGGTGCCGATCAGCTTCAGTTCACGGTTATCCAGAACCTTGGGCAGGATCAGTTGTTCAATGATATACCGGGTGACCGGCCACACTTTCCGGTCGGTGGATTCATCAGCCAGGAACCCCAACCAGGTTTCCACGATTTCATCGGGATAAAACGAAAGGTCGATCTTGTGCCGGCGCTGCGGGATTTCGATCGGGGTGAATTTGGCTTTGCCCTTGGGTGTCCAGGTCTTCTGAAATCCCTGCACCAGGTCATCGATCACGGCCTTGGAGGCACGGTAGATCAAGTCCTGCGAAGCCACGGTGGTCATGTACTTTTCGGAGACCGTCGGCTGGGTCAACAGCCTGAGGATATCCTTCTGGTTGGAACCGATGTAGGTTCCGAACGCAGTTTTAAGGTCTTGCAACGAAATGGTTTCAGCCATTGTTTATTTGGTTTTAATGGTTTGCAATTATTACGACAGGAAGGAATCTGCGATCCGGTCATGGGAAAAGACAACATCGTGCTCCCCGCCGGAGATTTTATCCGCGGCCTTGCGGGCAACGGTTTCGGAGGCGGCATCCTCGTTTTTCAGGGCTTCA
Organism: uncultured Bacteroidales bacterium; assembly: GCA_903913885.1. GTDB lineage: Bacteria > Bacteroidota > Bacteroidia > Bacteroidales > FEN-979 > CAIVAT01. The sequence goes on along the minus strand of CAIWMX010000051.1, from coordinate 29,174 downwards.
AAGTCAGCCAGGGTTTTGGCATGAGCTGATTTCTCCGTTTCAAGCAGAGCCTCAATCTCCTCATTGCGGGCAGTGACGGTGGCCAGCTGATCATTGATCTGCTGTACCCGCTCGTCGGTCAGCTCCTGGGAGTCGAGTGTGGCGGGATCCATCTTAAAAAAATTCTGGATGGCTTTCCATGAAATGTTGATTTTCATTGGTTCAGGGTTAAGGGATTGATGATTTGACGATTTGATTTTCTTTTCTTCGGCCAGGAAAGTGGCAGTGGCAATGGCCTCGGTGAGCGATCCGATCTCATCGATTAGGCCAAGAGCAATTGCTTCACGGGCGAAATATACTTTCCCGGAAAGGGTGACTTCATCCAACTTTGACCGGTTTGCCCGGACAGTGGAGAGGAACTTGCTGTTGATCACATCAAGCACGTTGCTACGATAAGCATCGTAATTTCCGCTGAGCACCTGGTTAAAGTCATTGTTCTTGTCGGTAGAGAGGCTGGCATAGACTTCATGGAACTTCACCCCAAGCTTTTCGAGGGCCGGTTGAAGGTCCTGTGCCATGAGCATCGTGCCGATGGAACCGATGCGGTCAAGATCAGAACTGGCGATGATCTTATCGGCGCCGGAAATGATCCAGTAAGCGGCACTGGCTGCCATCCCTTCAATATAGGCTACCACCGGTTTCTCCGCATCGCGGATGGCATCAGCCAGCAGGTCTGTACCGGTGACCTGCCCGCCAGGGCTGTCAACGATCAGAAGGATGCTGCCGATATCCGGATGCTTGTCAGCCATTTTGATATCCTGAAGGATGGACTGCGACCCCCTGGGACCGCAGGGCTGATCATACTTGAGTATCTCCGACCGGATCGGGATCACGGCGGTGGAACTGCCGGCAAAATTTTCATCGGATAATTTCTGAATCTGGGTTTGCCTGCCGGAACTGCTGATTACAAAGGGGTGGTTGCGCTGGCGCACCAGGGAAGAATCCTCCTGCGAGATTCGTTCCCCTTTGAGGAGGGAAAGGATCATGGAAGCATAAGCAGCCGATCGTTCACCATCGATCAGCCACACTCCGGAAAAAATTTCAGTCAGGATAGGATTCACTGTACCCTCGAATTTGAGGATACAATATTATAGTGGTATCTGCGGCAAATAAAGGACTGAAAAGAATACCCGGTCAATTCTGGTTTTCGTCATCGGGGATCGGACCGTTGGGATCGAGGTAATAAGCAGCGGGAGTTGAAAACTCTCCGGCAAATAACAGCTCATATCCGTTGAAGCCTTCCAGCACTGCCGGTTTCAGCAGTTTGCTGGTCATCTTCATAGGGCTGTCAAGTGTCCCGAATATCCGTACGGTGCCATTCTTGTCACCGGATTTGAGGATAAGCCGCCGGCCTGTCAAGGCGTAGAGCTCGGTCTCCACCGGTGCACGGTCCTTGGGAACAAGGATCTTCAGTTTGTAAATGTACTTTATCCCGGCAGGAGTATCCTGCTGTTCGGATTCCAGCTGGATCGTCTCCGGAGTGCCGTAGATGGCATTCCATGATTTACCGGATTTGGGAGTGATCATACAACTTAGCGTGGCCGGGAAGATTTTAAAAATCCCGACATCTTCCCTGTAAATCCAATTTATGGAATTCAGGCCACCGATGTTGATGCCGGTATGTCGTGAAATATTGCCCATATCATTCTTTGGTTAAAAAAACACAGTGACAATCCGGGGACATCTCAGGGACAAAAAGTGAGCAACTTTTTTCGTCTTTTTTACGGTTTCGCTTCCGGTAATAGTCTTTTTTCAGCATTTCGTAGTTCAGGTGTGAAAATGTGATGTTGTGGTCATAGCAGAATTGAAGGATACACTTCTTGAAGGATTTATAAAACCGGACTTTATCGTTCATGTAATGAAAGAAAAGGTCTTTGAAGTGCCATTCCAGATAGCTTTCAAAGATGGCCTGGTTCCGCTCGTTGACCCAGAGATTTGACTTTACCCAAAAGTCGTTGTAATAGGGCAGCACGAAAGTGATATACTCCGGCCCCGTCGGGAATTCAGGAACGACCTGCGGCGGGCGGATCTCAAGAAGAGGTTTGAGAAGTTTCCCAATGATGTTTCCCTTCGAGGCCGTGTTGGTACTCAACGAACAGATCAGGTATTCCTGAAGGTAAGGCTTCAGTTTGATGGTGATGGTAGGGCGATCTTTTTCAATCATGGGCAAATGTATTTTTGTTGGTTGTAGATTCAAAGGCCATCAGCCTTTGACAAAGACCATCCGGTGGTCGAGAAACGGCTTGAGGTTGATTGCCCTGGATTCAGGGCCGATTACGTGAACCTCAAAGTACTGCTGATCACCGCGCTGGATCAGATATTCCAATCCTATCTTCTTTGAACCGTTCTTATGAAAATCATCCATCACGGCCAGCCGATAGCCCTGAGGAAGATGATCGTAATATTTCCAGCCGTTTTGATCAGTGATGGGTCCGGGATGATTCATAAAAAAATTCAGTTTTTCTCAGTCAGGGTATATATTTTGGCATCTACGGCAGCTACATCAGCTACAATCAATTATAAATCTGTAAATCAAACAGGTAAGCATTTCAAGGCACGATAAATCTCAGCTACATTATAGCTTTTTGTAGGAGCTGTAGTTAAGTGTAGCTTGGTTTAGCTGCACCATTTCATTGATAGTTGCTTTTAACTTACACATTCATAATATTTTAAAAATTGTAGTTATTGTAGTTGGTGTAGCTGCCGTTTTTGCGTTAAACTTTTTGTGTTTTCATTTTTTTCAAAAGGGTAGATTGTCCGTCGGTTCCCCTGTGTTTGAATCAATCTCCTGTCTATCAACAATGTTGAGAATGGAGATGTTCAGCATGTCGTAATCAAAAACCATCGCTGTGGTAATTCTCCTGGTGATTTTCTTTATTTGGTTGCCATCGATGGAAACATTTGTATCCTGATCTTCAACAATCCTGTGGTTCTCTTCAACTTTGAAACTGACAGAGTGTTTCCTTCCCAGGTACTCCTTGGAGTTCATCAGGTAATATTCAAGGGTTTTCAGCGGAAGGATGTTCTCCTTGGTTTTCTGGCCATGGACACGATAAAGCTGAAATATCCTGGAATGGTTCAGATAGAGTATATGCTTGGGCTTCGTCCATTCGGCTTCTGTGGAAACCAGGTCAGTTTTTAACCTGTTGACAAAGTCAACCTTGAAATCAACATCTTCCTTGATCAGGCCGTCGTTGGTCAGGAATTCAACGATCCCCCAGAAGATTGAAATTTCATTGCTGGTCTTGGTCTCCTTGTTTTGCAGTATGATCTTGCCGGCAGCAATTCTGAGCAGGTCGTCATATTTCCAGGGAACCTGGATCTCATCCTTTAAGGTCCGATAAGCAGCGATGATGACCAGCCAGTTGCGAAAAATACGGTCTTCGATCACCTGGCCGTTGAGCATTTTGGATAGCTCGTCGGATGCCAGATCGTAATTTTCACGGTACTGCTGTGTAAATTTCGACCGGTGCTGAAGGATCTGATGAGTGATGTGCGTCAGCCCATGCTTTTCGACAGCCTTAAGATCGTTGAAGGCTGCCTTTTCTTTTTCGTTGAACTCGACCTTGTTGAACCACAGGTAAATCATCCGGGAAAAAAGGGCAATATCTGCGGTAGTCATCTCCTGCCCGGAAACCATGTTTCCGACATAGACAGAGGTGGTTTCCTTTTTCTTGTCTTTGTCCATGTTCATCCGGGTTCGACCGGTTCCATCCCAAAGGCCCTTGAGGAATTCGATCTTTTCGTATTCCAGGTTGTTTTTATACTCGTCGATATGGCAGAGTGCATTGGAAAACATGGCAACATGGTCAGCCAGCGCCGCCTTGGTGGTGTTGGTGATATTCGGCCCCTTGGCCTGGTTGCCGAAGAGCTGGAGCAGACTGATGGCCATCTCAGTCTTCCCGGCCCCCTTGGGGCCGAAAAGATTGAGGATCGGATAAAAACCAAACCGGCCGGCGATATGGTCGCGGAACAGGGTGGCAAAATAGAAACAGAGTCCGAACATGGCGTTGTCACCATAGACCTGGAGAAGCTGGGAAGAATAATCGAACAGGGAAACCTTTCCCGGTGAATGCCGGAACCTGCGTTCCGAAACGAAAAGGGTTTCCTCTGACTTGTAAATCCCGCTGGATGAGGGCAGGTAATAGTTCTTGCCTTGGTGTACCACGATCCCATTGATGTCTGTCTCTTTGAACTCTCCGTCGAAAATCCCGTTGCTCCAGGCCCAGAAACCCTCTTTTTGCCAGCCAAGCTGGGTGATCTCAATGCAGCTCTCCGTTTTCTCATAGAGGAACCGCTTGAGTTTGTTCAGATCGGCATCGGTGCCTTCAAACAGAAAATTCCCCAGGCTTTCGACCCGGAGCTTGAAGGCGCTGATTGAGATTAGGTCTTTTTGCAGAAGTTCGATCACCTGGCTGAAAGTATGCTCATTGGTGATTCTGTAAATCCGTTTGCTGTTTAGCACAGAAGCAACATGGAACAATGGTTCCATGATGAAATTGCATCCACGCAACGGGCCGTTTTTGGTCCGGAAGTAATAGCAATTGTGGTCCTGGTAAAAACCATATTTCTCATAATCCGACAGGATGACATGAGAAGGGATGACGCTCTCGGGTTCCTTCTGTTCATGTTTCGGCTCGTCGGCCAGAAAACGGCGGATGCTGTCTTCCCAGGCCTTTTTGGGTTTGATCTTCGCGCTCAGCTGTTCGATGTACAGCGTGTGGGAAGAAACCGGCAGCCGGGTGATCAGCCACGCAAGTTCATCAATGACTTTGGATTTCCCATCGGGGCTTTTACACTTTTCCTTCTGTGATTCTGCCTGCCAGATAATAAAGTCTTTCTGGTGTTCGCCGGCGTACAGGTCAAATTGCTCACCGTCTTGAAAGTAGGAATCAGGGTCCTGTTTCACTTCTCCTTTCGGGAGCTCAATCACGTTGCAGAACATGCCGGCTTCAATGATCAGCTTTCCGCTTTTTAAGACGGCAGTTTGACCCGCGCCATCTGAATCCCCGATCAGGGTGACAGAAGCGGAGCGGCTTTTCAGCTCTGCAATCTGCTCCCGGGTCAGGGCGGTTCCACCGGAACCAACCGTATTGATCTTTCCTATTTGGTGCAGCCGGATCACATCGGCGTTGCCTTCGACCAAGTATGCGAAGCCGTTCTCCCTGATCGCTTTTGCTGCCATGTGAAGGCCGTACAGGATTTTACCCTTGTTGTAGATCCCCGTTTGAGGGGTATTGAAGTATTTCGGAGCAGTTTCATTACCGGAAAAGTTCCGGCCGGTAAACCCGACCACACGGCCGGTGGCGGAGAGGATCGGGAACATGATCCGGCCCCGGAAATAATCAAAGCGTTTGCCTTTGCTCTCCGACAGCAACCCTGTTTCGAGCAGGATATCCTCGGCGACACCCTTGGCTTTTGCGAAATTCTTCAGCCCGTCCCAGCTTTCGGGGGCAAAGCCAATACCAAAATCTGTTATGGTCTCCTGGTTCCAGCGACCTAGCACATACCCAAAGGCGGGTTCATTTTCCTTTGATTTCAGGTTTTCCTGAAACCATTCCAGCGCTATTTTGTTTGCAGCATAAAGCTGTTCGTTTCGGGTAAACTTTACGGCGGCCTCCTTTGAACGGGGTTCATCCAGGAGGGTTATATTGTGATCGGCGGCAATGGCTTTCACCGCCGACAGAAAGTCGATTTTCTTGTAATCCATCACGAAACCGATGGCATTGCCATGTTTCCCGCAGCCAAAACACTTGTAAATGCCTTTTGACGGGGAGACTGAAAAACTCGGGGTTTTCTCTTTGTGAAACGGGCAGTTACCCTGATGGTTATTGCCCTTTGGGGTCAGTTTTACATATTTGCCGATAACATCGGTGACATCGAGGCTCAGGACTTCATCTATGGAGGATTGCAGAATCATTTCGTTTCCCTTCCATTATTCACTGAGCAGTTCAGCATCGAGCACGTCGAGAAGTACCTGAAGACGGGCAGCCTCTGTTTGAAGTTTAGCCGTCTTTTCAGGCGTGAGGGTATTATCCGACTGTAAACACTGGTTGATAAAGGTCAGGTTTCTCAGGTAGGATGTTCTGGTGAGCATTTTGTCCGGAACGGACATCGAGGAGAATGTTTTCATACGTTTTCAAATTTTATTTTCGTAAGCCGCTTCTCCAGGCTTTTAACCTTTTTCGCATACTGTCTAACCAGCATTATTGCCTCAGAGATAATAGATGGGTTGAAATCCGGTCTTTTGGGATTGAGACATCGATAGATGTACTGTAGTGTGAACGTTTGATCTTTTTTCTCCAAGCGTAATTTGATCACCTTGGCACTTCCGTGTGGTAGTTTCTTCTTCAGTTCTGCGACTGATTCTTTTGCGACTTTCATACATTCTTGTTTTCATAGTGGGTTATTGATTTTAACATTTGCGAAGGTCCTCCATGACCTCGCTTTCGAAGAAAAAAAGTTTGCCCCCGATTTTATGGGAGCGAATGGTTCCCGACTTGCTCCAACGATGGAGCGCCGGTCGGCTGACGCCAATCATCTTGCAGATGTATTTGGCCGTCACAGGCTTTTCTAAAAGTGACTTTTCGATCATAATTTTTACGAATTAAGTGAGGCGCAAAAGTATGAAACCGGCCGTCATCGAGCCTGCAGAAAATATTAACAACGCACTGAAATATAGAGAAATAGTAACCTAAACTATACCTGTTTTATACCTGTGAAAAATTAACAATATCGGGAACCAATTAGCCGTAAATTGGTTACACAGGAAGAAAAAAAAAGAGGGCGAAAAGTAGTGGTGAGAAAAAAAGATATGAACAATTCAGAGGCCGGTGGGGTCCTAAAATGAGGGGTCGATGTTAATAGTCATGGACTGAATTAATTAGCGAATAAGGGGATTTTGGAGCATGATTTTTTGCCTGGGGGAAACGGAAAATTGAATAGCTTTGACAGATGATTACAGGCGGAAACAAAGAAAAAACCCAAACAACAAAATCGTCTGATTTCATCGTTTGGGTTTTGTGAGTTGACAGAAAACTTGTCAGTTTTTTGCAACCACCTTCTGAAACATCAGTATTTACTGCCTATTCAGAACTACTTAGTGACTCCGAAGGGACTCGAACCCCCAACCAACAGAACCGGAATCTGCCATTCTATCCAATTGAACTACGGAGCCAATCAGGGTGCAAAGATAACAATTTTACCGTATTAATTTTGCCTGTTTGACTTTTGCCCCCCGACTTTTCCTAACTTTGCACCTCGAAAAATCAATATTCAAACCCTATGTCAGAAAAAATCAGAGATAAAGTTGCACCCGGTGTTGCAACAGGACAAGCCGTCCAGGAAATTTTCCGCATTGCCAAGGCCAACCGCTTTGCCCTGCCTGCCGTAAACGTGATTGGCACCGATTCGGTAAACGCCGTGATGGAAGCAGCCAAAACGGTAAACTCCCCGGTCATCATCCAGTTTTCGAATGGCGGCGGCATATTCTACGCCGGAAAATCACTGAAAAACGACAACGAGCGCATCGCCATCAAAGGCAGCATCTCAGGTGCCATGCATATTCATGAGATAGCAGAACTCTACGGCATCCCGGTGATTATTCACACCGATCATGCAGCCAAGAAGCTCCTGCCCTGGATCGACGGGCTGCTGGATGCCGGTGAAAAATATTTCGCCAAATATGGCAAGCCGCTGTTCAGCTCGCACATGCTTGACCTGTCGGAAGAACCGCTGGAAGAAAACATCGAGATCTGCAAACGGTATCTTGAGCGCATGAGCAAAATGGGAATGACCCTCGAAATCGAGTTGGGCGTTACCGGAGGCGAAGAAGATGGTGTTGACAATACCGGCATCGACAGTTCGCGCCTCTACACGCAGCCCGAACATGTGGCCCATGCCTACGAAACCCTGCTCAGCGTGAGTCCCAACTTTACCATCGCCGCCTCCTTTGGCAATGTGCACGGTGTCTACAAACCCGGAAATGTAAAACTTGAGCCGGTTATCCTTCATAACTCACAGGAATTTATTCAGAAAAAATACAATACAGGTCCCAACCCGGTCAACTTCGTATTCCATGGCGGTTCAGGATCTGAACCCGAAAAGATCGCGGAAGCCCTTGGCTATGGCGTGGTGAAGATGAACATCGACACCGACACCCAGTGGGCATTCTGGGAAGGTATCCTCGGCTTCTACAAGAAAAATGAAGGCTATCTCCAGGGCCAGATCGGCAACCCCGACGGCGATGACAAACCCAACAAGAAGTTCTACGATCCCCGTGCCTGGCTGCGCGAAGGTGAAAAATCAATGGTAGAAAGACTCAAGGTGGCTTTCACCGATTTGAACTGCATCGACCGTTATTAAACGAAAGACGAAGGACGAAGGACGAAAGACGCACCATACTATGCGTTTTACGTCCTTCGTCCCTCGTCCTTCGTCCCTCGTCCTTCGTCCTTCGTCCCTCGTCCTTCGTCCCTCGTCAAAAACCCTGTCCCGTCGCCAGTGTATCCTTTGAATGGATGCTGAGCACCGGAATGGGGGAGTGGTTCACGATCTGGTGCGCATAGGGACCCAGGAAGATGTTCGAAGTGGTGGTTTCCTGTTCTGTCATAACCGCGATGAGGTTGGCGTCGATCTCCTTGGCATATTCGATGGTCGCATCTGAAATATTGACACAGTCCTTGTGCGCGATCTGGAATTTAATGTTCTCTTCCTCAAAATGGCGGGTAACCTGCGCGCAATAGAGATCCACGTTGTGCCGCATCGCCTTGAGTTTGGAAGTATAGAGCCTCAGCACGAAAATCTCCGCCTGGTGGCGTTTTGCAATAAAGCCGGTAAATGATGCCTTTTGCCTTGTTTCTTCGGCACTGTCGATGGGTAGCACGATCCTGGCGAGAGGCCGCTGAACATTGATCCCGCCCCGGATGGTGATCACCGGGCAGGTACTCGCTGAAACGATCTTATTGGCGTTGCTCCCGATCCAGAATTCTTCAAAACCTGAGGCTCCATGCGTTCCGGTGACGATCAGCATGGCTTTCTGAATCCTGGCTTCATCCGTGACTTCGGTATAGATTTTCCCTTTGCGGATCTTCCAGGAGATTTTGACTGTCGGGTTCTGTGGCTGGTATTGTGCGATCAGGTCTTCAAAGGCAGCCTGCACATCATTTGTTACATTCTTTGGGTGATCAACGTATTTTTCCTTCTCGGTGGTAGTTTTTTCAACCCAGAGCAGAATAAGTTCTGCATCGCAATGCTCGGCAATGGACATGGCATGATGAAATGCATTGATGGAACATTCCGAAAAATCAATGGCAACAACGATTTTGTTCATATCCTGTTGAATTAGGTTAATCTGTTTTGGGTAAATTGATCTGGTCGGTTATGATGAAAGCATTGGAATAGTCTGCCGCAATTTCATTCAGAAAACGCTGGGCGTCGAGCTTGGTGCGGAAATCGCCGATACGGACCTGGTAGTTGGGAGACTTAAACGAGATATACACGCCAACCCCGGGATGTTTCGATTGAAACTCGTCATGGGCTGCCTGAGCTTTATTCTTTGAGTTATTACCGGAATCGGAGAAGAGCTGGATTCGGAAACCTTCCATGGTTTTCAGGGCCTGGTTGATCTGGATATGCTTTTTCACCAGCAAATCAACCCGTTGATCCTGTATGACCTCTGTTTTCCCGCTCCCGGTATCGTTGCGCTGAGCCAGGATAAAACCAGGCAGCAGCAGGAATAAAATGAGCGGTATGCCAAATGATGAAAGGCGTTTCATGGTTATATCAGCGTAAATTTTTCTATTGGGTGTATACTCAGGACAGGAATAGGCGACTGGTTGATCAGTTGCTGGGCCTGGGCGCCCAGATGAATGTTCACAGGAGTTTCCTGCTCGGTCATAATGGCAATAAGATCAGCGCTTACGTTGGTAGCATAGGCCAGAACAGCTTTTGTGAGATCATTGGAAACGATGCTGTCTTCAACAACGCGCACTTTGTGTTTCAGGATGTAGTCAATGGAAGTTTGCGCAATTTTTTCAGTGATCCGCTGGATTGATTTCAGGTGGCTGTTATGGGTGGTCACAATATGCACCTCAGAATCAAACAATTTTGCGAGAGTGACAATGAAAGGGATCTTATGGAGTGTTTCAATGGAGCCATCCATGGGAACCAGGATCCTTTCAATGGTTTCAGGAATGAGAAAGTCGTGACGTACCGTGATCACCGGGCAGGTGGTGTAGGTGACGATTTTATACGCATTGCTGCCAATCCAGTACTCTTCGTAACCCGAAATGCCATGTGCCCCGGTAACGATGAGCCCTGCTTCCGTTTGCCTGGCCAGGTTATCCACTTCACGGTAGATCCTGCCTTTTTTAAGTTTGTAATCCATTGTCAGTCCCTTGTCCAGCTTTTGGCTGAACTGGCTGAGCAGTTCATCAAATCTCTTTTTTGCCTCATTCCTGTTTTCGTTTGACGTATCGGGGTAAACCGACTCCTGCGTAATGACTTTATCAACCCAGATCAGCAGGACGTCAGATCGCATCTTATTGGCCATGGCAATGGCATATTCCACGGCATGGATCGAGGTGTTGGAAAAGTCTACGGCTACTAGGACTGGTTGCATGGCACGGCGAGTTTGAAAATGATTACGTAAAAATAGCAAATTTAATTTACAAAATAAATTTCTGAAAATAATTTACTTTTGTAAGAATGAATGAAAACCTGGATCCCACCGGCAAACTGTTGAACCCGGCAGACAAAGAGATAGAAAAGGCCTTGCGGCCTGGTGTGTTTATGGACTTCTCAGGGCAGGAGGCCATTGTCGAGAATCTGAGGGTCTTCGTCCAGGCTGCAAAGGGCCGGAACGAAGCGCTTGACCATGTCCTGCTGCATGGTCCCCCCGGTCTTGGGAAAACTACTCTTGCACATATCATCGCCAATGAGTTGCATGTGAATATGCGCGTAACCTCGGGGCCGGTGCTCGACAAGCCAGGGGACCTGGCAGGTTTGCTCACAGGCCTTGAGCCCAATGATGTGCTTTTCATCGATGAAATCCACAGGCTGTCGCCGGTGGTGGAGGAGTACCTTTATTCGGCGATGGAGGATTATAAGATTGACATCATGCTTGAGAGCGGCCCGAACGCCCGGAGCATCCAGATCAAACTGAATCCGTTCACCCTGGTGGGGGCCACCACCCGTTCAGGGTTGCTCACAGCCCCGCTGCGTTCGCGGTTCGGGATCAACTCCAGGCTGAACTATTACCAGGCGGGTACCCTCGACCATATCATCAAGCGTTCGGCTGAAATCCTGGATGTGCCCATCGACCAGGCCGCCACCGCGGAGATTGCGCGCAGAAGCCGCGGCACACCCCGTATTGCCAACATGTTGCTGCGGCGCGTACGCGATTTCGCCCAGATCAAGGGCAACGGGAAGATAGACCTGAAGATCAGCCAGTATGCTTTAGCCGCCTTAAATGTCGATAAAAACGGGCTCGACGAGATGGACAACAAGATCCTGCTGACCATCATCGACAAGTTTAAAGGAGGGCCTGTCGGACTAGGAACCATTGCCACTGCCGTTTCAGAAGATTCTGGCACCATCGAGGAGGTGTATGAACCATTTCTCATCCAGGAAGGATACCTGATGCGCACGCCCAGGGGGCGCGAAGCCACCGAGCAGGCATACAGGCATTTGGGCAAATTTAAGCCGGGAACGCAGGAGCAGCTCTTTTGAATATTCGATATTCTTTTCCCCAACGCTAAAACATGGACAAAGCCTCAATTATAAAAAGGGCCCTGGAGCTGGGTTTCAGCCGGTGCGGTTTTGCCCGATGCGAGCCTTTGGAGGAGATCCGGGGGTTTTACAGCGATTTTGTTACTGAGAAAAGGTTTGCCGGGATGCAATATATGGAGCGGTATGCCCCGCAGCGTCTCGACCCCGACCTGGTGATGCCTGGCGCAAAAACAGTGATCAGTGTGGCGATGAACTATTTTCCCCCGGTGCTTATCCCGGATGAAGATAACTACATTATTGCCAAATATGCCTATGGCCGGGATTATCACCACCTGATGCGGGAAGGGCTGGACAGCCTTTCCGGATTTATCCGGACCTTAAACCCTGCAGTCCGCCTAAGGGCATTTGTAGATTCGGGACCCATTCTTGAAAAAGCCTGGGCCCAGCGGTGTGGTATCGGGTGGCAGGGAAAAAACACGCTGGTGATCAATAAGTCTGACGGATCGTTTTTCTTTATCGGCATCCTGCTGACCGATCAGGAGATAGAACCTGATGAGCCGGAAACCGAACATTGCGGCGATTGCGACCGGTGTACAAGGGCATGCCCGGCCGGGGCGCTCGACGTGCCCTGGCAGCTCGATATTCCGCGATGCATTTCCTATCTTACCATCGAAAGCAGAGCAGAGGTTCCCGAAGATCTTAAGAACAGGCTGGGGGACCGGATTTACGGCTGTGACATCTGCCAGGATGTATGTCCCTATAACCGGTTTGCCCGGGCGCACGATGTTACGACATTCCTGCCAAAGGAGGAGTTGCTGAAAATGCGCCGCAAGGATTGGATTTCGCTGACGGAAACGGAATTCGTCAGTCTATTCGACGGAACACCGGTAAAAAGGGTTGGCTACAACAGGTTCATTCAGAATATCAGGGCGAATCAGACCCCCAGTTGAATGTTTCAATTTCAAACCCGGCGAGGGTGAGGATCCGGTCGACGACGGTCATTGCCAGCGCCTCGATGGTGGCGGGTTTACTGTAAAAGGAGGGTGATGCCGGGCAGATGATCGCGCCGGCTTCGGTAATGAATTTCATGTTACTGAGATGGATAAGGCTTAAGGGGGTTTCGCGCGGAACCAGGATGAGTTTTTTCCGTTCTTTCAGCATCACGTCGGCAGCGCGGGTAAGCAGGTCCGACGACACGCCTGAAGCGATTCTTCCCAGGGTTCCCATCGTGCAGGGACAGATGATCATCGTGTCGTAGCCGGCTGATCCGGAGGCCATGGGGGCGAAGAGGTCGGCAGGGTTGTAAAATTCCATCCGCACCCCGTCAGGGTGGTAGACCCCGTCAGGGTGGTAGACCCCGTCAGGGTGGGGGACCCCGTCAGGGTGGGGGACCCCGTCAGGGTGGGGGACCCCGTCAGGGTGGGGGACCCCGTCAGGGTGGTAGACCCCGTCAGGGTGGGGGACCCCGTCAGGGTGGTAGACCCTGTCAGGGTGGGGGACCCTGTCAGGGTGGGGGGCCCCGTCAGGGTCCTGGCCGAGTTCGTACTGCCATACCGCCCGGGCATTATCCGAGAAAATGACACCGCACCGTTCTACCTGGCCGGGCAGGCTCTGTAAACGCTCAAGTAATAATTTCCCGTAAATGGCACCACTTGCGCCCGTGAGCGCAATGATGAGTTTTTGCTTTTTCATTAATGATCTCTTGGTTTAAAATACCAACTCAGCGCCAGTGACAATACATTGTTGTATTGGCCGGCCTTGAAAAGGATCTGTCGCTGCCCGTATACATAACCATCCCTGATAGGGGTCAGGGAATAGTTGAACCGGAAATCAGCCTTCAGGTGATCGGTAATAAAGCAGGAAATTCCGGCAATTCCGCAAAATGTCACGGAACTGTAGGAAACAAGGACAGGTGCCTCCAGCCCGTTTTCGTCCTCGGCATAGGAACCGATCAGTACATCGGCTGCTGGTCCTATTTCCGCCTGCACCCTCTTGGCAAAAGTGAACTGGTATAGGAGCGGAACCTCGAAGTAGTGCAGCCTGGCGAGGCCTGCACCCGTATTTGTAAGACTATCTGCATTACGCCTTGCACCTTTCTGGATATATTCCATCTCGACTTGAAAAGATGACCGGTCCGATATTTTAAGACTGACAAAAGCGCCGCCAAGGTATCCGAACTTGTGGTAGCCCCCATCCTGATCCCCATCCACCTGGCTCACCAGACCGCCTGCAAGCAACCCGCCGTTGAACCGCTGGGAGAAAGCTGCAAACGGCAAACAAATCAGAAGAAACAGTACAATTTTTTGCATCGTTAAATTTTTCATAAAAATATAAAACTACCGGACATGTTCCGGGTGAATTCATATCAAACATGAAAGTTCTTATAAAATTGTGATATTTTATACCTTTACATCCTGATAAATCCAATCACATCAGGCCAGCCTGCCGTATATCCCACCTGATTCCCGGGTTGTTCATGATAATTCAATTGGCAGTCGGACACGAAAACCAAAATTTGACATGGAAAACAACGAAATAACAATCCTTTTAGTTGATGATGAAGCAGATATCCTTGAATTTCTCGGCTATAACCTGGAAAAAGAGGGGTATCGCGTGCTGAAGGCAAAGAGCGGGGAAAAAGCGTTGAAACTTGCCCGCGAGGGAAAACCGCAGCTCGTCATTCTCGATGTGATGATGCCCAAGATGGATGGGATGGAAACCTGTGCACGGATGCGAGAGATGCCCGAACTGCAGGGGGCCGTCATCGCCTTTTTATCGGCGCGGGGGGAGGATTATTCGCAGATCGCAGGGTTTGACGCCGGGGCCGACGACTATATCACCAAACCCATCAAACCCAAACTGTTCGTCAGCCGTATCCAGGCATTGCTGAGGCGTTACAAGGAGATGCCTGAAAGTGGCAATATCATTACGCTCAGGGGATTCACGATCGACAAGGACCGGTATGTTGTTGTAAAGGATGGCATTGAAGTTACCCTGGTGCGCAAGGAGTTTGAGTTGCTGCAGTTCCTGGTTTCACGCCCCGACAAGGTGCTGACCCGTGAAGAGATATTCTCGAATGTGTGGGGCGAGAACGTTGTTGTTGGCGACCGCACCATTGATGTGCATATCCGCAGGATTCGTGAAAAACTGGGTATCGACAGCATTAAAACCATCAAGGGGGTTGGTTATAAATTCGACGAAGCATGAAATTGTACGACGCAAGGAACCTTGCTTTTCTAAATTCCGCAATCATCACGTCCGTCTATATCATTTTGTTCATCCTGTCGGTGGGGATCATCTTTTCCAGGGCCTTTGACCATGTGTATACCTTCCTGGCCCTGGGCGTAAGCGCAGCTGCACTTTTCCTGATTTCCTTCTTCATTTTCCGCTATACCCTTGAAAAATTCATCTACAGCAAGATTCGCCTGATTTACAAATCGATACATTCGGTAAAGGTGGGGAAAAAGGATCGGCCACTGGCCCGGCCTGATAACAACCTTATCGACCATGTGCAGGCGGAGGTTGAAAACTGGGAGACGGAAAAACAGCATGAAATCGAGCAGCTCAAGCGGCTGGAGGTCTATCGCCGCGATTTTATCGGGAATGTGTCGCATGAACTTAAAACCCCGCTTTTCAACATCCAGGGATATGTCTCAACCCTTTTGGATGGCGGCCTGGAAGACCCGGCCATCAACCGCGAATACCTGAAGCGGACCGAAAAAAGCATCGAACGGCTGGTGAGGATCATCGCCGACCTGGATGAGATATCGCAGCTTGAATCGGGCCAGATGAAGCTGAATATCACCCGGTTCGACCTGCCTGCCCTGACCCGCGAGGTGGCTGAATTCCTTGAAATGAAGGCGCATAAGAACGAGATCCGCATCACGGTCAATGATCCCGAAAAACTGATCATGGTCGAGGGTGACCGGGAGCGTATCAGGCAGGTAATTACCAACATCATCGACAATTCGATTCGGTATGGGAAACGTGAGAACGGGAAGACCAAGGTCACCTTTTACGACATGGATGAGCATATCCTGACCGAGATCACCGACAACGGGATCGGCATTGATGCCTCGGAACTGCCAAGGGTGTTCGAACGGTTTTACCGCACCGACCGCGGCAGGGCCGCGACAAAAAAGGGAAAAGGACTTGGGCTGGCCATCGTCAAGCACATCATCGAGGCGCACCGGCAAACGATCAACGTGCGTAGCACAACCGGGGTGGGAACCACTTTCGGGTTTACCCTGAAAAAAGCCAAATAACAAAATAAGAGGACCTGATATACAACCCCGTTACGTGTTGCGCTCGGTGGTGAACAAAACCAGTTGTTCCAGCGATTTGCGGAACGGATTTTCAGGGAACGTGCGGAGCAGGTCCAGAGACTTCTGGCGGTAGTCGAGCATCTGTGCCTGTGCATAATCGATGCCTCCCCGCTCAACCACCTTGTCGATGAGTTTTGAAACCTTGGCTGCATCATCGTGGTGATTCTTCACGGTGTTGATGATCCAGCGCTTTTCGAGATAATCGGAGTGATTCAGCAGGTAGATCAGCGGCAGGGTCATTTTCTGGTCGCGGATATCGGTGCCGTTGGGTTTTCCGGTTGCATTGCTGCGCTGGTAATCAAAAAGGTCATCTTTTATCTGGAAGGCAATGCCGACATATTCGCCGAATTTCCACATTGAATTGATCTGTTCTTCCGGAACATGGACTGAAGCTGCCCCGCAGGCGCAGCAGGAAGCGATGAGGGTGGCCGTTTTCTTACGGATGATCTCAAAGTAAACATCTTCCTGTATGTCGAGTTTGCGGGCTTTTTCAATCTGCAGCAATTCACCTTCACTCATCTCCCGCACGGCATTGGAGACGATCTTCAGCAGTTGGAATTCATCCTGCTCCAGTGCCAGGAGCAGCCCTCGCGACAACAGGTAATCGCCCACCAGCACGGCAATTTTATTTTTCCAGAGCGCATTGAGGGAAAAAAAACCGCGCCGAAGGTTCGAATCATCCACCACATCGTCGTGAACAAGGGTGGCCGTATGCAGCAACTCGATGAGAGAGGCAGCGTTGAACGTGCTTTCATTCACGGTGCCGCAAAGACCTGCGGAGAGAAAAACAAACATAGGGCGCACCTGTTTCCCCTTCCGCTTGATGATGTAGCGGGTAATGGTATCAAGCAGGGGAACCGTACTCTTCATGGAAGCCCTGAACTTTCCTTCAAAGGCTTCAATGTGTTCGCTGATGGGGGCTTTTATTTCGTTAAGTGAGGTCACCGGATGGGTCATAGAAACCGTAAAAGTAATCATTTTTCACAAGACTAATTTAGGTTTTGCCCTTGAAAATGTGGAATTTTGCAACCTAAATATCTAAAATGGCCGGATTTCTTTTTCACGAAGTTATTTTTGGCCCGGTCCGCAGCAGGCGGCTGGGATTGTCGCTGGGTATCAACCTGCTGCCGCTTCACACAAAGTATTGCTCGTTCAACTGTATTTACTGCGAATGCGGATGGACCCCACCTCCCACGGATCAGCCGCCCGCTTTCCCTTCGCGTGATGAGGTGCGCAACTATCTTGAACAACGCTTGCAGCAGCTGGCCGGGGAACATTATCTTCCCGACGCCCTTACCTATGCCGGCAACGGCGAACCCACCCTGCACCCCGATTTTGCCGGCATCGTGGACGACACGATCATGTTACGCGACAAATACGCGCCCGGCGCAAAGGTTACTGTTTTGTCAAACGCGAGCAGGATTGGAATCCCGTCTGTGTTCACCGCACTTGGGAAACTCGACAACAACATCCTCAAACTGGATGCCGGATCCGGGAAGATGTTCTCCCTGATAAACAACCCGGTTGACCCTGACCCGCTTGAGACCCTTGTTGCCGGGTTGGAGAAGTTCAACGGGGAGGTCATCATTCAGAGTATGTTCCTGCGAGGTACGTTTAAAGGAGAAGTAGTTGACAACACCACGGTAGTGGAAGTCGACGCTTGGCTGCAACACCTCTTAAGGATCAAACCAAGGCTTGTGATGATCTATCCCATTGCACGAGATACGCCGGTGCATAACCTGGTAAAAATACCGGCTGAGGAATTAAATGCCATTGCGGCCCGGGTGCTGTCGGCCGGCCTGAACGCTAAAGTCTATGAGTAAAAAACAAACCTATGCTGTATTATCCTCCTAAAATATGGCTGGCTTTTGGTGAAGCGATCAAAGGAAACACGGAGATCGTGGAATGGCTGATGAAAAACGGCTTCCCGGAAGTCGCAGCACTGGCTCATGCTGTGAGGGGGAGCGAGGAGGCAACCTCCTGGCTGTTCCGGAACAAGTTCTTCCACCTCGCGGCGCTGGATGCCGCCATTGATGAAAACGTGCAGGCCTATCAGTGGCTGCAGGCAAACAACCATCCCTTTCTGGTCGTTTTTGCCGATGCCTGCCGCGGGAAGCAGGCTGCCATCAATTGGTTTCATGAGAACAACATGGAGGCTTTTATCCTGATAGCGCAGCGGATTAAGTATCTGCGCGACAATACCACCTTCGATTACCACAAGAAAAAGTTCTGACGGCTACCCGCACTTCGAATACCCACAGCTTTTACACACAAGGCATCCTTCCTGGTAAACCAGCCCGTTCGGGTCGCTGCATTTAGGGCAGGTATGTTCGGCGGCCTTGGTTCCGTCGGGGATGAATTTCTTCAGCGCCCGCTCGACCCCGTTTTTCCAGGTATTGATGGAATCAACCTCGAAATGAAGTTTGGAGATGATGTTGACCACGAACACCAGGGGCATGCCGTGGCGCAAAATGCCGGAGATCAGTTTGGCGTAGTTCCAGTATTCCTTGTTGAACGATCGCGACAGTGCTTCAATGGTGATCTTGTATCCCTGCCTGTCTTCAAACTGGAAATCGTATCGTGAGCCGACATTGTCGGGGCGGGTTTTAATGATCCATCCTTTTTGCACCCACGTCGGAACCCAGAAATCTTCGGCAACGCCGGTAAATATCTCATAGGGCCGTCCGTTGAGGATGCCGACCACCGCGACCCATTTTTCATGGTCATTCTGAAAACGGATGATGTCGGCTTCAAGCCGGTCGGGTCGATGCGGCGCTTTTGTTTCACGAAACTCGTCGCCTTCGGCTTTCTCCTTCTTGTCGTTCTGGTTGTTGTTCACCAGCACGCCGTCGCGCGAACCGTCGCGGTATACCGTCATTCCCTTGCAACCGGCCTGCCATGCGGTTTCGTAGATCGAACTGATCATCTCTTCCTTCGTGTCGTTCGGTACATTCACCGTGACACTGATGGAGTGGTCGACCCATTTTTGCACGGCGCCCTGCATGGTCACCTTGGCAACCCAGTCAACGTCATTGGCGGTTGCTTTAAAATAAGGCGACTGCTTGATGATGTTTTTAAGCGCATTGTCGTCCATCAGCGCAACTTCGTCAACGTTGTAACCGTTCACCGAAAGCCAGGTAATAAAATTATGGTGAAATACATTGTACTCTTCCCAGGTATCGCCTACTTTATCGGTAAAAGTGATGGTGGCGTTTTTGTCGTTCGGGTTCACCTTGCGCCGGCGCTTGTAAGATACCGCAAACACAGGCTCGAGTCCGGAGGTGGTTTGTGTGAGGATGCTCACCGAGCCGGTGGGGGCGATGGTAAGCATGGCCACGTTGCGACGTCCGTAGTGGGCCATGTCGGCATACACATCGGGTGCAGCCTCCTTTAGCCGTTGGATGAACGGGTTGTTTTTTTCACGTTCCGTGTCATAGATGGGGAACGGTCCACGCTCGCGTGCCATCGTTACGGAGGAACGGTAAGCTTCGATGGTGAGGATTTTATGCACTTCTACCGAGAAGTCGGTGGCATCGTCGGAGCCGTAACGTGTTCCAAGCGCAGCAAGCATGTCGCCTTCGGCGGTGATGCCAAATCCGGTACGTCGTCCCTGAATTGCTTTTTTTCTGATATTCAGCCACATGTTACGTTCCCTTGCCTTGATTTCCTCTCCTTCCGGATCCTGGTCGATTTTTGCAAGGATGCGGTCGATCTTTTCCAGTTCGAGGTCGATGATATCGTCCATGATGCGCTGGGCCTTGTGGACATGGGAGATGAAGAGCGCCGAATCGAAACTTGCCTCGGAGGTGAACGGTTTATCGACGTAATTATACAGGTTGATGGCAAGCAGGCGGCAACTGTCGTAGGTACAAAGGGGAATCTCGCCGCACGGGTTGGTTGATACGGTGCGGAAACCCATATCGGCATAGCAGTCGGGGATCGATTCGCGGATTATGGTATCCCAGAAGAGGATCCCGGGTTCGGCCGATTTCCAGGCATTGTGCACGATCTTACTCCAGAGTTCCCTTGCCCTGATGGGTTTTGTAACGGCAGGAGTATCTGAGTCAACCGGAAATTTTTGAATAAATTCGGTATCATTGACCACGGCCTTCATGAAATCGTCGGTCAGCTTGACGGAAATGTTCGCCCCGGTGACTTTATCGGCCTGCAGTTTGGCGTCGATGAAATTGCCGGCATCGGGATGAACAACGGAAATGCTTAGCATCAGGGCGCCACGGCGGCCTTCCTGGGCCACTTCACGTGTTGAATTCGAATACCGTTCCATGAATGGCACAATACCGGTAGAGGTAAGGGCGCTGTTCAATACTTTACTGTCCTTCGGGCGGATATGCGATAAATCATGGCCTACACCACCGCGGCGTTTCATGAGTTGTACCTGCTCTTCGTCAGTTTTCATGATGGCGCCATATGAATCGGAGGCTCCATCGTTGCCAATCACAAAACAGTTGGAAAGCGATCCGATCTGAAAATCGTTGCCGATCCCGGCCATGGGGCTGCCCTGGGGAACGATGTATTTGAAGTTCCGCATGAGATCGAACAACTCTTGTTCACTCATCGGGTTGGGATACCTTTTTTCAATACGGGCAATTTCCCCTGCAATACGGTGGTGCATGTCGTCGGGGGTCAGTTCAAATAAATGCCCTTCGGAGTTCTTCAGGGCATACTTGTTTGCCCACACGTTTGCTGCCAGGCTGTCGCCTCTGAAATATTCGGTCGATTTTTCAATCACCTCCGCAAATGAATATATCGTACGTGCCGGTGATTCTGTTTTTTTTTCGTTCATTTCCAATTCTTCCATCGTAATTTTTGGGCGGATCCTTTTTGCCAGTACTTCATTGTAATAGTCCGCTTTATGATCTTTTTCCGTATTTACCACCGTGTTTTTTTCCATGCATGAACAGGATTAGCTGTTATGTATTAGTTTTTTTAACTAATTGTTCTTTCGAACGTTCCAATAAATTTTTGGGATCTGATTTGAAGTGGCAATATACAACGAAGAACCGGGTTCGTTGAATTTAGTTATTAACACAGCCGGTGCATAAATCAGATAAATGACTGAATTTAAAAAAGATATACTTTGATAATTCAGGAGAAATGCATCAGGTCATCATTCCTGGGATTCTTTCGCATGCCAGGTCAGTTTTTTACCGAAACCAAGGCGGTTATCCGTCATCTTAATAAACATGGGATCAATAATCCATAGGTGCAGGTCGGGCATCAGGCGGGCAATGGGGAATCGTTTCAGATAGGCTGATTTTGCTTTCTTAAGTTCATCCCCCGAGAGCGGCTTCAGCATCCCGGAAAACTGGATACCCCTGATCTTTCCCACAATCCTTGTTTCCAGTGCGATTGTTCCTGCCACCTTATAGTTTTCACCTTCCACCACCTCTTTAATATGCCGTGTTTCGTGATCTGAAGTAATGACAAACTGGTTTTCTTCCTTCATGAAGGCATAATAGCAGCTAGCACACCAGGGTATGTTGTCTTTTGCCACGGCAATGGTTAGTATATGGTGCTCCCCGATAAAATCAATAATACGCTTTTCAGGATAGGTCATTGTCAGAAATCAAGGCTGAGGGAAAAATAAAAAACCGGTTTACCGACCCGGCCGTCTTCAACACCCCAGGCGAGATCGCCCCTGAGGAAGTAGCCAAACAACCGTGTGCGGGCGCCGAAACCAAACCCTTCAACAACCGGATCTTTTTGCATTTCTACTTTGATAAACAAGGGTTTGTTGTCAATATACCGGGTAAACAGCTGGTTATCGGATGACCATGGAGATGTGCCGGTCCAGGCAGTCCCTACATCCCCGAAAGCAACGATCTGGAAATTGTTGATAAAATCGGACCTGATCGGGCGGTTAAACAGGTAGCGGAATACCGGCCAGCGCAGTTCTGAATTGTAGACAAAAAAACTGTTCCCGTTCCTTATATTCTGGCTGAATCCCCGCATGTTGGTGGCCAAAGTCTGGAACGCGTAGTTCTGATCGGTTGCAACCGGGATATCATTGTCGTATTTGGGAAAGAGCCAGTTATCAACACCTCCCATATAATAGAGGAGTTTATTGCTGCCAAAGGAGGTGCTTGCTGCAAACCGGTTGGCCCAGATCAGCGTGCGATGCAACTTCTGGTAGTTTCGTATGTCCATGCCTACCACGACCATGTTGTTTCCCTTTGCATTCAGCAGTTGGTAATATTCTCCGAATAGTTTGTACCTGGTTCCCTGGTAAAGGTTTAGTCCCAATCCGCGCGTATTGTCGTATGTGAGTTCTCCCTTGAGGCTGCCCCATACCTTGTCAAGGTCGGGCTGCTGCAGGTTTAGTATGTCGGTTGATAAATACACGGCCCGGTCATATCTTACAGCCGCGGTTCCCCGGATGCTCAGCACGGGCGTGAACGGATAAGTGGCTACATAATACAATTCATGGATCTTGTGCCTGACGATCGAATAATAACCAGTCTCCTCCACCACTTTCCTGTGAAAGACGATCTGGTGGTCGAGCCGGTGTTTGTAGTTGCCGTAACTGAAAAGGTATTCGTTGTTGATCAGGTTCACATTCAGCCTTACGCCGCCGCTGATACGGTAGTCCTCCATCAGGTCGGTCACCCCTACCATCAAAAGGGCATTCAGCCCCGGATTGACAAACACCGGCGTTCCGCTCCCGGTAAATGGCTGGTATGCCAGGTTGAGATAGGTAAAATCAATCTGGGTGACCATCTGGTCGATGTAGTACTCAACGTTGTAGTTGAGCTGTTTGGCGGTTTTATATTTGTTCGTAGTATCTTTTACCACGGAACTGCCGATAAAATCCCTTTTCTGCATCGACCTGTACAGCGAGAGCAAACTGTTTGCCGCGGTGTCGACTGAAGTGCGGGTTTTACCATTTTCAGGCTGGTTTATGCCTTTGGTGGTATCGATCCTTGCCAGGATCTGGCTCGCAACTTCACTCTGCCTTACGACCTTGAAATGCTTTTTGGTTGATACGGCAAATGGCTCTGCGAGCCTGTGCGCACTGTCGGGCTTCGCAGGGGCGGCTTGTTTCACGGCTCCCTTGTCCCTCAGGTCCCTGAAATAGGCTGGCTGCGCATCAGCCTTAGCGAGGTATTTGGGTTTGACAAGATCGGAGGTGTACATTTTGAAATTGCCGTCCGTGAAAACGATTTCTGCCGTTTTTCCTGCCTTCGGCGATACATCGTGTTCGACAATGTTGTGAGCATAATTGGTGACCGGGTAGGTCGTCGTGAAAAACCGGTAGTGCGTTACCGTATCAACAAAGGAGATGGCGCTGTCGTACCGTGCGAGATAGCGGTTCACGATGCCGTTCTTGTCGCTCAGGAAACAAAAATAATTGTCACTGTACGGTTGCGGCTGGGTTTCGCTTGCATCCGTGGTTTTTGTAAGACGCTGAAGGACATTGGTCTTTGCTGCATAATTGTAGATAAAGAGATCGTTGTTGAAATGAAGGTTGTCGATCTTCACCGGTTCGTCGAACCGTATCGTATCATTAACCCTGTTCGAGGAAAAGATGATATCCCGTGAATGATTGATGAACCTGGGATTGAGATCGTCATAGATATCTTTGGTGATCTGCTCATGCGAACCCGAGGCAATGTTGTAGACGAAGATATCCGACTGTCCCTTCTGAACAGCCGAGAGCGCCAGCAACCTTCCGTCGTCGGAGTACGACATGTCAAGCACCTTCTGGAAGTTGACCAGGATCTGGTGTTCGAGTGATTTATCATCCAGGTTGTAAAAATAGAGCCATATCTCGCCCTTGCGTTCAACCAGGAAGGAAAGAACCCTGCCGCTCGGATGCCAGGCAATAAGCGGGTAGGAGTAGTCGGGACGGTCGGACAGCCGGTACCCTCCACGGTACACGCGCCGTTTTTTACCTGTTTCGGTGTTCCGGATGATCACTTTATAGATGCCCAGGTAGTGCGTAGCATAAGCAACCTTGCCGCCTTCAGGATCTATTTTCAGGGAATGGTAAACATGTTCACGTTTGTTCCTTTTATTGACGAGGTCTCCTCCGGGCGCCGAACGGCCAGTTTCCTGGGCCTGGTAAATCTCCTTGTAAAAAGCCAGCCATTCCTGGATCACCGATTTAAAACTTCCCCCGATAACATACTGGAACCCTTTTTCAACATTCCGGCTGAGCCGGGCCATATAAACGATGTTGGGGATAGAAGATGCCCCGTATTTCATGGCAATGTAGTTCCACAGGGAGTGACCTGCATAGGTAGCCTCTTCCCCGGTAAGGCCATTGAATTTCTCGTACTTTTTGTGAAGGATGGCATCCCTGACCTGGTTTTCAATCTCAGCATCCCATTTCCTGGAAATAAAGGAGATTAGGCCGTTCGTATACCATTCGGGGACCGTGAACAGCGCATTGTTCTTGATCTGCGCACCGATCCCGGTTCCATACATCATGTTGTTGAGGATAACCTGGGCAATCCCCGCCCTGATCTGCTGGTTGAAATGCTCATAATTCCCGTCGAAGAACAACAGCACCCTGCCACCGATGATCCGGGTAACCCCGCCGGTATTGTAATAATCCCAGTCGCCAAAGAGCCCGATATTGCTTTGCTTCAGGTCCGACAGGGTATTGAAGATGATAAACTGGACCTTATCCTCCAGGTTCGACTGGAGGTCGAGCTCGATCTCCTTGATATGCTTGTCGGCATACTCGGCCGTGTAAAGTGCCAGTTCCTTCCCGTTGAGGTAATAATAGGTGTCGAATTTTTCAAACCGGAAATAAAGCCACAGAAAATTATTGTACTGCACCCGGCTTTTTCCGAAAGTCATCTGCGAGCCATTGTAAAACTGGGCGCGGCTGCTGTTGGAAATAAATGAGAGTGAAACCAGGATAAACAACGCTACCGTCCAGCTTTTTAAACCTCCGTTCACGTATGCATCCTTCGTCATATCAAGTGGTACAAGGGAATTCAATTGGAACCGCTAAAGTACGATTATTTTCAATGTGCCGGGCATTAACCCGCATTTTCATATCTTTGCAGCAAGCCACTTTTAACAAAATAAACATGATCAAAATACAGAAGTTTGTCTTTAACTCTTTCATGGTCAACACCTATTTATTATATGACGAAACTGGTGAATGCATCATCATTGATGCCGCCTGTTATGATCCTGAAGAGCAGGAAGCATTGAAGGATTTTATCGGGACCAACAACCTCACCCTCGTGCGCAACCTGAATACCCACTGTCATATTGACCATGTGCTTGGAAATGGATTTATCGCCCGTACCTATGGGATTTACCCCGAATATCATAAAAATTCGGTGCCGTTCTTTCAGACAGTACACGAGATCAGTGCTTCATTTGGTTATACCATGGACCAGGTGCCGGAGCCTAAACGGTTTCTTGTGGCAAGCGAGCTTATACAATGGGGGAGTTCGGAGCTGAAAGTCCTTTTTACGCCGGGACACGCTGAGGGCAGTGTGTGCTTTTACAATGAACCACAGGGATTTGTCATTACCGGCGATGTGCTTTTTAAGGATACCATAGGCCGTACCGACCTGCCGACCGGCGATTTTGACCAGCTCATGGTAAGCATCAAGAGCAAGCTCTTCACCTTGCCCGACAGCACCGTCGTTTTACCTGGGCACGGGCCGGAGACTTCAATAGGATATGAGAAGGTGAATAATCCGTTTATTAGATAAATGGTGAAATGGTGAGATGGTGAAATGGTGAAATGGGGAGATGGTAAAATGGTAAAATGGTAAAATGGTAAAATGGTAAAATGGTGAGATGGTGAGATGGTGAAATGGGGAGATGGTGAAATGGTGAAATGGGGAGATGGTAAAATGGTGAGATGGTAAAATGGTAAAATGGTGAGATGGTGAAATGGTGAAAGAGGGAGGGAAGATACTGGTTATCAGGTTTAGTTCGATTGGGGATATTGTGCTGACGAGCGCGGTGGTGAGGTGTTTGAAGCAGCAGGTCAGCGGTGCGGAGGTTCATTTTCTTACCAAGGCGCAGTTTGTGCCGGTTCTCAGGGGGAACCCGAACATCACCAGGGTGTGGGAGTATGACCGTAATTTCGGGGAGTTGATCCCAGAAATGAAATCCGAGGGGTTTGATTTCATTGTCGACCTCCATAAAAATTACCGTTCGCTGTTTGTAAAATTCAAGCTTGGCGCAGCTTCTGCCTCTTTTCCCAAACTGAACGTTCGCAAATGGCTCATGGTCCGATTCAAACTCAATCTATTGCCCCGAATCCATATCGTTGACCGTTATTTCAGGGCCGTGGAACCGCTCGGAGTCACAAACGACGGCAGGGGTCTTGATTATTATATCCCGGCTGAAGATGAAGTTGGCGCCGGCATGCTGCCTGAAAGCCATCGCCGCGGATTTGTTGCCGTGGTGATCGGGGGGAAGCATCATACCAAGATTTTCCCTGTCGACAAAGTCGCCGGGGTTTGCAAAGAAATTGCCAGACCTGTGATCCTGCTTGGCGGAAAAGAAGACCAGGCGAGGGGAGAGGAAATCGCCAGCAGAGTCGGTACACTTGTATTCAACGCATGCGGGGGCTACAACCTGAATCAGTCAGCCTCCCTGATCCGCCAGGCAGATGCCGTTCTTACCAATGATACCGGGCTGATGCACATTGCGGCTGCTTTAAAAAAACGGGTTGTTTCGGTGTGGGGCAATACGATCCCCGCCTTTGGCATGTACCCCTATCTGCCGGAGGAACTCCGATCAGGATCCATGGTCGCCGAGGTTAAAAATCTCCCGTGCCGTCCCTGCAGCAAACTGGGGTTCCCTGAATGCCCGAAAAAACATTTTAACTGCATGAATATGATTGACATAAATCCTGTTGCAAACTTCCTGGCTCAAAAAAATCGTAAATCGCAAATCGTAAATCGTAAATCGTAAATCGTAAATCGTAAATCGTAAATCGTAAATCCCATGGTCTTTACCGACACCCACACACACATCTACGCCGACGAGTTCAACGATGACCTCGATGCCGCGGTATCCCGTGCGGTGCAGCAGGGTGTGGAGAAACTCTTCCTTCCCGCCATCGATTCGGAATACCATGAACGGATGTTGCGGGTGTCGGCGGCATATCCTCAGCATTGCTTTCCGATGATGGGACTGCATCCTACCTCGGTGAAAGACAACTTCCGCGATGAGGTGGCCATTGTATCGGAATATCTTCAAAATCCCTCCCTGAAATTTTATGCGGTCGGGGAAGTGGGGATCGATCTTTACTGGGATAAAACCCATGAAGCAGAGCAACGGGTTGCATTCTCCATGCAGCTTGACCTTGCTGCAAAGTACCGGTTGCCGGTTGTGATTCATACCAGGAATTCAATCGACACTGTTCTTGAGATGCTCGCAGAACGGGATGACGTGCGTCTTCGCGGGGTTTTTCATTGCTTCAGCGGCAACACGGAACATGCAAAACGGGCCATAAGCCTGGGTTTTATGCTGGGAATCGGCGGGGTGATCACCTACAAAAACTCGGGTCTGCAGGCTGTTGTCGAAAATACGGAACTGGAGCATCTGCTGCTCGAAACCGACGCCCCCTGGCTCACACCCGCCCCTCACCGCGGCAAACGCAATGAGCCCTCCTACATTCCGGTCATTGCACAGAAGGTTGCCGACTTAAAAGGCGTATCTTTGGAAGTGGTTGCCGGGGTTACGACAGGGAATGCGGAGAAGATGTTTTGGGAGAGTGGACGGGCGGACAAGTGAACAGGTGGACAAGTGGACAGGTGGGCAGGTGGACAGGTGGACAGGTGGACAGGTGGGCAGGTGGACAGGTGGACAGGTGGGCAGGTGGGCAGGTGGACAGGTGAAAGGGTTATATTTGTGCATAGTGTTTAATTTTGACATTTCTTTTTAACTTTTTAATATGATAGGACAGACAAGCCTTCTTGTGATTTATACCGGAGGCACCATCGGGATGGTGCAGGATCCGAAAACCATGACCCTGAGTCCGCTTACGTTCGACATCCTTTACAAATACCTGCCGGTACTTGAAAATTTCAATTGCAAAATTGACTTTTACACGTTTCAGCCGCTGCTTGATTCTTCGAACATGAATCCCTCTTTCTGGATTCACCTGGCCAGTGTGATCGAAGAAAAATACGAGGATTACGATGGATTTGTCGTTCTCCACGGTTCCGACACCATGGCTTACACTGCTTCGGCCCTGAGCTTCATGCTCGAGAACCTCAACAAACCGGTCATTTTTACCGGCTCCCAGCTTCCCATCGGAATGGTACGTACCGACGGGCGTGAAAATTTCATCAACTCCATTGAAATAGCCGCAGCCAAGGATTTTGACACCCCCGTGGTTCCGGAAGTGGCCATTTGCTTTGAAAACAAGTTGTACCGCGGGAACCGCACAAGCAAGCTCAATGCCGAGAATTTCAAGGCTTTTGTCTCAGGGAACTATCCGTTGCTGGGTGAAGTAGGTGTGCATATCCGGTATTTTCATAACATGATCATGAAGCCGAACTTCAAGAAATTGCGGGTGCTGAAGGAACTGGATGAAAATATTGCAATCCTGAAGTTGTACCCCGGGATCTCGCCCAACGCCGTGGAAGCCATCCTGAACACGAAAGGATTGAAAGCCGTGATCCTCGAGACCTTTGGCGCGGGAAACGCGCCCACCATCCCCTGGTTCCTTGATCAGCTGCAGGATGCCGTTTCACGGGGGATCATTGTTTTTAACGTCACCCAATGCAAAGGCGGCGCCGTAGATATGGGCAAATACGAAACCAGCGCCGGGCTCAGTAAAATAGGTGTCATTGGCGGATCCGACATCACCACCGAATCGGCCGTAACAAAATTGATGTACCTGCTGGGCTGCGGTTATTCAGCCGAAAGTGTCAAACAATTGCTGCAAACATCGCTGCGGGGTGAAATGACTGTTTGATGTCTTGATTTTTTTCCTACCTTTGCAAACCGAAATTCTAAATAGCGTTTACCAAGCACTTCTTTTCGCTACCTCGCTATTTCACCATTTCGCCATTTATTGAGGGAGAGGTGTCCGAGTGGTCGAAGGAGCACGCCTGGAAAGTGTGT
>CAIWMX010000050.1 GCA_903913885.1 uncultured Bacteroidales bacterium | reverse complement strand
GGATGCATTGATGTACGGAGATGGATTCATAGCCCTTTGCATCCCTGTAGGGGATGCATTGATGTACGGAGATGGATTCATAGCCCTTTGCATCCCTGTAGGGGATGCATTGATGTACGGAGATGGATTCATAGCCCTTTGCATCCCTGTAGGGGATGCATTTCCTATCGGGAAAATGATTATTGATTCATTGCATCCCTGTAGGGGATGCATTTCCTATCGGGAAAATGATTATTGATTCATTGCATCCCTGTAGGGGATGCAAAAATGATCTTCAATCATAAAAATCAAATAAATATCTTCTATCGAATTCAATCTCATATTTCTCCAGAAATTCCAGATACTCTTTTCTGAATGTTTTCCGGGCATGATGCGCCTTCTGGTTTTCAATGTACCTGTAAATCCCGGGTAACTGCGACCTGCTGTACGAAAATACGCCATACCCCTCCTGCCATTGAAATTTATGACTTATGAGTTTCTGCTCATTGATGTACAGGGCAGAACTTCGTTTGACATCCCTGACAAGATCAGATATTGAGGATGCAGGATTTAACCCGACAAGGATATGAATATGATCGGGCATCCCGTTAACATTGATTGATTTATGGTTTTTATTGGTTATGGTCTTGCTGATGTAGCTATAGACCTCCTTTTGTATCTCCTCGCGGATACATGCCGATCTTCCTTTGGGGGAAAAAACGAGCTGGATATAGACTTGCGAATATACTCCTGGTTTCATGGCATTGGATTTAAGTTGTTTTTATTGTTGATTTTTTCTGCTTAATCGGGTTTGGCAATAAAAGGTGAACATGTTGTTGAAAATATTTTGTTTTTACATGGTTGCAATCGAAAACCAGCATCTGTGTAGCAGATTTCATACCCAGGATGGGCCTGATCATGCTTTTTTTGTATTTTTACAAAAAAACAACTGACATGAAAACCAAAAGCTTTTTTTTCAACCTGTTTGCCGGACTTGCGATTCTGACAATTACATCGTGCACCACGCCGGTTACCATGACAACCTATAAAAATCCCAATGACAACTCGAAAATCTCCAAAGTCGTGGTGATGCCTCTTTTCGAAAAAATCGAGTATATGAAGCCATTTGAGCAATCAATGGATGCATATTTTAATTCGAAGGGACTGAAAAGTACCGGCTCCCTTGATTTGTTAAATCCTGCTGTTAAATACCCGATTTCTGAAATTAAGAGGAAATGCGACAGCATCGGCGCCGATGCTATTCTGGTCATTATCTACCAGGGAACCGATAAAACGGAGAGTTATGTTCCGGGTGCTACCTATGTTACCGGTGGATTTGGCGGATATTGGGGAGGCGGCTACTGGGGAGGCGGCTTTTATGGCAATCCGTACAATTACGGTGGCATTGTTACTACAGGCGGCTACTGGACGGCGACCAGGGTAATCAACCTGAAAGCAAGTGTTTATACCCATGCTGCGAAAGAGCCCCTCTGGACTGCGGAGATTAAGATTACTGATCCGAAGTATGTTGACGAGGCGGCGGTAAGTATTGCACGCAGTATATACACCAGCTGGCAGGATCTTGGGTTGATAAAATTTGGTGCAAAGTAGGCATTTGCCCTTGTTTTGCCGGACAGGATTGCATCCCCTACAGGGATGCATTCTTATGGATCGGAATCACGCTAATGGATATTCATCCCTGTAGGGGATGCAATCTGATACATCGGGATAATGCTTATACCTATGCATCCCCTACAGGGATGCATTCTTATGGATCGGAATCACGCTAATGGATATTCATCCCTGTAGGGGATGCAATGATCTTGGGGAATAATTTTCAGGCAGACAAATTTTTTCTGTTTCCCGGGCAAGGGATTGATAATTCTTTTCCTGGAACATCGGTGGGCAAAATCAGTTCCTGGCATCCTGTAGATTTTTTGGAGATCATGGCGTAATTTCTGAAACCCAACCGGGACCTGTGTCTTATGCGGATATTTATCAAAGGTGTATTTTTTTGATATTTTCTGATTTTCTGATATATTTGTCATGTGCTTTTTAGCATAAGAGATTCAACCGTTATTTTATCTGTCGAAAATGATTTCACGTTTTATCCTGTTATCCTGTTTTGTTCTGGGCGCATTAACCCTGTTGTCAGCGCAGGAGCCGGTGCGCCCGGATACCTTTGATATCACCAATCCAAGCATGCACTTCCCGCATCAGTATAAAAAATGGAAATTCCAGGTTTCTGCGGGGCTTTCGATGGTCAGGCCCCCGAAGGATATCCTGGAGAGTGCCATCCAGGCGCCATTGGTGAATATCCATGCGACATTCGGGCTTCCCTGGAAATTGTCGGTTGAAGGAGACCTGACAACGATTGTTGTTTCCAACCAGTTGGCCCTGGGGCCCCGGCTCAGTTTTATGCAGCATAATTACGGTGTGAAAATTGGCTGGGATGTTGGTTATGTTTACGGCGTACTCAGGCAATTCGGATTTAACAATAGTACAAGAGCCTGGATCCATTATCCGAATATTTCCCTGGGGTATAAACTGAAAAAAATGGCATTTACCCTGAAAGGAGAATTGGTTGCTGTCGCCAAAGTGTCAACCAGGTCGGGAGAAAATGAAGTGACCGGGTCGAGGAATTTTATCAACGGGGCCACAGCGGCCTTATACATGGAGCAACGGCTTTATAAAAACACCGTCTTCGTGATCGGACTTAAAGATAATTATCTGAAATACTATTGGCCGACCTGGATGTTGTTTTCCACCTTCAACCGGTTTTATCACATCCCTGAACTTTATTTCAGCTGGGTATTGTGAAACAGAAAGGAATGATGTTGGACATAAGGCAGAAAACGTTTCGCCAGGTTCCTTGCATATCAAAATATTAAAAAATGTCACGAATGAAATACAGGATTTTATTTTTTGCAGGTTTCCTTTTGTTCCTTTTTGGCTGCAATAAGGACAACCTGGTGCCCATCCCTTCGGCAGGGCCCAATGCGATCATAGATGAGACCTTGCCGATCAAAATGTTGTCAAGGCCACTTATGGAAGGGGTCTATCGCGTGATTTCAGGTTCGAGTATGTTTGGCGGAACAGTCGTTGTGAAATGGAACCGCACCGGATTGTCATTTTCTTGCTATAACGGGATTCATTTTGTGATGGAAGCCGGTCATCTCGACTCGGTGGTTTTCATACAGGGATATTGGCGCGACGGCTACAGCGACGCCACCGGGTTATGTTCTATGGAAATTAAGAAAGCGGAGGGTGGATCGATGATTGTAAGCGGGAACGGTACTCAAAAAATCTTGATCCGGGGTGCATTTGGCAACGGGAACGGGATACCCGACCAGGCATTCAGCCTGGAATATATGAGGCCATTTTCCGACAAAGTTAAGAATGCCAACTTCTATATTCTTGCCCACCGTGCCGGGGGGCGAACCTCCGACCGGCTCCCGGTATCGGAAAACAGCATTGAGATGATCAACTTCACTGAAAAACTGGGCTCTACGGGGGTCGAAGTTGATGTGAGGCTGAGCAGCGACGGGGTGGCTTTTATTTACCATGATCCGGATATCAACACCCGGCTGACCAAAAAGGGTCCTTTGGCCGGACCGATCAGTGATTACAACTGGTTGACCATATCCTCCTTTGTGAGGTTAATTCATGGCGAGAAAATTCCTACACTGGAAGATGCCCTGAACTTTGTGGTAGACAGCACGCTCCTCCGCTTTGTCTACCTGGATATGAAAGCCAGCAAGGAAGCGATGGCGGTGGTCGTCCCGATCCAGCAGCGGGTTCTGCAACGTGCTAAAAACAAAGGCCGCGACCTGATGGTGGTGGTCGGCATTCCATCATCAGCAGTGCTGGAAGATTTGATGACCTATCCTGATTATCAGAATATACCCTCGCTGTGCGAGCTTACGGTAGATGACGTGAAAAAGGTCAATTCAAAAGTGTGGGCTCCAAGGTGGACCCTGGGTACGCAGAATGACCTGGTTCAGCAAATGCATAAGGAAGGCAGGCTTGCCGTTTGCTGGACGATCGACAGCCCGTTATGGATCCAGAATTACTTGAATAACGGGCTCTTTGACGGGTTGCTGACTAATTTTCCGTATGTGGCTGCATACTATCATTACATTCAGGAATAGCATTATGGGAAGAAAAATAATATTATCGGTAATCGTCCTTGTATTTCTGGAGGTTGCTGCATTTTCGCAAAAAAATGACAGTGTAAAAGTTCGTCTGAACCATTACTCACTGACCCTTGGAATAGGCTGGAGCCATTATTATGATAACCTGGAATATGGGGATAAGAATATCAGCCAGGATTTTGCCGGTCTCTCTGTGAAGTTTTTCTGGGAACCGGAACACCGGCTGAGCCTTGGCCTCGAATCGGGATATTATCACCTGTTTAAGGTGAAATACCAGTTGACCAATGATGCTTCAGCGGAAGTCAACCGGTCGGTTGTTCCTTTCCTTCTTCTGGTCAGGATGCGCATTGTTGATCACTTTTACCTGGGCACAGGGATGGGGCTCGCAGTTATCAATAACAAGGTTTCAGGAGGGAACAGTGAGATTTTAACCAAAACGTGGTCCCTTTCGAACTACGAGTTTTCGGGATCCTATGTTTATCCCTTAAAGCGCCACCTGAATGTGGGAGGCGAATTCAAAGTGTTTAATTTCGGTAATCTCAACGACTGGATATATTCTCTCCAGGTTGTGTGTGCTATTAAGATATAATGGAACACTAGGCGGTTTTATCGGCAAGCCAGGCCAAAACAAGCTTATACCCCAGGGAAAGAATGATCGCGCCGAGAAACAGTCCCATAAATCCTTCAAAGATAAATCCCCCGATCGAACCGATGAAGATCACCAGCATCGGCACGGGTGCGCCTTTTCCCAAAAGCATAGGTTTCAGCACATTGTCGGAAAGGCTTACAAGGATAAGCCAAGCAGTGAGCAGCACGGCAGTCAGCGTACCGCCGGTAGCAAACATGTAAATAATGACCGCGATGGAAACCGGTGCAACGCCAACCTGGACGATGGCCAGCAGCAGGGCGATCAACGCCCACAGCCCGGCAAGTGGAACCCCGGCCGCCAGGAAGCCCAGCCCTGCCAATGTTGCCTGGATAAAGGCGACACCGATGATCCCGCGGGCAACATTCCTGATCGTCACTTCCGTGACTTTTGCAAAATTACCACCCTGGTCGCCGGCCAGGCTGATGAATAAATTGTGCGCGGCGCTTCCTCCCTGCTCTGAGTAAACCAAAAACAAGCCTGATACCACGATCGAGGCCAGCATCATCAGAAATCCCATCCCCGCCTGGGAAACAAAAGAAATTATCCAGCTAAAAGCTGTTTGCAACTGAGGTCCGTACATTTTTATCACTTCACCGGGGTTTTCAGCCAGCAGCTTCCATTGGGTATAAAACTGCTCCCCGATCAACGGCCAGGTTTTGACGGTTTCGGAGGGCACAGGAACCTTCAGCTGTCCATTCTGGTATAGACCGATGATGGATTGCAGCCCTGAGACCATGGATTGACCCAGGATGAGACATGGCATAAGAATGACCAGCAGGAGAAACGTAGTAATGATCACCGAGCTGAGCATGTTTTTTCCTCCAAGCCGTGCACTGAGTACACGGTGAACCGGGTAGGCGGTGACGGCAATGATGATGCCCCACATCATGATGCCCAGGAAAGGTTCCAGGATTTTAAAGCACCAGCCAATCAGGATAAACAGGATCCCGATGCGGATCGATGCTTCCATGATTACTTTTAACAGGGTTTTTTCGGTCATGGAAGGGGGGAGGGTTAAATGGTGAAATGGTGAAATGGTTAAATGGTGAAATGGTGAAATGGTGACGGGCGAAATGCAAGGAGGTTTGGCAGATGAAAAAAGCCGGAGTCATGGCAGGTATTCCTGCGATGGCTCCGGCTTTTGGAACAAATCCTTAGCGGATCATCAAAGAGAGGCCGACTTTCAGGTTAAGCATCTGGAGGTTTTTCGAGATGCGGTCGTTATAGAGTTCAATTTTGTTGGTCGTATATTTATAGTTAAATGCCACAAGTGCTCCCCACTGTGAGAAGTATCCGAATTTTATCACGGCTCCGACTTCGGGTGTGAGGGAAAAATCCCAGCGGGTTCTGTACAGGTCGTATTCCTGCACAAGCAGGTGATGTTCCATGTAATCACCGCCAATGCCAAGACCCACATAAGGGGATACCATGCGGTCAGGAATAAAATGGTAAGCGATTACACCCTGGAAAGGCACCAGCCACGTGAAACGATAGTTGGTGGCAGTAAGCGCTGTGCCATCGGGGCCGATATAGGTTTGATAGCCATACATCTGGGATACGCGCTGCCAGCCGATATTGAAACCTGCCGCCAGTCCGCCTTTTATAAGATACCTGCCGCCCAGGTCAAATCCTGCGGGGCTTGCATTGCCTACCCATTTGTTGAAATCGCCCATCGTGAAAGTTGTGTTCCAGGAAAAAGTATAATAGGAGGAGGGTTTAAACCCCAGGGAGGCTGGTTTGTCCTGGCTCATGGCCAATCCTGCCAGTAATATGAATACCGTGATGATCAATAATATTTTTTTCATATGAGTTCAGTTTGGCCGTGGTTATTTCGAAGTTGTTTTAATCGCAGGCGTTTGTTTAAAAGCCTGGTCAACGCTTTTCAGGACATCATCCAGTGAATGGCTGCTGGTAAGCAGGCCCCTGATCAGTGCGTTCCACCTTACCATGACCTTGTGGTCCGAGGTCGGATTTTTAAGGTCAATCATGTCGATCAGCACCGTGCCCGTAGAATATGAGGTAACATATGCCGGATAATAGGGATAGCCATACCCGTAGCCAGGATAGCCCCACCAGCCCGGAGAATAATAACCCGGGTATCCCCAATACCACCCGGGTGAATATACCGTGGTGTTGGTGTTCTTAATGGCGCTTACATTGATCGCAAGGTCGGGTTTGGCGCCGGCGGCAGGTGCAGTAAACCCCCGGTTATGCATGTCCTGCGATATCTGCGATAACAGGGCCATGGCCTCGGGCGTGGTTATCGAGGCACTGTCTTTCCCGTTGATATAGGCAACGGAAGGCGCCACAGCAAAGGTTTTATAATCGTTGAAATTTATTGTAATATCATATTTGGTATAGATCGCCAGGTCTTCGAGTAAACGTCCGGATTCAGGAGGGTATTTTGAACAGGCGGTGGCTGCCAGGAGTCCTGTCAGTAAAAAAAACAAAATTTTCGTTTTCATAGTTTATATAGTTTGAGTGTTGAAGGAGGTTTTTTGTAATAGTTAGAGTTTTCCAAGCCTGAAAATCAATCCGCCTGTAAACCCGAACTGGAAAAGTGTTGAATAAACAGAAACGCCGCCGCTGGGGCCGCCTGTGCCCACAAACATCGACAGCCCGGCACCCTGAACAGGCACGAAGCCCTGCGCCTGCAGGCGAAGTCCAACCCGTTTGCTGAAATAAATCTTCGCTCCGGCATTCAGTCCTACGGAGAAAAACCATTCATCCGGGTAGTCATCCTTGGGTGCAAACAGGCACGCGCCAAGGTTTAATCCGACAAAGGGACTGACTTTAGGGTTAACCCTGAAGTTTTTCGTAAATCCAATGTGCATATAGTTGATACTAAGCGGGACATCCAGGTATCTCAGGTGGTTTCCAATCGTATAATAAGCAAGGTTGGCCCACGTGTCGGACCGGTTGTAAAGCAGGTCAACATCCATCACCTTGCTTACTGCAAAGCTGATCATCCCGCCATACTGCGCGTTGTCTTTCAGATGAACGTCACCGTAATCCGTTTGCATGGTGCCGGAAAATACATATCCTCCGAAGGGAGTGACCTCTACGGATTGAGCCTTTATCAAAAAGGGCAGGTATAATATGACTAAGAGAAAAAAGATCGGTTTTTTCATAGTGGAGTTTTTGATACATTTTTGGCAAATTTAAAAAATATATCCTAATGGGCGCATCTATATCAGAAAGGTATTAATGGCTGCCATGGAAGAGTACAGGGGTGAATTCAATCTCGAGGTATCCGGTGCTGATTAAATGATTGCCGGTGAAATTCCAGCCGTTAAACGCATGCAGCGAGCGACCCGGAATAATTAGTGCAAATCCAAGTGAGAGTTTCAGTGTTTTGACCGGCGTATAGGTCAACAACATGTCAGCCTCGTGGAACAGGCTCGATGTGACTTTTGTAAGGGTGGGTTTCAAGGATATGGGGTCGATATTCCTTACGTAGGCATGGGGCAACGTGAACCAGTGGTAATTCGCTTCCACGGTAAAGTCGTCCATGATTTCAAAGGTTGCCTTAAAGTACAGGTTATTCAGGCCGGGACTGATGTTGCTCCGGGAAAAGGTATTTAGCATTCCGGATAACCCGAGGTCTTTTCGCGTATCGCCGTATAGCATGCTGAAGCCATGAACCGTTTTGGCCCACTCGGCCGTGTCGGCAAGGTCATCCCCGCTCATGTGTTCGTAGGCCAGCATCAGGCTGAGCCAACCGGTGGCCTGGTAGCCAAAATACCCTGAGTAATACAAGGCGCTGAGCCTCCTGCCGTCGGTGATATGGCCGTTCTGGTAATATCCCGACAGGCTGAGGTCCCAGTCGGGCCAGGCAAGCCAGGCGACAAGGCCAAATGTATTCCGGCCATAGAGGGTCTCGCGGGAAATACCGTTGTCGGAGCCATCAAGAATATCCGACAAAGTCAGGTTCAGTTTTTTGTCAATCAGCCTCCGGTGCATGTACAGGTAACCCATGTAACGGTAGGAATTTGCCGTGGCATCCGTGTTGAGTACAAGCCCCGATCCCTTAAACCGGTTGGCTGCAAACCCCAGGTCGGCCATGAAACCCGTATCAGGTTCAAGCCAGTGGGCGATCATGGCATTGTGGCTGGTTATCAGTTTATCCCAGGTTCTGGCCTGCAGAAACTGTTCATCCTCGTAGGATATCTCTATTCGCCCGGCCTGGACTGAAAATTTGTTTGTAAACTGATACTTCAGCCATGTTTCATAGGCATTGGCGCTCCATGTGCCGGTTTTTGCCGTGGAAAATAAACTGGTGCCTGAACTTCCCTGTGCCTCCAGCGACATATAGGCATCCAGCTTTTTATGCCTGAAATTCACGTCAATTTTCGCGCTTCCGGCCAAATTGAACAACCTGCTGTTCAGTGAATCGGAAACAATCCGGTGCAGGTGGAGGTAGTCGGTGCGGGCATCAATATCACCTGTAACGGTAAACTGGGACAGCGCATTCTTGCATGGAATGATGCAAAACGCAATCAGCAGGGCCAGGATGGCGACAGGGACATCATGAAAAAATTTGCACAAGCGGCCTGGAACTTAAAAGTGAAATCCTACCTGGACCAGGTACCTGAAGCCGACAGCCATCAGCGAGAGTTTACCGTCATTCTTGAAGGACTTGTTAACCACAAAGTCTGTTATCATCGGGTATTTCTCTTTAAGTTTGTTGTACAGATCTTCATTGATCGTTTTCAATTGTTCCAGGTTGATGTTGCCGCTTATGTCAACTCCGCCTCCGTAATAACTCAGGGAAGGCCCCATCAGCACGAAATCGAGTGTGAACCGTTTCCAGAAGATGAACTGGTAACCCAGTTCAACGCCCAGGTTAAAGACGTAAATATTTCCTTTAACCAGCCCGGCACTGTCGATTTTGGTGTGAAGCACATCCACGCCATTCTTAAAATGATAGTCGTAAAAACTTGCGAAAGGAGCCAGGTAAAGCCCGTCGGGAACAGGACGGCGATTGCGCTTCATCAGGTAAAAGCGGTATTCCAGTGCCAGGTTGGCCCCGTACTTCTCCCTGCTTGTAATGGCAACCACATTTCCGATCGAGTCGGGAAAGAGCCTTGGGAATTCGAGATAGCCAACGGTGAGGCAAATCGTTTGTCGCGGGGTCAATACCCGTTCGTAGCTGAAGGTCAGGTTGTTCTTGCTCCACAACAACAGGGGAATCGGGTCCCATTTAATGACGTTTTTGTGGATGGGTGGTGGCACCAGGTTCAGCGAGTCTTTCTTTAGTGCGGAGACAAAAAAAGGAATAAGCAGGAAGAACGTGAGCAGGAAAAAGTATGTTTTTTTCATCTGGAGATGTTAACAGTTTGTAACCCAAAGAAAAACCACAACCGTTGAGAATTCAGTCATGGCGAAATCGCTTGCAATTTATAACAAATAAAATTCATTGCAACTCTGAAGGTTATTTACGACTCAAAAATTGCTGCCCCAACTGCATATGGGCACATTTCAGTTTTTTTTATCTTTGCCAAATAACCCCAAAAGACCACCAAACAATATCATCAAACAATAATCAAAAACCAGGAAATATGAAAACCAGAATATTATCAGTCGCAATTATAATGTTCGCAATGGTTTCAGGCTTGTTTGCCCAGGCAGACATGAAGGAAACCATGGCGATGATCAAAAAGAACCTTGCCGACAGCAAAGAGAAGCTGAAAAAATTCGAATGGATAGAAACCACGACCACATTCGTGAACGGCGAAAAAAAATCTGTCAAACAAAACCAGTGTTATTACAGCCTGGATGGGAAACTTACCAAAGTTGAAACCGGTGGTTCCGTGCAGGGAAAAACGCCGGGCGGATTGCGCGGCAAAATAGCTGCCGGCAAAAAGGAAGATATGGCTGACTACATCAAGGCAGCCATTGCCAAAGTGCATGCTTACCTGCCTCCCGATGCCGGAAAGATCCAGCAGACGTTTGAAGCGGGAAAAATGGCCATCCAGATACTCGAACCAGGCAAGAAGTTCAAACTCAGTTTTCCCGATTTTAATGAAAAAGGAGACCTGCTTTCCATCTCGGTTGACAAGGCAAATCAGAAGATACTGGCAATGTCGGTCACCACTACTGTGGATGACCCGGCAAAAAAGGTGGTTTTTGACGTTGTTTACAGCATCCTTCCGGATGGAACGCAATACGCATCGTCGACCACGCTGGATGCCCAGGCAAAAAATCTGAAACTGGTTATAGAGAATTCAGGCTTTAAAATGGCAGCGGGGAAATAGGTTCGCGGTTGACAAAATGCACCGGTGAAGGCCCCTTCACCGGTGTTTTTTATTCAACCTCTTTTACCGCAACGACCTCGTAAACGTCCTTGCCGTCCTTTTGCGTCGGCTGGTAATAGGTTTCCCCCACCTGTACATAGGTCACATCGCCGATTTTAACCTCTTTCCCGCCTTCGGGAAGGGTTTCAACGATCGTTCCTGAAGTCGGAGGTACTACAGTGTACCCCTTTTCATTTTTTTCATAATAGGTGCCGGCGTAATAGTAATTGTTGGTGGTTTGGTTGATTACCACGGTTTGCGTACCTGGCGGCAAGGTAGTGATGGTTGCTCCAACCGGAGCTTGTACTACTGTGTAGCCGCCGTTTGAGGGTACGTAATATACTCCCTGGTCGTAATGATATTTCTGGTTCTCCACCGCGATGATAATGGCTGTGGCGGCTACAGCTGCGACAAAAAATCCCCAGGGGTGCCACGCCGGGCCGTAATGATAGGGCTGGTAGGGGTGATAGCGATAAGGCTGATAGGCATAGTAGTGGTGGCCGCCATAGGAGTAGGGCGGACTTGTATAGGGCCTTGGGTTTACAATGACCGTTGTGTTCCTGTTATTATTGACATTGATGTTCTTACTGTTGTTTACATTGACATTTTTTCTGCTGTTGTCAATATTTACATTATTCCCGCTTACGCTGGTTTTATTGCCGGTCGACACGTTTGTCCTGTCACCGCCCGATACATTGGTCTTGTTGCCTGTCGACACGTTTGTGCGGTTGCCTCCTGAAACCTTGCCGCTGTTTTTTGGTGGAACATTGTTTCCCGCCGGTCTGGCAGCAGGTGCGTTCGCCCTGTTGCCTGGAGTGGCTTGTTTTGCAGCCGGCTGGCGGGTTGCGTTGCCGTCCTGCCGCTGGTCGCGACCCTGAGCATACATCAGTATGGGAAAAAGAAATGCAAGAAGAAATATCAGCAGGCGGGCTGCTGGTCTTGTGATGGTTGTTGTTGCCATGTTATACGATTAAGTGGGATGAATTATAAAAATCAGTATGTTAGTCGGTTTATTACCTGTATCAGCATCATGATAACAGGTTCTCCATGTAAAATTAACAGTATTTTATTAATCCTGCATTTTTTTAAGTAAAACGCCAATCCAAAGTAAGGTTCCGGATTGCCATGCTGAACAGTGATAAACAAGAACCATCTACTTGCTGAATTTCCCCGACGCGGCAACTGACATATCTGGGCTGACCAGCCGGTAGCACATGATCTGCCCCTGGCCGGCCGATGTAAGACATACCTGCATTATCCTTTCCCTTACCCGTGTGGCAAGGATTGTTCTCCCCGTCATGTCAAAGATATGAAGCTGCCTGTCGAGGTAATTGTGGCATTGTGTGAAGTCAAAAAATGTTTTCCCTGACAGATCGGTGAAAACCACCACATGGTCGGGAATAACCTGTGTTACTTCCCTTATGGATACGGTGGTCTTCCAGATGTTATAAAGGTGCTGGAGCGAGTCGATGGGGTCGACGGGATAGATACCCGTGAGCGACTGTGGATAGGCCATCCACAGGTCGGTGTGAAGCGAATCGGCAGGGTCAGTTATACGTGCAACCCTAAGAAAGGCTGACTGGGACGAAGTATTGTGGATGGCGCACCGGGTATCGGCGCCGATTACCTTTGCACCTTGCAGGGCCGACATCAGCCGGTCGGCAAGGGTTCCCGGCGTTGTAAGAAAATGGCTTTGCATCGAGTCGAGGATTTGCTGTCCAAGCAGAATATTTCCCTGGATTGAATAGAAGATATTTGCTGTGTCATTTTTGTAATTCGAGCAACCGGCCCCGGTAAAGGCAGCACTCCGCGGGTGACCGCCATGGTAATCGACGATCCCGTACTGGCGCGTGGCGGGTGTGTTATTGGCGTCGTGGGCGACCAGCGAGTCGATGATCTGTTGCGGGGGCAGTCCCTGGATCATCCAGTTGTGCGCGTTCTGCTGGTTTACCGGGCTCCAGGCGGCCTGGGTATGGATCGCACCGATCCCGGGGATCACGTCGCTGAGGATAGCGGCACCATGCGGGTATGTGACGGAAGAACCCACGCAGGAGGCGCCGGCGCTGCCGATCTCTCCGGTGATGGAATCAATAGCCACGATCGAAAAAGTATCCTGCGCAAATATTGGAGATAGCGTAAGGATGAAACCTGCCATGAAAAGACAGGCTGCCGTTAGTTGTTTTAGTTTTGACATATGATAATTCCTGGAGTTTTATAACGATATAAAGATACCAAAAAGAAGGTAGCGAGGTAGCGACCTCGCGACCTCGCTTTTTCTTACAGGCGGGTTACCGTTCCGAGGGCGGTCAGTTTGAACCCGGAAGACACCAGCAGTGTTGCCCCGTCTTCAATCAGCATGGCGCCACACGACATCCCGTTGTTTCTTATAACCGGCATGCGGGTGGCCCCGGCAGGGATTCTCACGCTTTCGTTTACAGGAACGCCCGACGGCAACCAGTTCCCACTTGCATTCCAGTCGTCGCTTACGGCACCGGTCCATGTTTTGGTGTAAAAAACACCCTCGGACAGCGAGGCCAGTTTTAACACGATTTCATTGTCGGGATCGAATGTGAAACCGGTCGGTTGCTTTGAAAAGGTCCAGGTGAACTCCTGGTAATTGTTCGTGTTCATGACTTTTACCAGGCTGTCGGTATTGTCCTGGAAGTGGATTTTTACGACCAGTGGCATCCTGAAGAAGCCGGCATCCATCTGGACCTGTTTTGCCAGGAAACGGAGATCCCAGTTTCCGTTTCCCAGGTCTTCAATACAGAACTGGTTGGCATACTGAGGATGGTTGGGCCCAAGCAGCCACTGGGAGAAAAACCAGTCGTAGTTTTCCCCCGTGACCATGTTTACCTTGTTGTTAAAATCGGCGATTCGTGCCGAATGAAACCGCAGGTTGGTGTCGTTGACGTAGGCCTGCAGGGATGCAAAAAAGAGGGGGTCGCCCAGCGCGTACCTGAGCATATGCATCACGCAGGCGCCTTTTTCGTAGGTAATGGCCCAGTTGAACAGGATGTTCAATCCCGGGGTCGCGGAAGCCCAGGTGGGATCAGAAATGGCCCATCCAGGGTTGGAGACCAGGTAACTCGCGGCGTACATGTTGATCCGGGCTTTGTAAACCGGGTAATCTCCATATCGTTCATACCAGAAGCAATCGGCCCAGGAGGCAAACCCTTCATTCAGCCAGATGTCGGCCCAGGTGTCGCAGGTTACCAGGTCGCCAAACCACTGGTGCGCGAATTCGTGCGCGATGAGCCACTCTTCCCAGCAATCGGGACAAAGGCTGGTGATGGTCTGGTTTTCCATGCCGCCCCAGGGAAACTGGCTGTTCAGGGTCGCGAAACCGTTTTTCTGGAAGGGGTGTTCGCAGAAATTTTGCGAAAACCAGTCGGTCATGGGTTTGATGATCGTTTTTGCCACGGTGAGGTCTTCCCCGTCGTTGTAATAAAATCGCATGGGGATGCTGTCGGATGGATTGGAGGGCTTATGCCAGTATAGGATATCCAGCTTGTAGTTGATTTTAGATGTCATGACGATAACGTAGGTCGCCAGGTTCTGGCTGCTCGACCAATGGTATGTCAGCGTGTCGGCTGAGAAGGAAGAATCGGCTAGTTTGCCGTTTGATGCCAGTTTGACGGATGAGGGAACACGGGCAGTGAGTTCCAGGAGCGCCTTGTCGGATGGTTTGTCCCAGCAGGGGAACCACCGGCGGGCGCCTTCCGGTTCACAGTCGGTAAACACCATGCCGGCATCGGCATAGAAAGCTCCGTCTGCAACATCCTTATGGCGGTAGTAAATCTTTACGCCAGCCACCTCGCCGGGGTTATACAACCGGTCGAGCTGGATTACAAGCGTATCCCCCGTGTGGGTGTATGAAACGCCTGCCATCCGCACGGAGTCAATGATCAGTGAAGCATTGGCCGCGTTC
This sequence comes from uncultured Bacteroidales bacterium, assembly GCA_903913885.1. Lineage (GTDB taxonomy): Bacteria > Bacteroidota > Bacteroidia > Bacteroidales > FEN-979 > CAIVAT01. Next base: position 1,614 of record CAIWMX010000050.1, on the reverse strand, counting down.
AGTTTTATGGAAGATAATGTTGAATCAACCCGAAACTGCACGATATCCGAGGCGCTGAAGCTTTTTGGGAAAGGGGAGAAGTAGCACGTGTACAGGTTGACGTTCAGGATATATTTCAGCACATCGAAGGTGTGAGGTATGCTGTAGGAGGAGTTGTCGGGTAATGCAGGAATACCCGGCGACGAGCTCTTTTTCATTTGGCAGTACCTGGCCCCGCCCGGTTCACTGACACCCTGCGACCTGGACATGGTCCAGAGGAAAATGAACGTTAGCAGGATTCCTGTCATTTTACTCATGCGTGCCGGTGGAATTTGGTTTCCGGCCAAAGTTACGGAACAGTTTTAAATTTTCGTTTCTCGGTGGAAAGAGAATACCTGATGCAAGAAAGGTCACTCAAAGTATAAACCTTCAAAATTTATTTTATTAATCCGGAAAAAGTGTTACTTTTGCACCCCTGTTCATACATTACATGGTGCATTGCCCGGATGGCGGAATTGGTAGACGCGCTAGTTTCAGGGACTAGTATTCGCAAGGATGTGCAGGTTCGAGTCCTGTTCCGGGCACAAAATCACTTCAAAACCCGCGTTAATCGCGGGTTTTGCTTTTTAGGGTGCCCCCAAAAGTGCCCAAAACATTTGCGGAAATTTCGAGTTTAATATAGTGCGGTGGCTTTTTGCTGCTTTTTACTTACTTCCAAAAAGCTGCCCGGATAAAGCAGTGCGAAGGAAGTTCGCAATGGCAACACTATATTTTATGACCTGGAATTGAAAGACAGATTAAGGGTGCTTTTAAATATCCAGGATTCCGAAGACTTCAGAATATGAATCGTTTAGATCGATGACAGTAAATTGAACTTTGTCGGATTTTTTTAACGTATTGTATGCTTTAATGCTCTCAACATCCGTAGTAAGGTAAAATTCAATCTGGGCTTCATAATCAGCCTGAGCAAAAAGCTTGGAATCGTTTGGAATCAAAAGTCGTTTTGTAAAATCAACAGCCCCTTTATTTCTTGCATCGAATAAAATTCTGGCAAATTGCCTCGTTCTGCGGGCATGATCGAAATTAAAAGGTAAGATTTTAAGGTTTTTTAACGGCAACTGATCTGCAGTTCCTCCGACACAAAATTCCGCCACACTGATCGTGGAAATAAACAGGGAGAAATCATTCTTCAGGAAGTACCGAAAATAATCATCGGCATTCTTGAACAAAGGGTCGGCACTGTTCAGGAACCGAAGGAAAAAACTCGTGTCCAGTAAGACTCCTTTAGGCATTGTAACCTCCCCTGATATCCCGGAGCCATTCATCCGGATTTATGGTGTTCAGCCAGGTCATTGCTTTGCTGCGGAGTTTTTGCAAATAATCCGTGTCGTACGTTGGACTGTAATCAATCATCTCGACAAACCGGAGACTTCCCTTATCGATTTCGCCCGATTCTGTATTTTGCTTGCCTAAAGCCCTTATTCCGTATGATTTATACAGAATGTTCTCTTCAAGTTGTTCCAAAGTTTCCTGCGGCGTGTCAATTCGAATGATGCCAAATTCGTCGGTCATCACGTGAATGTTGACCTTCTCTTTTCCTCCGGCATTGGTAATCTTGCCGTAAAAATAGAATTC
>CAIWMX010000049.1 GCA_903913885.1 uncultured Bacteroidales bacterium | reverse complement strand
GGGAGCAACAGGATTCGAACCTGTGACCCTCTGCTTGTAAGGCAGATGCTCTGAACCGGCTGAGCTATGCTCCCTCAATTGAGGGTGCAAAGGTAATTTATTTTTCCACACATCCAAACTCCCAAACACAGTTTCTGACTTTTATGTCGAAATTTCCTAATTTTGCAGCAAGTTTCATCAACCTGTACTGCCTGAAACTGCTATTTCTGCCAACAACCATGAACACCAAAGTCTGGAACAGGGATTTTACCCTGTTGACCATCTCGAATTTCCTGATGTGCTGCGCTTATTACTCGCTGATATCGACCATCCCGGTATATATTTCAAAGGAACTCCACGCCAACTCCGGCATGGTTGGACTGGTGCTGGCCTGTTATGTCATCGCGGCGATCCTCATCCGACCGTTCTGCGGGTTCGGACTGGACAAATTCGGACGGAAAACCATTTTTCTTGCTTCCCTGCTTATTTATGCCCTCATCTTCAATGCATACCTTTTAGCGACATCGTTGCTGATCATGGTTTTTATCCGCTTCGCCCATGGGCTGACGTGGGGACTGACCACCACCTCGAACTCCACCATGGCAGGGGATGTAATCCCTGAAAACAAACGGGGGGAAGGGTTCGGATTTTTCGGTGTTTCAACCACGGCAGGCATGGCCCTTGGACCACTTGTCGGGACCTTTATCTTTCACCAGGGAGGATACAGCGCCATGTTCATAGCCGGATGCCTGATCAGCCTGGTGAGCCTAGGGCTTGCTGCTGCCATCCGTTACCCGAAGTATTATAAGCTGCGGACAAGCCTGGAATTCAAATGGACCGGGCTGCTTGAATACAGGACGATCATCCCATCGGTGAATGTGCTCATTATCATGCTGACCTATGGCGGGTTAATTTCTTTTGTTGCCCTGTATGGACATGAAATCGGGATCAAAAACCCCTCCGGTTTTTTCTTCATTTATGCCATCGGGATCATCAGTTCACGTTTTACATCGGGGAAGTCACTCGACAGGAATGGCCCGCGGAGGATCATTGTTGTTTGCCTTTCCCTGCTGATCATCGGGTTCCCCATGCTGGCCTTCCTGCAAAACCAGACGGGCTTTTACCTGGCTGCCGTAATCCTTGGATTTGGCAACGGGGTTGTTTTCCCGACCTTCCAGACCATGACCAACAACATGGTGCCGGCTGAACGACGGGGAGCTGCAAGTTCTACGCTGTTTATCGCAGTGGATATCGGGATGGGGCTCGGGATGATCCTCGTCGGGTTAATATCCCAGTATTTTTCCATGACCACGGCATTCCTGGTATGTTCAGGGATCTGTGTTGCAGGCCTTCTCCTCTTTTTGTTCTTAACACTGAACCATTACCTTACCCATCAGGTCAATGGCACAATAGTCTCAATGGATTAGTGTTCGAGTCGAGCCTCCGGAGAGGGAATTCCCTCGATGTAAATTCCTGGTGACTTCGGAAAGCAGATGCAGTTACTTTGGCAACCGGCCGAAGAAGCCCCTGATCGTTCTGTGGAATTTATGAAAACCGGTAACAGGTTCGGTGTGCATCAGTATACACTCGCCGGTGACCAGGTTCACAGGATGTGTGCGGGTCAGTTCTATGGCTTCAGGCGTATCCGACATCTGCTGAATCCAGAAACTGTCTATTCCTTTGGTTATGGCCTCGCTGACAACATCCTTCGTTTGTTTTTTAGTAGTGATGATGAGCAGGTTATGGACATTAAGGGGGAGAGAACTGACACTTCTGAAGCAAGGAATGCCATCGATGTTGTCGGTTTGGGGATTGATCGGGTATACCTCATAGCCTTTTTCCCTGAGGTGTTTGAATACCTGGTAACCGAATTTCTTTGGGTCGCGCGAAACGCCTGCGATCGCAAGTTTCCGGGATGAAAGAAAGGATTCAATGGATGCTTTGGTCGCTTTCATATCCTATTTTTTAAAAATGAAATAGACTGCTAAAATTAAAAAGAAAAATCCGATAAACTGGTTCAGGCGCAACGTCTCTGTCCTGAAAAATACGATCGTGAATATGGTGAAAACGAGAAGCGTTATAACCTCCTGAATGACTTTAAGTTCCACCAGCGAAAATGGACCTCCGAATTCACGATAACCCAGGCGGTTGGCAGGAACCTGGAAGAAATATTCAAAGAGGGCGATCCCCCAGCTGATCAGTACGATGCTGATCAGTCCCAGGTTCTGAAACCAGTTCATCTCCCTGAATTTCAGGTGGCCGTACCACGCAAACGTCATAAAGGTGTTTGAGAGGATCAGGAGCAGTACAGTATATATGCCACGGGCCATTGTTATTCTGTTTGGTTTACCCGGCTTGGTTTATAAGTCTCATTGAATTCCCGAAATCAACGGAGATGTAGTTGTCAAGGCTCAGGCACACATTCTTCGAAAACTGCAGCCCGCATTGCAACGCCGCCTCCCACTGGCACCCTGACGGGGTGGGGGACCCTGACGGGGTGGGGGACCCTGACAGGGTGGAGGACCCTGACGGGGTGAGGGCGAAAATGATGCCTGCGTTAAAGGCATCACCGGCCCCAATGGTGCTGACCGCATCTATCCTCGCTGCCGGGAGCGACAGATGCAGGCCGGAGGTGAGTAATTCAACCCCATCCTTATTCTTCGTGCAGATGAGCGTCGGGCAACCAGCCTGCAAAACATATTCAAATGCCCCCGCCACGCTGTCGGCAGCAAAAACAAGGTTAAAATCTTCATCCGAGCCCCGCACCAGATTTGCCAGACTGATATTCTCCATGATCCTGGGCTTTACCTTCTCCAAATCCGGGAGATGCGACTTCCGGAAGTTTGGGTCATAAATGATAAAGGCACCGCCCCCCCTGGCCATCCGCAGAAAAGTGGTCAGCGCTTCCCGCATCACACCCGCCAGGGCAAAGGAAGATCCGAAAAGGAAAATGTCACCCTCCGCGATTTGCGGAAATCTCAACCCTGAAGGGTTTTCCGGCAAGTCCTTGTAAAATGTGTATTCCGCATCGTGCCGGTCATCAAGAAAAGCCAGTGCCAAGGCTGTTTTTCCACAGGTATCGCGGTAGATATAGTCCGTAAAAACGTTGTTTTCCTGCAAAAACCGGAAAACAAGTTCCCCCGCCCTGTCTGATGCAAGGGTTGTGATCAGATGCACCGGCACTCCGGCTCGACCCAGTGAAACCGCCGTGTTCAGCATCGAACCGCCCGGCTTCGCTGCAACCGGCTCATCCCCGCTGAAGATAATATCCAGAACCACTTCCCCGATGCAAAAAACCCGACCCTGTCTCATTCCAATCTGAAAAATATTATCGATTCAACCCACAAAATCCATTACAATAAACTTCCCGCACTCCCCGTCCTTCGTCCCACGTCCCACGTCCCACGTAACTAATACTCAATCTCCAGTCCCAGCTCATCCTTCAGCGTATTCAGGGCAGGATTCTTTTCAGCCATCAGGTCATATTTTTCCCTGTCGGTGTAAGGCCTGGCATTTTTAAGATTTTCCGAAACCCGGGTGTTGAACTGAATCTTATAGTTGTTTAGCCGCGCTCGCAAAAATTCCATCAAATCCGTTTTACGCAGGTTGAGTTCGTCTTCAAGCACCTTGTTACCAAGGGTAAACTCAATAATCCAACCGGCATTCAAAACCGGGCGCGAACTTTTTAACGTTGAAAACAGGTGGGGTGAGGCAGTTTTAAGGGTATCGGCGAATTCATCCCATGCCATGACCAACGCTTCGGGTGTGAAAGGTGTAGCAGTTTCATAAAGTTCCTGGTTTTCTTCCGATTGCAAGGCATTGAGATCGGTTTTCGGGACTGGTTTTTTTATGGAAGTCGCGCTGGTGAAGTCGTTCCTGATATCCCGCATTTTTACGGCCTCAACAGGCTTTTTGGGGACTTGGGCTGCCTGCACTCCATCAGCACCCGGAGTGGGCATTCCTGAAACAGTCTGCTGTAAAACGACTACAGGGTCGGGCGAAGGCGCGGCTGTCTGGACCGGTGGAGCAGGTTTTGTAAGCGTACTCGCAGTGGAAGTTTGTGCTGGAATTGCTGTCGGTGGAATGGCCGGCATTTTAGAAATACCGGCCGGCTGCTCAAATTGCAGCACCAGCGCGCACATCTGCATGACTGCGAGTTCGAGATGCAACCGCTTGTTGTTACTTGTTTTATAATTGAGGTCGCACCGGTTGTTGATATCAAGTACATTGATGAGGAAACTCACCTGGCATAGTTTTGCCTGTTCCACGTAGTGGCTCCTGATGGACGGCGCAGTTTCCAGCAGCCTGGCTGTGGATGCATCCTTGCAAACAAGCAGGTTACGCAGATGTTCTCCGAAGCCGATGAGGAAATGCTGCCCCTCGAACCCCTTGTCGATAATGTCGTTGATGGTGAGCAACGATCCAGGGATGTCTCCCAGGAGGATCTGATCTGTTATTTTGAAAAAATATTCATAATCAAGTACGTTCAGATTTTCAAGCACCGTATTGTAGGTCAGGGTGTTGCCTGCAAAACTGACGAGCTGGTCAAAGATCGACAGGGCATCACGCATAGCGCCATCGGCTTTTTGTGCAACAATATGAAGGGCATTATCTTCTACGGTAATGTGCTCCTTCCCGGCTACGTCGAGCAGGTGGCCGGCAATGTCGTCGACCGTAATCCGTTTAAAATCAAATATCTGGCATCTCGAAAGGATGGTTGGCAATATCTTATGCTTTTCAGTGGTGGCGAGGATGAATTTCGCGTAGGAAGGAGGTTCCTCCAGCGTTTTCAGAAAGGCATTGAATGCCGAGGCCGACAGCATGTGGACTTCATCGATGATATACACCTTGTAGTTGCCCATTTGCGGCGGAATGCGAACCTGGTCGACCAGGGTGCGGATATCATCAACCGAATTGTTGGAGGCGCCGTCGAGTTCATAGATGTTGAAAGAGGCATTTTCATTGAAGGAAACGCACGACGAGCATTTGTCGCAAGCCTCAATGTTCTGGGAGATGTTTTCGCAGTTTATGGTTTTAGCCAGGATCCGCGCACAGGTTGTCTTACCCACGCCCCTGGGTCCGCAGAACAGGAATGCCTGAGCCAGCTGGTTGTTTTTAATGGCATTTTTCAGGGTGTTCGTGATCGACTTCTGGCCAACCACGGTATCAAAAGTCTGGGGTCGGTATTTCCGTGCCGAAACAATAAAATTCTCCATATGCTTATCCGAATCGATTCTTAAATATTACCCAAAAGTACGAAAGTTTTTGTTTTTTGTGTAAATTGGCACCTGTTACCAAACGTGTTTATTATGCTTTTAATACTTACCTCAGCCATCACAAACCGGCTCAGATATATAGCTGATCTGATGCTCAGGGATATGCTGGGCCTCGGGGTGGCTTTTACAACCTCCATGGATGAATTCCAAAGCCATCCGGGGCCGAAATTGGCATATACCGCCGGTTCTGAGCCAGATGCCCCCCGGGTTGCTCCCTCCCCGTTGCTTTTTGAGGATGGGATAAAAGTGCAGGAGGCTTTCCCGTTCATGGTTGATTCCTTACCGCTTATTTTCAAATCGGAAGATCAGTTGTCGGCCTTGCCGTTTGATCCGTTTGCCGCGGGATTTTACATGGCAAGCAGGTATGAAGAGTATCTTCCGTTCATCAAGGATAAATATGGCCGGTTTCCCGCCGACGGGAGTGTTGCCTGGCAAGGTAAATTCCTGGATATCCCCATTGTACATTTATGGGCTGATATGGTGAAGAAACTGCTCGAACGGCATTACCCCGGGATACAATTCAACCCTCAGAGGTACAGGTTTGTTCCCACCATCGATGTCGATCATGCCTGGTGCTACCGCGAACGGCCGCTACTCCGGTCGCTCGGCGGCGCGGGCAGGGCATTCATGAGCGGCCGGTTCAACGATATCAGCAAGCGTATCAGGGTCTTAGCCGGCCTGGCTGCCGATCCTTTCGATACTTTCGAATACATACTGAAAGTTCTTGAACCCAGTGGCGCTCATCCGCTCTTTTTCATCCTCTTCGCCGATTATGGCGGGGATGACAACAATGTCAACATCCGCTCAAAAGCGTTTCGTCAGCTGGTCCGTGAACTTGATCAGCACCAGGGTGTTGGCGTTCATCCTTCGCTCTCGTCCAATAAGCATTACCTTAAGCTCCAGGCTGAATGTTCTGGGCTGGGCAGCGTGTTGGACAGGCAAGTGACCCGCAGCCGCCAGCATTTTCTGAAATTCTCGGTACCCCGCACCTACAGGGCGCTTCACCAGGTTGGCATCACCGAAGATTATACGATGGGATATGCGTCGCACCCGGGTTTCAGGGCCGGCGTCGCCATACCTTACCCTTTCTTTGATATTTCCAGGAACCTGGCGACTTCGCTCTTAATTCATCCGATTACCATCATGGATGTAACGATGAAGGATTATCTTCGTCTAAACCCGGAACAAAGCCTTGAAATGATCCGTAACCTGGTTTCAGCAGTCAAATCTGTAAATGGAGAATTCGTGAGCCTATGGCACAATGAAAGCCTTTGTGAGACTGGCAGATGGCAGGGCTGGAGAAGGGTTTTTGAAGAGATGGTTATCATGGCTTCCACTTGAAAACAACAATGATCAGGTACTTGAAACACACGGAGGTTGACACCAAACGCTGGGATGACTGCATCAGCCGGTCGCTCAACCGTCGGGTTTATGCCTATTCATGGTATCTTGACCTGGTTTGTCCTGGGTGGGATGCACTCGTGGAAGATGATTATACCGACGTTTTTCCATTGACGCATAACCGGAAAATGGGAATCCGCTATCTGTTTCAACCCTATTTTACCCAGCAACTTGGCCTGTTTTCGGCCGAAAGAATCTCAGGCGATAAACTCAGTAATTTTCTCCATGCCATCCCGCCGACATTCAGATTTGCGGAAATCCAGTTAAATGACCAGAACCAGGTCGCAACGGGAGAAGGGATTCTGAAAACCCGCGTAAATCATGAGTTGAGTATTGCCTGCAATTATGAAGAACTGTCCGGGAAATTTTCGCAGAATACCCGTCGGAACATCCGCAAGGCAAAGGAACTGCAGGTCACGACCAGCTGCAATGTCAGTCCGGATGAACTCATCAGCCTCTTCCGTGAAAACTTCGGCGACAGGGAGGGGAAACTGCAGCAGGGACATTATGACACGATGAAGAGCCTGATCGTGTATGGCTTGGAGCATGGAATGGGGCACCTTGAAGGGGTATTTGACAAGGATGGGGTTCTTTGTTCCGCGGCCTTTTTCCTGTTTGACGGCGACCATGCCTATTTTCTTTTTGCTGCATCCGGAAAGCAGGCCCGGGAGAATGGGGCGATGTTCATGCTTATCGACCGGTTTCTCAAGGAAAATGCCGGAAACTACCGGTTACTTGATTTTGAAGGTGGCAATGATGCGAACCTGGGAAGATTTTATAAAAGCTTCGGGGCAGATGAGGTACCTTATCCGGCGATTTACATTAACCGGTTGCCCGGACCCATAAACAGTTTGCTTTATTTTGTCCGTAAACTCAGGCAATAGGGAAAAAATGCTATTTTTGTGAGAGTAACCAAAAAATCGGAAAAATGGTAAATATTCTATCATCGGGTAATTCCATCCTCAACCAGTATATTGCTGAATTAAGGGATGCAGAAATTCAGAAAGACAGTTTGCGGTTCCGTCATACGCTGGAACGCCTTGGTGGAATTTTCGCCTATGAAATCAGCAAAAGTCTCATTTACGAAACCAGGGAAGTGATAACTCCGCTGGGTATTGCCAACGTTCCCATGTTGGTTGAGTACCCGGTTTTGGCGACGATCCTTCGTGCCGGGCTGCCGATTCATAATGGCCTGCTGAATTTTTTCGACAAATCGGATAATGCCTTTATTTCGGCATTCCGGCGACATCACAAGGATGGCACCTTCTCCATCAGCATTGAATATGCATCCGTAACGGATATTGATGACAAGGTGGTGATTCTGTGTGATACGATGCTTGCCTCGGGATCGTCGATGGTACTGGCTTATAAGGAACTTATCACGCACGGTAAACCAAAGCATACGCACATTGTGGCAACCGTTGCAAGTGCCGAAGGGGTTGATTACATCAGGAAAAACCTTCCGCAACAGGATATTACCATATGGGTCGGCGTGGTTGATGAGGAGATGACCGCGCAATCGTACATTGTGCCCGGGCTGGGAGATGCCGGGGATCTTGCCTACGGGAAGAAACATTAAAGTAAGAAAAATGAAAAACACGTTAGTTGTTGAAAATATTAATATTTCACTCACTTCCATCCGGAGCCATCTGCTGCGGACCATCCTGACCATCCTGATCATCTCTTTTGGTATCATGGCACTCGTGGGTATTCTTACGGCCACCGATTCCATCAAATACTACCTGACCCAGAATTTTTCGATGATGGGTTCCAATACGTTCACCATCCGCAACCGGTCGATGAACATCCACATGGGTGGGGGCGACCACAAGGAAAAGCGGTACGAACCGATTACCTACAGCCAGGCGACCGAGTTTAAGGAACGGTTCCAGTTTCCTGCTTATACTGCCATTTTCACCCGGGCCACGGGCATTGCCACGTTGAAGTATGGCGCCAATAAGACCAACCCGAATGTCGGGGTGATCGGGGCGGATGAGAATTACCTGATCACCTCTGGCGATGAGGTAGTGTCGGGCCGCAATTTCACGGCGAACGAGATTTCCTTTTCCTTCAGTTCAGCCATCCTTGGGGCGGAACTGGTCAAAGACCTCTTTAAAAACAAGGAGGACCCTATTGGCAAGATCATCTCGATCGGTCCCGGGAAATTCAAGGTCATCGGGGTCTTAAAATCAAAGGGTTCCAGCATGGGTTTCAGCGGCGACCGTACCTGTTTCATCCCTGTTTCAAACGTTCGCACGAATTTTGCCCGGCCAAACATGTCGTTCAACATCAATGTTATGGCCAAGCGCCCTGAACTGGTTGATGCCGCTACAGGGGAAGCCACAGCGATCTTGCGGAATCTCCGGAAAGTGCCTGTAGGTATTGAAGATACCTTCGAAATCACCCGGAGCGACAACATAGCCAAGATGCTGATCGAGAACATCAAATACGTTACCTGGGCCGCTACGGTTATCGGGATGATCACCCTGCTTGGCGCTGCCATCGGGCTCATGAACATCATGCTGGTCTCAGTGACCGAACGTACGCGTGAGATCGGTATCCGCAAGGCCATCGGGGCCACCAAACGGGTGATCCGAAACCAGTTTCTGGTGGAATCCATCGTGATCGGCCAGCTGGGCGGCATCCTTGGAATCGTCCTGGGCATCCTTGCAGGGAATGTGATCTCGCTGCTTATCGGCAGTGCTTTTATCGTTCCATGGCAATGGATCATGGTGGGTGTAGCGCTTTGTTTTGCTGTTGCCCTTATCAGCGGTATTATCCCTGCCCGCAAGGCAGCCAACCTCGATCCCATCGAATCACTCCGTTACGAATAGACCGGTGCCATGGATTTGAGCAAGGTCATCGCGATGCTGCGTAAGGAATTTCCTTATGAACCTACCGAGGGCCAGGATAAGCTTTTGGGCGAACTTGCCGTGTTCCTGACTATTTCCTGGAAACAGCCGAATGCACTGTTCATCCTGCGGGGATATGCCGGCACAGGGAAGACCACCGTAGTAAAGGCGTTGGTGGACGTCCTTCCGCAGATCGGGAAAAAAACCACCCTGCTTGCACCAACCGGCCGGGCTGCCAAAGTACTGACGAGTTATACCAGGGTCCAGGCCAACACCATTCACCGGAAAATTTATTTTGCCCGCACCAACAAGGAAGGGCTGATCGACCTGAAACTCCAGGTTAATTACCACAAGCATACCTTGTTCATTGTCGACGAGGCATCCATGATCCAGCATGCCATGTCGGCCGGGGGCGCCTTGTTTTCATCGCGCAACCTCCTCGATGACCTCTTCCAGTTCGTTTACAGCGGTGAAAACTGCCGCATGCTCTTTATCGGGGATGCCGCCCAGCTGCCCCCGGTAGGGCTTGATCACAGTCCCGCCCTGGACCATGAATTTCTGCAACGGGCCTATCATCTCAGCATCGATACCTTCGAGCTTACCGAAGTCGTGCGGCAGGCGAGGGAATCAGGGATACTGGTGAATGCAACACAAATCAGGCAGCAGATCCAGGAAAAGGAAACCCGGTTTCCCATGTTTTCGGTCGGCGGGTTCAGGGACATTACGCGCCTCGACGGGCAGGACCTTGAAGAGGCACTGAACAATGCCTATTCCGGCGCGCAAAAGGAAAACAATGTTGTAATCTGCCGGTCGAACAAGCGGGCCAACATCTTCAACCGCGAGATCCGCCACAGGATACTGTTTCTGGAAGAGGAGATTGCAACAGGCGATTACCTGATGGTGGTCAAGAACAACTACTCCTGGCTGCCGGTTGAATCAACGGCCGGCTTTATCGCCAACGGCGATATCGTTGAACTTATGCGTATCAGGAATATCGAGGAGATGTATGGGTTCCGGTTTGCCGACGTTACGATCCGGTTTATCGACTATCCCGAAGAAAAGGACCTGGACGTCAAGATCATCCTCGATACACTGATGTCGGAATCGCCCGCATTGACTCAACCCGACAACAACCGGCTGTTCCAGGCAGTGATGGCCGATTTCCAGGATATACCTTCGCGGAGCGAGCGCATGGAAAAGGTCAAATCGAATCCGTATTTCAATGCACTCCAGGTTAAATTCGCCTACGCGCTCACCTGCCATAAAACCCAGGGAGGGCAGTGGGACAATGTCTTTATCGACCAGGGTTATCTCAACGACAAAATGGTCAACCCGGAGTTCAGCCGCTGGCTGTACACCGCCGTAACCAGGGCCACGAAGAGGCTCTACCTGGTTAATTTTGAAGAGAGGTTTTTTGCGTAGGAAGTGTGGACGTAGGACGTATGGGCGTGGGACGTGGGACGTGGGACGTAGGACGTGGGACGTAGGACGTGGGACGTATGGACGTGGGACGTTGGTTGATGGTAATTATTTTGAAGTTTTTGAGGGAGTTATTGTGCAGAAGGAAGCTGCTTTTTTTTCCATGGTTAACAGTTGAGCAATAATGTGTTCGTATTGTTCAAAAAAGTGTTTGAAGGTGCCCTCGCTGATATAACCGCAGGCTAATGAGAATTCAAGCCATGTTTGGGTTTCGGAAGCTTCCTGGCAGGAATCGAGCAGTTTGCTGACAAATGCAGCATAATATCGTCGTTTGTACCATCCCTCTGCCAGGTTACTGCAGACTGATCTTGACGACCTTCTGATCTGGTCGGTTAATGAGTACTTTTCTTCCTTTGGAAAGGATGCAGTTTCCCTGAAAAGATCCATTGCAGATTTAAATGCCAGGCGGTAAACCGCTAATTACCTGACGTTTCTGGCGATTACCCCGTTTTCCATAAAAAGAAGGATTTTACTCCTTAATCCGGAAAATTGAAAAAGGTAATACCACTTTTCAAAAAACTTTTCAACAATTTTGAACTTCCCCTGAATCTTTCAACCTCCCACGTTCCACTTTCATACGTCCAACGTCCATACGTCCCACGTCCTACGTACATACGTCCCACGTACATACGTCCCACGTCCATACGTCCTTCCGTATTACCACCCCAGCAACGTCAACCCAACCGTGAACGGATACAACTCCGGTCCCTGGTTTTTCTGGAATAGCTGGGTGATGGAATAAGTGGCGAAGAGGTTGATGTGCGACCAGCCGATCCTTGCCGAAGCATCGACCTTGAAAGGGCTTAGGTGGTAACTGCCGCGATCGCGAACGCAGTAGCGTTCTACGTTGTAGGAGGCGACTTTGTTGCCGTTGTTATCCACCAGGAAATAGTCCCCGCCCTTGTCGTTGTAAAGCTGCTTGGTATAGGATCCGATACGGATTCCGGCAATGGCGCCCAGGGTGATATGGAAACTACTAAGCCGCCGGTAAGGGTTCGTCTGGTATTCAAAAAAAAGCGGGAGGTTCAGGTAGGAAACGACCATTTTATTCACCTTCAGGCTCACCGGGTTGCCCTGGGCATCCTGGACTTTATAGGCCACCAGTACGGACGAATCCTGCAGCATCACGTAATTGTCGTTGAAATAATAGTTGCTGATCTGAAAACCAAGGCCTGTAGTGAAGCCAATATGATTTTTATAAAGGTTCACATTGAGTTCGAAAGGATTGAGATTCACGGTAAGCGACCGGGCTGTGTTCATATTCATATAGGGATATGAGGTAAAGGCCATATCGAATCCGGGTGTCACATAACCACTGATCCCCAGGTCGATACCTGCCCAATGGCCATTGAACTTCTTTTTGTTCTTAGGCAGCGGGAATACATCGGCGTCGAAATGTTCCATATTTTCGGAAAACTCTTTCATGGAGGCGCTGTCACCCATTGGCCAGGTGTGTTTGTGCATGGGACATTTCTTATCATTCTGAGCATTGACAGCAGTGCCCACTATCAGAAAAAGCAAAAAGAGAAAAGTTGTTTTTACCATGTAGTTCATGATCATATCATTTTAAATTAGACAATACAGACGATAGGACGATGAAAAACCAAAAATGTTACAGACGGGGGTGACTACGAGTCAAGTTTAAGCACTGCGAGAAATGCTTTCTGAGGTACTTCCACATTCCCGATCTGGCGCATCCGCTTCTTGCCTTTTTTCTGTTTTTCGAGTAATTTGCGTTTGCGGGTGATATCACCGCCATAACACTTTGCCGTTACATCCTTTCGCAGGGCCTTTACGGTTTCCCGCGCGATCACTTTCGCCCCGATGGCGGCCTGGATGGCAACATCGTACTGCTGGCGCGGGATGAATTCCTTGAGTTTTTCACAGAACCTGCGGCCGAAATCGTAGGCATTGTTCCGGGTGATCAGTGCCGACAGGGCATCGACTATTTCGCCATTCAGCAGAATGTCAAGCTTCACCAGGTCGGCAGTCTGCCACCCCGAAGGATGATAGTCGAAGGAGGCATACCCTTTAGAAATACTTTTCAGCCGGTCGTAAAAATCGAACACGATCTCTCCCAGGGGAAGTTCGACGGTGAGTTCAATACGGTCGGTGGTAAGATAAACCTGATTTTTAAGCATGCCGCGCTTTCCCACGCACAGGGTCATGATCGCCCCGATGTATTCCGCTTTGGTAATAATGTTGGCTGTAATGGTAGGTTCCTCTATCTTGTTGATATAGTTGGGTTCGGGTAATCCCGACGGATTATAAACATCCATGATCTCGCCCTTGGTGGTATAAACCTTGTAGGAAACGTTCGGCACCGTGGTGATCACGTCCATGTCGAATTCGCGGTCGAGGCGTTCCTGGACGATCTCCATATGCAACAGGCCGAGAAATCCGCAACGGAAACCGAATCCCAGAGCGGCCGAGGCTTCCGGTTCAAAGGAAAGAGCGGCGTCGTTCAGCCTCAGTTTCTCAAGCGAATCGCGCAGTACTTCGTAATCATCGGCATCGGTGGGGTAAATGCCTGCAAACACCATGGGTTTAACGCCAAGGAAGCCCTCGATAATGCTGGTGCAGGGGTTTTCAACATGGGTGATGGTATCGCCCACCTGGACCTCCTTGCTGTTTTTTATTCCGGAGATGATGTAGCCTACATCGCCGGCATAAACGGTATCACGGATCTCCTGTTTCATTCGGAGAATCCCGACTTCATCAGCGCGATAATCCATACCGGTAGCAACGAACTTCACGTGATCTCCCTTTTTGATGGAGCCGTTGAAGATCCTGAAATAGGCGATCACGCCACGGAAGGGATTGAACAGCGAGTCGAAGATCAGCGCCTGCAGTGGTGCCGCTGGGTCGCCGGTCGGACAAGGAATCCTGCTGACGATGGCGTCAAGCACCTGGTCAATGCCCAGTCCGGTTTTAGCACTCACAGCCAGGATTTCATCATGCTCGCAGCCCAGCAGGTCAACGATCTGGTCTTTCACCTCTTCAACCATCGCGGCATCCATATCGATTTTATTCAGGACGGGGATGATCGTAAGGTTATGGTCAATAGCCAGGTAAAGGTTCGAAATAGTCTGGGCCTGGATGCCCTGGGTTGCATCAACCACGAGTAACGCGCCCTCGCATGCCGCAATGGCGCGCGACACTTCATACGAAAAATCAACATGGCCCGGGGTGTCGATCAGGTTCAGCACATACTCCTGGCCATTGTGCGGAAAATTCATCTGGATGGCATGACTTTTAATGGTAATCCCGCGTTCGCGTTCAAGTTCCATGTCATCAAGCACCTGTTCTCTCGAATCGCGTTCTGAAACAGTATCAGTCCATTGAAGCAGCCGGTCGGCCAGGGTTGATTTCCCGTGATCGATGTGGGCAATAATGCAAAAGTTACGAATATTTTTCACAGGGGCAAAGATACAAAATTCCTTCTATAATCAGATATATGCAACCCGCAAAGCGGAACACCGCGCCAGTTGGCACAACTGGCGACACGTTTCACGATATTATCTCAGGATAGTTACCGAGCCATGAATATTCCTTTTAACGGTGCCCGACAAGGTGATTTCAAACACATCACAGATGTAGAAATAGGTGCCGTCGCTGCAGGGCTGATTTGTCGTGCGGTCTTTCCCGTCCCATTTGATGTCGGGATCATGCGTTTCGAACACTTCTTTGCCCCACCGGTCGAAAATTTTCATGTTGACTTCGCTGACAGAAGTATAGGGAAACGGGGTGAACTCGTCATTTTTACCGTCGCCGTTCGGTGTAAAGAGGTTGGGAAGATGGTAAAAACAATCATTCCCGGCATTGATGTCGATGCAGATAATGTTGCTCATAGGGCTGCGGTTGCCCACGGAATCAACGGCAATGATCCCATAGCATCCGACAATGGTCTGTGGCGGTTTATGAACATAGAGCGTGTCGTGTGGATTCATTACCGAATCGATCAGTTTTGGCAATCCTTTGGTTGGGGTGTAATAAATGTAATACCTGGCAATGTCATTCTGACAACTGTCGGCAGCCGGCTTTCTCCAGGTCAGGGTATTCGACGATTCCTTGCAGTTGGTCGTGACCGCGAGCAGGGGAGGGCAGGGGGGGATGTTGTCAACAGGAACTGTGCAGGTTTCCTGTGAAAAGTTGATGATCGGGTATACAAACCCGGTAGCGGAGTATTTCCCGGTGGTTTTAATCCGGTAGCAGTATCCGAGGCCGTTCACCAGTCCGATATCATGGTAGTGCGAAACCACGCTGGTTCCGACCGAATCGAACAATGAAGCCCCCGGGTTTTTCCGGTAAATGGTAAACCGGTAGTTGTCCCAGGGCACCTGGTTTGTCCAGGTGAGTTTAACCATTTTATCCGTAGGAACCGCCGAAAGGAAGATGGAGGAAGCAACCTGTGAAGATCCTATCAGGAAGCGGTTGCCTGGTGTGATATTGTAAAGATCGACCCGGTAGCTGTATCCGAATGATTTTGTATTCAGATGGATATCGGTCATGATGGTGTCATTGAGATTGTTCAGGGAGTCGATCAGGACAAACTGTTCCGGGATATCTGATTTCGACCGGGCAATGATATATTTGTAAGGTCCCGGAGCCTGTACCGGATCAATCTCGGTCGGTTTTGACCATGCAAGGTATATCTTTCCGGCTGTTTCGCTCGTTGAATCCACACTAACATTGGTGATCACGGGCACATCCTTTTTCAGGGCGGCACACGCCTCGTTGGAGGCATAACTTTCGGCCCTGTCGGCATAATAGGCCACCACCAGGTAACAGTATTTCAACCCGCGGGTCAAACCCGTGCCATTGTTGTCGTCGAGGTAGGAGGTATGCGTTATATCGGTAAATTCGGCGATTTTCCGGTATCCCAGGTAGGCCGGAACGCCTGTCTGGCAATACCCCGGCACATAACCCGATGAATCGGCCCGGCGCCAGATCTCGTACCCGGTGGCATTTGCACAGCTGTAATTGTCCCAGTTCAGCGAAATGGTGTTGCCTGCCGGAACAGCGGCGAGATTTTTAGGGGCAGGTCCGATCACCAGGATATTCAACGATTTGATGGTGGCGAGATTTACGGGGGAGGCGTTGTCCTTGGCTTTGAAAAAAACCTGGTACGGCCTTTTTTTTACCTGCCCGCAAATCGTGTTCCAATGGAATACAGCCTGTGTATGTCCCAGTCCAATGGCGGGATTTGGTTCGAGTGTGGCCGGGCTGTTGGCCAGGATGAACGGACCACCTGTGGCTGTCATGGTTACCGTGTTGCTGTCGGGGTCGTATGCCCTGACGACGAATCGCAGGTTCTTTCCCGCTTCGATACAAGTGTCGGCAACCGAATCGATCACGGGCGGATGGTTGTTACAGGCAACCACGATGATCTGCATGTCGCGGAGCACGCTGCCGATCATGATTCCGTTGCGCCACTCTTCAACAAGAATGGCAATGTTAAATTCGCCTTGCTGTTCAGGGCTGTCCCACAGGAAATCGCCTGTAACTGAATCGAGTGATATCTTATTTGTGGCCTGTGGAAAAGTATACCCGGGAATAACCTGCCCCTGGGCTCCCCGGCATGGCACCAGTTTGTAGGACAAACTGTCCCCGTCGGGGTCATAGGCCCCGGGATTGTGCAGGAAAGGCTGATGTACGCACCCGTTATCCACAGGGGGAACGAGCAGAACCGGCGAGTTGTCGTATCCGTTGATAAACGGGCTGATCACCAGTTCGCAGTAAATGTACATCGGGGTATTGATCGAATTCGGGATATTAATGATCCCCCCGTTTCGGTTGGGGTCTTCACAGGAAATAATATAGTCGGCAGGTCCTGAAAAGGTGTGCTGCCCAAGATATTTATTGTAAGTGATGTCATCCGGAAGATTGGTCTCCACCACCCTGGGGATATCGGTAAACGACCCGTCGCCCCAGTTGATCGTCAGGTAGTCACGGTATGCATTGGCAGGGCTGGGCGTGAAGGTGTACGATATGAGGGTAAGTTCATAGGTCAGCCCCGATACATGCCTGTACGACATTTCTGCAGCGCGCTGGTGCGTAGCAAAAACCATTACAGGCATTGCTGCGAAAGAGTATAGAAACAGCATCAACACTCGCAAAAACAAATGTCTCGGCATATCGGGCAGGGGCTTAGGTAACTACCGTCAAAAGTAATAATTTTCTGCGCTCCGGGGATGATATGAACGCATTATTTCAGTCCATGCTGAATTTTAAATTAAATTTGCACAGATTTTGAAAAGAGCCGGTAGTGATGTATCAACAAGACCCTGCACAGGAGAAACTGGAAATAATCAAGCGCTACAGGAACCTTATCCAGGTTTGGAAGCCTAAGAACCCGGAAGATAAAAAAGCCGTACGGAAGGCTTTTAAAATGGCATCAGAGGCGCATAAGGACATGCGCCGCAAAACCGGCGAGCCGTATATATATCATCCGCTAAGCGTTGCAACCATTGCAGTTGGAGAGATAGGCCTCGGGGCTACCTCCATCGTTTGCGCCCTGCTGCACGATGTTGTGGAAGATACCGAGTACACCATCGAAGATATCAGGGGCTTGTTTGGTGATAAAGTGGCAACGATCATCGACGGGCTTACCAAGATCAAGGGGATTTTTGATCAGCATACCGCATCCATTCATGCCGAAAATTTTAAGAAGATACTGCTCACCCTTTCCGATGATGTGAGGGTGATTCTGATCAAACTGGCCGACCGGCTGCACAACATGCGTACCCTGTATGCCCTGGGTCACGAAAAACAGCTGAAGATCTCGTCGGAAACCATTATCCTTTACGCCCCGCTTGCGCACAGGCTTGGGTTGCATGCCATTAAAAGCGAACTCGAAGATCTTGCCCTGAAATACACGGAGCCTGAAGTATATGAAACAATCTCCAGAAAGCTGAGGGAGTCGGCTGCCGACCGCGACCGTTTTGTCAACAAGTTTATTTTCCCGATCAAGAAAGCGCTCTCGAAGAACGGGATCACGTATAACATTACTGCAAGGGAAAAATCGATCGCGGCCATCAACATGAAGATGAAGAAGAAGGAGGTTCCCTTCGATGAGATATACGACCTCTATGCGATCCGCATTGTGATCGATTCACCGGTTGAGACCGAGAAAGCCGATTGCTGGAAAGTTTACGCCGCCATCACCGATTCATACCGGCCTAATATGGAGCGTCTGCGTGACTGGATCTCCATTCCGAAAGCCAATGGTTACGAGGCATTGCATACCACCGTGATGAGCCATACCGGGGAGTGGGTTGAAATCCAGATCCGGTCACGGCGCATGGATGAAATCGCTGAGAAGGGCTATGCAGCGCATTGGAAATACAAGGAGGCGATGCATGTAAACAACCAGCTCGACAACTGGCTCGACCGGATCAAGGAGATGATCGAGAGTCCCGAGTCGGATGCCTTGTCTTTTCTTGATGATGTTAAAGGCTATTTCTTCCTGGATGAAATCTCTGTGTTCACGCCCCAGGGTGAACTACGCACCCTGCCGGCAAACTCAACCGTGCTCGATTTTGCTTATGCCATACATAGTGAACTGGGCGATACCTGCATCGGCGCAAAGGTCGACAAAAAACTGGCAGCCATCAACCACATTCTGAAAAACGGCCAGCAGATCGAGATCATCACCTCCAGAAAACAGACACCTAAAGAAGAATGGCTGAGCTATGTTGTTACAACCCGGGCCAAAGCCAACATCAAGATTGCTGTTCGCCAGGAGAAAAAGAAATTCACGAAAACGGGCAGAGAAAAACTGGGAAAATGTTTCGTGCAGGCAGGAATCGATTTTTCGAACGACAATATTAATAAATTCCTCACGGTAAATAATTTCAGCAGCCTGGTTGACCTGTACTATGCGGCTGCGCAGGATACCATAGGGATCAAGGAGGTAAAATCGTTCGCTGCTTCGAGCGTCAGGAACGGGTGGCTTAACTTCGTCCTGAAAAACTCAGGTAAGGGAAAAGAGTTGCCAATGGCTGAGGAAGAGCTGAAGGAGGCCGGCATGGATAAACCGGAAACCCCTTCTGTGCCCCTGAAATCGGGACCTTCAGGGTTTGAGGTGGCTGCTTGCTGCAACCCGATCCCCGGCGATGAGGTTGTGGGCTTTACCGACGCCAACCATAACCCCATGCAGATACACCGCACCAAGTGCACCAAGGCGCAGGAGATGATGTCGGTTTTCGGAACGCACATGGTCAAGGTGAATTGGACCAACCAGGAGTCAATCTCCTTTTTAACAGAGATCAAAGTGACCGGGATCGACAGGAAAGGGCTGATCAACGAGATTTCACGTATCATTTCCAATGATCTTAACCTGAATATCAAATCATTCCACATCGAAGCAGAAAACGGGCTCACTGAAGGATCGATCACTTTGTTCGTTCAAAATATTACCAACCTGAACAAGGCAGTGAAAAATTTAACCATGGTAGAAGGAATAACGCATGTATCGCGGGTTGAATAATTAATTTTCTATTTTTATTTGTTCTAAATCCCGATAAATGTTTATCTTTATGCCAAATTTCCGCATATGATCAAGAAAACGACTGAAGATGTATTTGAAACCGTGTCAAACCTGTTTACCGAATATCTGGAACGCCACGGACATCGCAAAACTCCCGAGCGCTACACAATTTTAAAAGAGATATTTGCCACTGAAGGCCATTTTGATATCGAAACACTCTATATCAGAATGAAGAATCACAAATACAGGGTGAGCAGGGCTACCCTTTATAACACCATAGAACTGCTGCTCGACTGCGGCCTGGTAACCAAGCACCAGTTTGGCACAAACTATGCCCAGTTTGAAAAATCTGCTTTGTTAAAACAACATGATCATTTTATCTTTGAAGATTCTGGGGAAGTCATCGAATTTTATGATCCCAGGATTGAAGAGGTGAAAAGCCATGTCGAGAATATGTTCAATGTAAACATTTCTCATTACGCGCTCACATTTTACGGACAGTCGAAATCGAAGAAGTAAATTCCTGATATGAAGGTTGATGTTATCCTGGGACTGCAGTGGGGGGATGAAGGTAAAGGCAAAATTGTAGATGTATTTACCCCCCGCTATGATATTATTGCCCGTTTTCAGGGCGGACCGAATGCCGGTCATACAATCATTTTTGGTGGAAAGAAATTTGTACTCCATACCATTCCTTCAGGGATTTTCCACAGGAAAACCCTTAACGTGATCGGGAATGGCGTAATTATTGATCCCCTGATCCTTTTCAGGGAAATCGATAAACTCAGGGAGGCGGGCATGGAACCTGCCGAAAACCTGCTGGTTTCCAGGCGGGCTCACCTGATCATGCCTACGCACCGATTGCTTGATGCCGCACTTGAATCGGAAAAAGGTGTTTCCAAGATCGGCTCCACCCTGAAAGGGATCGGCCCGACCTATACCGATAAATATGGCCGCAACGGCCTTCGCGTCGGCAACATCTTCGACCATGAATTCAATGCCCGGTACGAACAGCTCAAATCTGAGCACCTTGAGACCATCCGGCACATGGGATTCGATTTTTCTGAACATCTGCTCGACTCGCTTACCTTCGATGCGTATGAGGAAAAATGGTTCGAGTCGGTCAAACGCATGAAAGACCTCAAAATCATCGACAGCGAAATTTTCCTGAATTCCAGTCTCGACGAAGGCAAATCGGTACTTGCCGAAGGCGCCCAGGGCACCATGCTCGATGTTGATTTCGGTTCGTACCCCTTTGTGACTTCCTCCAATACCATTACGGCCGGCGTTTGTTCAGGACTTGGCATCTCGCCCCGCAGGATCGGCAAAGTATACGGCATTTTCAAAGCCTATTGCACCCGGGTGGGGAGCGGTCCATTCCCGACGGAACTTCATGACGAAGTTGGGGAAAACATGCGCGTAAGGGGCAATGAATTCGGATCAACAACCGGCAGGCCACGGCGTTGCGGCTGGATGGATCTCCCGGCACTCAGGTATTCGATCATGCTCAACGGCGTCGACAGCCTGATCATGATGAAAGCCGACGTGCTGAATCCTTTTCCAACTGTGAATATTTGTACCGATTATCAACTTGGAAATGAAAAACTTGGAAGTTTCCCGTTCAACCTTTCTGACGAGAATCTCAAACCCGTTTACAGGGAGATGGAGGGCTGGAATTCAGAACTTGATGCCTGCACGAAGGTATCGGATATCCCGGCCGCCCTGGCCGAATACATAAAGTTTATTGAAGATGAAACAGGTGTTCCGGTGGATATCCTGTCCATCGGTCCCGACCGCCTTCAAACGCTTGAACGCTAACGTTTAAAGTTTCCGTTTTACTTCGATCTGCTCGTATCCTTCAACGATGTCGCCAACCTTGATGTCGTTGAAGTTATCGATGTTGAGCCCGCATTCATACCCCGTCAGTACTTCCTTCACATCGTCCTTGAAACGTTTCAGCGAGCCGAGGCTGCCTGTATGAACCACGATCCCGTCGCGGATAACCCTGATCTTCGTGTTGCGGGTAACCTTGCCATCGAGCACCATGCAACCTGCAACGGAACCAACCTTGGTAATTTTGAAAACGTCGCGTACTTCGATGTTGCAGAGGATCTTCTCTTCGATTTCGGGTGAAAGCATCCCTTCGATGGCCGCCTTGATCTCTTCGATGGCCTGGTAGATGATAGAATAGAGCCGGATGTCGATCTGCTCGGCTTCTGCAAGCTTGCGCGCACTTACCGAAGGCCTCACCTGGAAGCCGACGATGACTGCATTTGAAGCAGAGGCGAGCAATACATCTGATTCAGTAATGGCTCCAACCGATTTGTGGATCACATTGACCATGACCTCTTCGTTCGACAGTTTCAGCAGGGAATCTGACAAAGCTTCCACCGATCCGTCAACGTCGCCCTTGACAATGATATTCAGTTCCTTAAAGTCGCCGATGGCGATACGGCGCCCGATTTCATCGAGTGTGATGTGCTTCTGCGTACGCAGGCCCTGTTCGCGCTGCAGCTGTAAACGCTTGGTGGCAATGGCCTTCGATTCTTTTTCGTCGGCCATCACATTGAAACCATCGCCTGCCTGGGGTGCTCCGTTCAAGCCAAGCATCAGCATGGGTTGTGATGGACCGGCCTCGCGGATCGGCGAATTACGTTCATTATAGATGGCTTTGACTTTTCCATAAGTGGCGCCGGCAAGCACGATATCCCCGACGCGGAGCGTGCCGTTCTGAACCAGGAGTTTGGCAACATACCCGCGGCCTTTGTCAAGCGACGACTCAACAACGGTTCCCGTGGCAAGCCGTTGCGGGTTGGCCTTCAGGTTGAGCATTTCGGCTTCGAGCAATACTTTTTCAAGCAACAGATCCACGTTGGTACCCACTTTGGCTGAAATTTCCTGGGTCTGGTATTTGCCGCCCCATTCTTCAACCAGGATGTTCATCTTCGACAACTCCTCCCGGATCTTTTCGGGATTTGCATTGGTTTTATCCATTTTGTTGAAGGCAAAAACAATGGGAACGCCGGCGGCGAGCGCATGGTTAATGGCTTCCCGCGTCTGGGGCATGACGGTTTCATCGGCCGCAATGACAATGATGGCCACGTCGGTGATACTGGCGCCGCGTGCACGCATGGCCGTAAAGGCTTCGTGACCGGGGGTGTCGAGGAAGGTAATCTTTTTCCCGTCAGGCCTCATTACTTCGTAAGCGCCGATATGCTGGGTGATCCCGCCTGCTTCGCCGGCCACCACGTTGGTACTCCGGATGAAGTCGAGCAATTTGGTCTTTCCGTGGTCGACATGGCCCATCACGGTAACGATGGGCGGGCGGTCGACCAGGTCTTCGGGTTTGTCAGGCTCGTTTTGCTTGATGGCTTCCTGCACCTCAACGCTCACAAACTCTACTTTGTGGCCGAATTCTTCGGCAACAAGGGTCAGGGTTTCCGCGTCGAGCCGCTGATTTATCGAAACAAACATGCCCAGTGCCATGCAGGTTGAGATAACTTCGGTAACCGGCAGGTTCAACATGGAGGCCAGTTCGTTGGCTGTCACGAATTCGGTGACTTTAATGACCCGCTTGCCTTCTTCCATCCGTTCCTGTTCCTGGTGCATCTGCTGGCTGACAGCATCACGCTTGGCTTTGCGGTATTTTGAGGCTTTCGATTTCCCTGAGGGGCTCAGGCGGGCCAGTGTTTCCTTGATCTGCTTTTCGATATCTTCGGAAGTGACCTCGGTTTTTTGCGTATCCTTCTGTAATTTTTTATCCTTGGCGAGCGTAAGTTTGTGCATGCTCGGGCGCGGGGCTTCGGGCGTGGTCACGGTAACGCTGGTACTTGCCGTACCTTCTTCACCCTGGCGCTTGATGCGCCTGCGTTTCTTTTTCTTCGACTTCAGCGTTTCATCCGATGAGGAAGCAACAGGCTGGGGTTTTCTTTTTTCGAATTTTTTCGGTTCAGGCAATTGCATGGAGCCCAGGATCGTGGGGCCTTCCAGGATAATGCGTTCAGTTGGCAGGAAATTCGACTCCTGCACAGGTTCTGCGGGTTTGGGAATGACTACGGGTTCAACCACCGGTTCAGCAACAGGTTCGGGGGCTTTGAATTCGGGAACGGCGACTGCCGGTTCTGCTTCAATTTTGGGAACTTCAGCGGCCGGGGCTGCCGGGGTCTCCTCAACATGTTCAGGTTTAACTTTCGCTTTTTTGGACAGTTTTTTGTCAAAAATAGCGAGGTCCATTTTCCCTACGATTTTCAAATCACCTGTTGATGGTCTTTCAGGTTCCGGCTCGATAACCGGCTGTATTTCAGGCACTATCTCCTCGCTAACAGGGGCTGGCGGTGGCGTTTCTTTGATCTCCGCAACAGGAGCATGAATGATAATGGGTTCGGGAGGCGTAACGACCGGTTGTTCAACGACCGGTTTCACTTCCGGCACTACGGGTTCGGGGATTACCTGTACCGGTTGTACCGGAGGTTCAGGCGGAGGAGGAACAGGCAGCGGGGCAGGTTCAACTTTCTTCTCTTCTTTAACAGGTTCCTTAACAGGTTCCTTTACAACAACATCCCTCGTCTTTTTTACAGTTTCATACTGTTTTTTCTCGAAATCCATGGAAACATTCTTGATGAACAGGTCATCAAGTTCTTTTTCACGGTCTTTCGTAGCCGACTTCTTATCCTCGATGGTGATGGTTTCATGGGCGGTGAATTGCAGCCCGATCTTCTTCGCTTCTTCCTTGACGTGCTTCTCCGATGCGAATTCTTTCATCAGGAGATTATACATGTCCTGCGTTAATTTCGCATTAGGATCCATCTCGATGGGGAATCCTTTTTTGTTAAGGAAATCCACCACGGTCTTAATCCCAATATTAAATTCCCGTGCAGCTTTGCTTAACCTGGTTATTGTTACGCCTTCACTCATTGAGCAAAATTATGGTTTTTTATTCAAATTCCGCTTTTAAAATGCGGACAACTTCATTAATCGTCTCTTCTTCGAGGTCGGTTCGTTTCACCAGTTCCTCCACATTCAGATCCAAAACACTTTTTGCCGTATCACAACCGATTGTTTTCAGCTCATCAATGATCCACTGATCGATTTCATCGGAGAATTCCTGGATGTCGACATCTTCATTGTCCACGTCGGTGTCGCGGTACACGTCGATTTCGTAACCGGTAAGTTTCCCGGCAAGTTTGATGTTGAAGCCTCCCTTTCCGATGGCGAGCGAAACCTGGTCGGGTTTCATATAGACATCGGCCCGTTTTTCCTCTTCGATGATCACGATCGACGAAACCTTTGCAGGGCTCAGCGCGCGCTGGATGAAGAGGGAGGGGTTGGTTGTATAGTTGATTACGTCGATATTCTCATTTTTCAATTCGCGCACAATGCCATGGATGCGGCTGCCTTTCATACCCACGCAGGCGCCCACCGGGTCGATGCGGTCGTCGTATGATTCAACGGCAATCTTGGCGCGTTCGCCGGGTACCCGTACGATTTTTTTAATGTTGATCAGTCCGTCGTAAACTTCGGGAACTTCCGATTCGAACAATCGTTCGAGGAAGGCTTCCGAGGTGCGGGACAGGATGATGATCGGGTTGTTGTTCTTCATCTCCACCTTCTGCACAACAGCGCGGATGGTATCGCCCTTGCGGTAAAAATCAGAGGGAATCTGTTCCGATTTGGGCAGGATCAGTTCAATATTTTCATCATCCACAACCAGGATCTCTTTTTTCCACACCTGGTAAACTTCGCCGGCGATGATCTCGCCGATCTTGTCGCGGTACTTGGTGTAAACGTTGTTCTTCTCATACTCCTGGATCTTGGAGATCAGGTTCTGCCTTATGGCCAGGATCTCGCGCCGCCCGAAACTCTCGAGTTTGATCTCTTCCGAGAGCTCTTCGCCAACTTCAAAATCGGGTTCGATCCTGATGGCTTCAGCAAGAGGTACCTGGGTGTTTTCATCCTCTACCGTACCATCTTCAACGATGGTGCGTGACCGGAAAATTTCCAGGTCGCCCTTGTCAATATTGACAATGATATCGAAATTATCGGCCGACCCGAACCTTTTCGTCAACATATGCTTGAATACATCTTCCAGGATGCGCATCATGGTTTCCCTGTCGATGTTTTTGAATTCCTTGAATTCCGAAAAGGTTTCAACTAAATTCAGATGTTCCATTGCTTGATAATTCTACTTTTTAAATGAGATTACTTCTTTCGCCGATTTTATTTCGTCAAATTTCAGAGTTATGATAATTTTTTCCTGTTCCTTCTTTGATTTCTTGCCTGGCACCTGCTCAATCTCAACGTGGTCATCATCGGCATTCAGAACTTTGCCTGTGATTTTTGCCCCTGCAACAGTGACAATTTCCAGGTCATTCCCGATATTTTTTGTGTATTGACGCGGAAGTTTTAACGGCCGGTCGGCACCGGATGATGAAACAGTGAGGTCAAAATCTTCAGTTTCACGGTCAAGGCTATCTTCCAGAAAATGACTTAATTCCCGGCAAACCTCGATGTTGACCCTGTGATCACCGTCGATGAACACGGATATGTGATTTCCCGGCTTGATGACCATGTCGACCAGGAAAAATTCACCTCCCGCGAAGTGTTCATCAACCAGCTTTTTAACTTGTTTTTCAGTGATCATGGGTTATCAATAAAAGAGGGGACTTGCTGTCCCCCCGTATCTGCATACCTAAATCGGGTGCAAAGATAGATAATATTATAATACAACCGACAATTATTTTATTCCGATTCCCTTTACCGGATTAGAGTCTGTTTAAAATTTGAGTTGTTTTACAAATTTTTTTGCCAACCTGTGCCGTAGGCACAAATATAGGTAGAAATCAAGTGTAGTGCACCCCATTTCGTCCCGTACGGGACGAAACCATGCAATTCAATCTGTTACTACCCATATTTAATCCCTGACGGGATTATTAAATTAAAGTTAAACAGCCTCTTTGTGAGCGTTAATCAATGACGACCGGTTTCTCCGAAAACGAGTGCCGGTTCACGATCCAGTAAATGATCGGGAAGATCAGCAGGATCAGGATGGTGGCTGTGATCAGTCCGCCGATGATGACCACGGCCAGGGGTTTCTGGCTTTCACTGCCGATCCCGGTCGACATGGCCGCCGGCAGCAATCCGATTGAAGCCATGAGTGCCGTCATCACCACAGGGCGGATGCGCGACTCAACGCCATGCCTGATGGACTCGGCCAGGGTCATCTTTTTCATCATGTTCGAATTGAATTCGGTGATCAGGATCACCCCGTTCTGCACGCAGATGCCAAACAGCGCGATGAACCCGACCCCGGCCGATATCCCGAAGTTCATGCCCGTGATGTGGAGCGCCAGGATACCGCCAACCAGGGCGAAGGGAACATTGACCAGCACGAGCCCGGCATCGCGGGCATTCCCGAAGGCAATGAACAGCAGGATGAAAATGATGATGATACTGACAGGCACTACCTGGTTAAGCCGTTTGGTAGCCCGCACCTGGTTTTCAAACTCGCCGGTCCACTGACACGAATACCCGTGAGGTAATTTAACACCGGCATTCACCACTTTCTGGGCATCGGCGATGGTGCTCCCCAGATCGCGGTCGCGGACGGTGAATTTGACGCCGATAAAACGCGTGTTGTTGTCGCGGTAGATAAAGGCCGGCCCTGTCGTGGTTTTTATGTCGGCGATGTTGCTCAGGGCGATTTTCGAACCTGAAACCGTGGGGACCAGGATCCCGCGGATCTCATCCTCCGACTTCCGGTATTCATAGGGATATCGGATGCGGATATCGAACTTCCGCTCGCCGTCGTACATCACGCTTGCGGTTTTTCCGCCAATGGCCATTTCGATGACCGCCTGCGCATCGGCGGTGGTGACGCCATAGAGTGCCATCCTGGGCTCGTCGAGCAGGATCTGGATCTCAGGCTGCCCGATGTTCCGGATGATCCCGGCATCCCGGATGCCATTCACATCCTTTATGTTTTTCAGAACGTCATTGGCATATTTATCGAGGGTCTTCAGATCAGGCCCGAAGATCTTCACCACGTTGTTGGCGTTGATCCCGGCTACGGCCTCCTGCACATTGTCAATGATGGGTTGCGAATAATTGAAATTGATCCCCTGGAAATTCTTCAGGCTCTTATCCATCTCCTCCACCAGGTCATCATAGCTCAGTTTGCGTTTCCACTCCTTCTTATTCTTAAGGTTGACCTGCATCTGCACATAATAAAATCCGCTGGGATCGGTGCCGTCGTTCGACCGCCCGGTTTGCGACAGCACCCCGTTCACCTCGGGAAATTTCTGCAGCTTCTGGCGGATGTCATGCACCATGCTCACGGTTTCGCTGAGTGACATGCTCATCGGCATCTTGGCTTCAACCCAGAGGGCTCCCTCGTTCAGCTGGGGGAGGAACTCCGTTCCCAGCCATCGCGTGCTGTAAAGCGAAACCGCCAGGAACAGCACGGCAACCGACAGGCTGATCCGCTTATGGCTGAAGGTCCACAGGAAGGCCGCTTTGATACCACGGTTCACGAACAGGGTGAAGTAATTTTTCCGTTCACGTACATTTTTGGTCAGGAGTACTGAACTTAACACGGGCACCAGGGTCAGCGTAAAGATAAGGGCGCCAAGCAGGGCAAACCCGAGGGTGTAGGCCAGGGGAGCGAACATCTTTCCTTCCACCTTCTCGAACGAGAAAATGGGAATGAGCGCGGTAATGATGATCAGCTTGGAGAAGAACACCGCTTTCCCGGTTTTGCTGGCGGTTTGCTTGATAAGGCCCAGCTTGCTGAGCTTGTTAAACCGCGCCATGCCGAAATTCTTTGCATGGTGGTCGAGGGCGACAAACAGTCCCTCGACCATCACCACCGCTCCGTCGATGATGATCCCGAAGTCGACCGCTCCCAGCGAAAGCAGGTTCGCGCTCATGCCCTGCAAACGCAGGCACAGAAAGGCGAAGAGCAACGACAGGGGAATGATGACCGATACGATTATCGTGGTGCGCCAGTCGGCCATGAACAGGAACACCACCACGGTCACGAAGATGATGCCTTCCAGGAGGTTGTGCATCACCGTTTCGGTGCAGTATTCCACCAGGTTATCCCGGTCGTAAAAAGTATCGATGTGCACGTCCTTCGGGAGAATCCCGTTATTCATCTCATCTATTTTTGAGCGGATGCCTTTCAGCACTTCACTGGGGTTTTCGCCCTTTCGCATCACAACGATCCCCTCGATGATGTCGTCGTTGGCGTTGTACCCCGCCTGTCCCACGCGCGGGAGGTCCGATTCCACGACACCGGCCACGTTCTTCACCAGGATGGGAACGCCATTGATATCATCGACAATGATGTTTTCAATGTCTTCAATCTTGTTCAGCAACCCCATGCCCCGCACCACGTAGGCCTGCCCGTTTTTCTCGATGACGTCGCCCCCCACGTTGATGTTGCTCTTCGACACGGCCTGGTAAACCTCCAGCGGCGTTATATCATATTTTGAAAGCAGCACGGGATTGATCTGGATCTCAAAGATCTTGTCACGGCCCCCGAAAGTTGTGATATCGGCCACGCCCGGCACCGACCGCAGTTGCCGGTCTATCACCCATTTCTGAATGGTAAGCAGTTCGCGGGAACTGAGGTTTTTACTTTTCAGGATGTAGCGGTAAATCTCCCCGGTGGGTCCATAGGGGGGTTGCACGTCAGGTTCCACGCCCTCCGGGAAGTCGATCCCGCGCAACTGGTTGTTCACCTGCTGACGGGCGAAAAAATCCTCGACACGGTCTTCGAAAATGATTTTGACCACCGACAACCCGAACATGTTGATGGAGCGCACGCTGGTTTTGTTTTGCACCGAACTCATGGCAATCTCGATGGGAATTGAAACGAACCGTTCAACCTCCTCAGCGCTGCGGCCCTGCCATTGGGTCACGATGATGATCTGGGTATTGGTGACGTCGGGAAATGCCTCGATGGGCGTGCGTACGAAGCTGATCAGGCCGGCGATCAGCAGGATGCCGACCCAGAAAAAGGTGAAGAACTTATTCTTGAGCGAGAATGCAACGATGTTCCGGATAAAGCTGTTCATGGCCTAATCATTAAGTTCGTCATAGATGTACAGCGTGTTTTTCGAGATAACCCGTTCTCCCTCTTTAACCCCCGAAGAGATATAGGTTTTGTCGTTCGTCGATTTATAGATCGTGATCTCCCGGGTTTCCACCTTGCTCCGGTCATGAAAGATCATCACGAAATTCTTGCTCTTGTCAAAAACCACCGAGGAGGAGGGAACAGCCGGGTAGTTCTGCGCTTCGTTATAATAGACGGTGACCGTCGCCACCATTTCCGGTTTCAGCATAAATCCGGGGTTTGGCAGCCGGATGCGGATCCGCAGCGTTTTCGTTTGCGGGTCGAGGATGTTGAAGATCTTATCCACCTTGCCCGTGAAGAGCTTGTCGGGATAGCTCAGCGTCCTGATTACGGCATCCATGCCTTCGGTAATCCTGGAGATATCACTTTCATACACGTTGGCCACCACCCAAACCTCATCGATTTGCGCAATGGTAAAAATGTTCTGGGCGTTGTCACTTCGCAGCAGCATGTCGTGGTTGATCTTTTTATCAATGATAAACCCGGTGATGGGCGCGGTGACAATGTAATCGGACTTTTTTCCGGTATTGTAAATTTTAAACAGTTCTTCCGTTCTGGTCAGATTTGCCTCCACCTTCTGCAACTCCTTCTGGGCTGTGAGCAGGTCGCGGTCGGAGGAGAGTTTGGCGGCATACATGTCCTTCTGCACTTCCAGGTTCTTGCGGGCTTGTGCTACATCGCCCTGGGCCTCGGTGAGCTGGCGCTCCATGTCGGCTACTTCGCCACTGTGGATCACGGCCAGAACGTCTCCTTTCTTTACATAATCGCCGCTTTCAACATTCACCGACGTGACATTGCCACCCACCAGCGGAAAAACTTCGACATATTTATCCTCCTCGGCCGTGATTTTGGCATTCAGGGTAATGGTTCCTTTTACCCGTTCATTCTTAACCGTGTCGATGACGATCCGTTTCATCATCGTGTCGGTCACCGTGAAACCTTGATCCCGGACCGGTTCTTCATCCTTCCTGCCTTTGCAACCGGCGATGACGGTTATCATCATTCCTGTAAAAAAGATATATTTCCAAGGCATGATTCCCGGGTTATTTGAATAATTCAGTTCCTGTAACATAATTCAGTTCTTCAAAAGCACAAATTCTGTTCGTGCTGATCTGGTAAAAATCGATGATTGACTGTGAAAAAGCTTCAAAAAGATCGGTAAACTCCAGCAACGATATGTTTTTCCTGCGGTAGTTCTCCAGGATGCCGCTGCTGAGTTCCGTCACCTGCAGAACGAGGGAGGTGTCAATTTTGCTGTACTCCATGTCAAGTTCATTCACCTTGTTTATGGCGGCCATCACATCCGCTTCGACGCCTATTTTCGCCTGTTCGTGGTTGACCTTGTATGCTTCCAGTTGCGATGAAGCCATCCTGATGTTGCCTTTATTCCGGTTTAAAACGGGCAGCGGCATCCCGATGGTCAGCCCGGTGTAGTTTTTAACATAATTCCCGTTCTGGCTGTAATCTATGCCGATATTCAGGTCGGGCACGGCCGATCTTTTCTGGAGCGACAGGTTCAGTTCACCCTGTTTGATCATGCTTTCACCCATTTTCAGGTCAGGACGGTTTTCGGTGGCCTGTGCGATGAGTTGTGAAATTTTCAACCCCTGGCTCCGGTATTTATCCGTTTCCGGCTTTGCCGGAACAGGCAGTATGAATCGTGTATCGGCCAGGATGATCCTGAGCGTTTTTTCGTTCTCGTTGATCTCGTTGATGATCGTGGTTTTATCATTGCTGAGTTCCAGGTAGGAGGCTTCCAGCCGTGTATAATCCTTCATCGAGATGTTCCCTTTCAGATACTGGCCCTTATAGCCTTTCAGGGTTTCGTATAGGAGGCCGAGTTGACTATTGATAAGGTCCACGGCTTTCGAAAGGTAACACACCGTGAAGAAGCCCTGGTGCATCTGGTACTTCAGGGATCTCGACAGGTCGTAATATTCGAACTCCGTCATCCTGGCCGCCTCTGCCGCCAGTTTGTAGCCGGTGATCCGCTGCCCGGCAACCTGGAAAAGCTGGGTGAGGGTAAACGACTTGTTGCCTTCCGGGTATCCCACATCAAAAAAACTGTGTGCTTCAGAATTGTAGAGACTCAGTTCTGCTGAGAAATAGGGGTTTTGAAACAACTTTGCCTGAATTGCCTGGGCTTTGGCAGCATCAACCTGGTATCTTGAAGCCAAAAGCGACAGGTTTCGCGAAACCAGCAGTGAATCGGCAGAGTGTAATGTGACCTTCAGGGTGTCCTGCTGGGAAAATCCGCGCAGGCATAGAAAAATAAGGGTCAGGATCTGGAAGGGATATTTTATTTTCATCATGTCGGTACATACAAAACTGACGGAAAACCAAAGGAGAATAATTATATTGCGGAAACAGCGGAAAATTAACAAAGATTTAACAAAAAAATGCCTCTTTTTATGACCTTTTTTCAAAGCGGTAGCCGGAGACCCTTTTATCGGGTCACAGAAATTCTTTCCCGCGGAAACTGATTGTTTTTGTGAAAGTTATAACAATACATACTCTTCAGGTCGGGAAGAAAATATTTTCAATTTATTATACTTTTCCATTTTGAATCCCGTTTGAGAACAAATCTTAAAAATCATAAAAAATGAAGAAAGTGATTTTGCCGATGCTATTGATTGTAATAGCAGCTATTTCATGCTCCAAACACGACCAGGGAGCTGAACAAACCATCAATGTAGCCGACCTGCCCAAATCGGTCGTCAGCTATATTGATAACAACTATCCAGCGGAAACCATCTACAAGGCAGTTAAAGTCCGTGACAGGGACGTTAACTATGACGTAACCCTTACCAGCGACGAACATGTTGAATTCGACAAGAACGGTGGTTTTGTTGGTGAAGGAATGACTTATCTTCATCATGGCGAGCATCATCACGGAAAAGGACACCATCACCACGGCGTTCCAACCGATTCATTACCCGCCCTGGTTCAAACCTACATTTCGACAAATTTTGCCGGCTATGCCGTCAGGCACGCCGAAACAGATTCGATCTGTGCGTATGGGAAGGTGACCCAGGTGGTCCTGTTCAAATCATCGACGCCTCCTGTAAAACTCTATTTTGACAATGCAGGCGCTTACCTGATGCAAGGCACCCGTGTGCCAAGCAGCGATCTGCCTCAGGCTGTCAAAGCAGCAATTACCGGTAATTATGCCGGGTACACGCTGACTGAAAAATCCGAAAAATATGTCCTGGCCGACAACTTCACCGTTGAATATTTTGTTTTTCTCATCCAGGGCGACATTCATAAACATTTGATCATCAGGGAAGACGGAACCGTGGTGTGCGTTCAATAGCAATTACCGATCCTTTTTCAGCCGGTAATCCTGGTCCCTGAAGGGAAGGATTACCGGTTTTTTTATGAGATAAGGAGGAGGGTTTCTTGCTTTTCATAAATTTGAACAGAATAATCAAATGACCCCTCCCCGGCCCCGCGGTATAAAAAGTACCTGGCCGAAAACCAGGCGAACCGGTTCGGGAAACCTGTAATGTTGGAATTCAGTCCGGACCATGTATTTACACGCGATTACATGGGTGAAGAGAAAATAAACCTCTCGGAAGCGGAGGAGCTTGCTGAAATCCGGGATTACTATTTTTTGAAATTCAATTCCGGCGCATCGCTGATTATTCCCAAAAGCGCGATCAGCAACCCGGAAGAGGCGAGCCGGTTTTTCAGCGAACTGGTAGCGCGCCTGAACATAAAACACGCGGTTGACCTGGGCTGGGCCTGGAGATGACCTTATGCAACCTTTCAGGCTCAAAAATCTTTACTGAAATGAAGACCAAACCGGAGCCGGAATCCATCTTTTTCCTGGTTAACAACGCCAAACGCGACGAAACGATGAAGAAGCGGGTGGGGGAGGCGGTTGCAATGCTGAGGGTGGGTAGGAGATTGGGGTTGAAGTAATCCTGATGTTCTTGTTGCTGACCATCAGGCAGATGAAAAAAAATCGACGCGATCAGGATATTTTTATGATTTTATTTTTATAAAATGTGAATTAAAATATATCTTTACCGCTAGATTTCACCCCATTCCGTTAATTTAATTAAATAATTATGAATCAGGAAACCAATGCCATACTAGTAAAGGGCGATGTATCAGGCATTCAGGAATTTATATTCAACGTGAAAAGCGATAAGGCTGCCCAGGAATTAAAAGGGAGATCTTTTTTTATCAAGGTGTTGGTTGAAGTGGCTATTCAATACCTGTTGGATCATTTCATGGTTGTTGATCCCAATAAAATCAAGGAATGTAAAGTATCGACTTCAGGAGGAAATTTCATACTGAGGTTACCCGCTGTTGCTGCATATCACGAGATCGTTAAAAATGCGCGGCTGGATTTTACAAAAGCGCTGGAATACACTGGGTTAAATCTCTGTATCGCCTGTGTTGAAATAACCGGGGATTACAAAAAGGATATTCAACTCCTAAATACCGGGGGCAGGGAGGCAAAATTCATGTTTTACTCGGAGAACACGGATTATTTTAAAGAATTTGATAAAGAATTTGTCACGCGGATCAGTAACAAATGGATTGAATTTACAACATGGATAAAACTCAATAAATCCTTTTCAATAAATAAAACTGATAGTATTGCATCAAATCTGGCGTTTAAAAGCAAATCAGTTGAATTTGGTGGTTATAAGGTTACTTTTAATCCTGATGAAAAGGGAATTTCACTGGAAAATTACCTGGAGAGTTTGTTCCCCATGAAGCGTAACAATACGTTGAAGGAGTTCCGTGATTTAAGCGAGAGTGATAAAATCAACATCAGGGATGCTTCTATAATTGAACTGAAAGGCGGCGAAGACGGCCTCAATAAGCTTGGAATTCTCGCACTGGATGTTGATGGACTGGGAGCAGTTATGGAGTCGGTTGAATCGGAGGAAGCGCATACTGAACTGGATAAATTGCTTAACAGTTTTTTCAACCTGAGACTCAGGGAGATTATTCAAAACGAGAACCTAACTTATATAAAACTTTGCAGCAAAAGGCAGCAGCTGCCAGTGCCAAGATTCTGCAACAAAATTTATTCCGTCACAGCGGGGGGGGATGACAGTTTCTTTGTGGGAAAATGGAATACTATACTCGATTTTGCCATTAAGATTAATGAGGAGTTCATACTGCAATTCCCCAAACTTACGCTGTCGGCAGGATTGATAATTGTTGATCCGAAATATCCTGTTGTACGATTTGCCGATCAGGTTGAAAATGCTTTACGAAAAGCAAAATACAAGTATAAAGGCAACAAAGGAAATATTTGTCTTTTCGGTGAGGTGATAAAATGGGATATCCTTACCGAGATAATATCCCTAAGGCAAACATTGAAAAAGCAGAACCTCACCAGTGGTATGTTGGCCAAAGCCAGACTGTCAGCTAATAATGTTGTTGATTACAGCGCCTACAGGTTGGAGGATTTTTGGAAAATGGGTTATTATTTAAGGGATGCTGCTGATAAGGATATTATTATCAAGCGTATAGAAGGATATGTTGCCAGGGCAATCAAAGCCGGGAACGATACCCTGACATCCCGTAACTATCGTAAAATTTTGCCCATTGCCGCACGGCTGGCTGAACTGGATCACCGTTAACCTAAATAAAAACACATATGGCAAATCATGAAACCCATAATGATCGGGAAACTGAAATCAAGCTTACAAATGAGCTTATTTTAGCGTATGATCCGGCGAAAGCCGAAGAAACTCTGAATCTGATTACCGCCACCAGGCAGTTTCTTGAAAGACATTTCAATGGTGATGCGGACAATAAAAGTCATGAAAAGGTTAAACCTCTTTCATACACTCAACTGCGCAACATCCTGCTTGAGGTTAAAAAACATGAGCAGAACCTGGGAAGGATTATTCCAAAATTAGCTTACATGGAGGCTAAGTTGGACGACAACAACCAAAAAAAACTAGTTAAGTTTATCCGGGAATTACTGGAAACAGCTATCAGGCAAAAAAAAGATAAAATATTCATTGAATACATGGATATGCTTGTTGCATTTCATAAGTATTACTCATCCTCAAAAAAACAATAGTTATGGAACTGAAATATAAAATACAGATTAAGGGAAAACTTACACTTGAAACAGGCATGCATATAGGTGGTTCTGAAGTTGAACTTGACATCGGTGGTATTGACAAAGCCGTCGTGAAAGATAAGAGTACAGTGAACCCCAAACCCTACATCCCGGGTAGTTCGTTAAAAGGAAAACTCCGGGATCTTATTGCGCGAAAAATGGGCTATCCTGACCGTGATCGAGATGTTGACGAGACCTTTATCTTATTTGGAGATGGCGCAAAGGATGGTCACCGGAACACGGGACACCTGATTGTCAGGGATGCTTTTTATTTGGGGGCGGATTTCAACCCGGAAACATGCCTTGAAGAAAAGGCTGAAAACACCATTGACAGAATAACAGGAGGGGCTAAGCCACGGAATATTGAACGTGTGGTAAGGGGGGCAGTTTTCGGGATCGACATGGTGCTGGATATTTATAACAAGTATGGGTTTAAGAAAAAGGAGAACAATTATGCTTACGTGGTAGAGGATGACACAGTTATAACAGATGAAAAACTATTAAAGACATTGAAAAAAGGTTTCAGACTCCTCGAGAACGACTACCTGGGCGGCAGCGGGACACGCGGTTACGGGAAGGTAAGCCTGGTATTTGATGCACCGCAAAAAATTGAATTTAATACCGACGGTACCATAACTACCACAGCCATTGACTTTGATTTTAATCTGGGAACCGATGAAAGCCATTAGGATACCTCTTAAACCCCACATGCATTTTCATTTTGGCGAATTTAAAATTGACAACAACGTGGCGCTTAGCAATACTTCGCTATTCGCCCATTCTGATACACTTTTTTCAGCGTTGGTCAATGTTTATGCTGATGTTTTTGGAAATGCCGACAGGTTCGCTGCTGATTTCAGGGATGGAGTCCTGAAAATATCCTCCTTGTTCTATTATTTAAAGAAGGGCGATTATTTTGTCTATTTACTTCCGAAACCGGTGTTTCTTGATATATTCAGCCCCCGCGACGGCAACCACAAGCTGCGAAACAAGATAAAGTTTTTATCAAAAGGCGTGTGGGAAAAAGGCTTCGTTGCCAGTGACTGGATCAATGGGACGGAATACAGGTTAATACAGAATCAGGATATTCTGTTTACCAGGGAGGAATATGAAAAGTTGGGACTTAATGAGGACGATTCGGTGTTTACCATTGTTGATATTCCGAAAAATCCCATCCGGGTTAAAACGCAGGGATCAAAAAATGAATCTGATGAAAGCATATACTATCAGTCGGATGTGGAAATAGCAGAAATTGAAGGTGTTGAACTTGGATTCTATTTCGTGTTTGAGGTTGTGCCGGAATTCAAAACAGAAGAGTTATTAAAAGTTTTGAATGTCCTTTCCTTATCAGGAATCGGGGGGGAGAAAACCAACACCGGTTTAGCCATGCGACCACCCGAAATCGTTGATTTTATATTGAACGTGACTGGCGAGTCATCCATGTTATCCGGTTTTACAAATATCTCATTATTGAACCCGGGAGACAGGCAGGATCTTGAAAACGTGGTCTATTCGCAAACCGTTTTAAGGGGAGGGGCAAGGTATACAGGTAACCTCCCGTTAAAAGTTGTGCGAATGATTCGGGAAGGGGCTCTTTTGAAAGTTGATAGTGTCTCCGGCAGATTGGTGGAAACAGGGATGGACTTTCAGGGTCACGCGGTTCTCCGCAACGGCAAGCCATTTGTTTTACCTATAAAGTATATCAGCAGTTATGAATAAGCAACCACTCGTATTAAACGTGTACTCCCCATTGCATATCGGCAATGGCATTAAACTGACCTCTGTTGGGGAGTATGTAAGTACCAATCAGACAGTGCGCGTTATTGACCAGGAGCAGTTGATGCCATTGCTTAATTCGATGGGGATTTATGATGAGTACATCGAGTATATCCTCAACTATGCAGAAAATTCCCATGTATGGGATTTTTTCACTTCCCGCGGCATTGAAAAGGAAATCAAATATACCCGTGAAATGTCGCTGAACGCCAAGCTGTTCAACCCGCAAAGCAACAATATTCTCGAACTTGCCATTGAAACTGGTAGGAAAAAATATATTCCGGGGAGCAGTCTGAAAGGTGCATTGCGGACAATGATTTTTGCGCACTGCATTGCAGGAACCCCCGAACTTAAAACACGCATCGAGAATTTAATTGCCGTTAAGGATCGGCTTTACGATATTAAAAACAATGTTGAAAAAATTGAAAATGATCTGTTGAAAGACTTGTTTCATTATTTCAGGGTGGAGGATTCGGAACCGGTGGGGGATGAGCATGTTGGTGTAGAAGTTGCAAAAAGGGTTCATTTTTTTGGCGTGAAAACAGAGGGTCTCGACAACCTGAGAGAGTGTATCTGTCGTGATTCGGTAATAAAAACGAATATCAGTATCGTGGAAGAAAAAATACCCGTTGAATTCAATTATTTGAAAAAACAGGGATTAATCGGATTGTTCCAGGTGATCAACAGGGTAACGGAAAACAATATTGATTTTGAAATTAATTTACTGAAGGCTTCTGCTGAACCCGTTGCCAGGGAGGTAACAATGGCTCTCTCCGGCATTAAATCGCAAATTGCCTCTGCTAAAGGTCAATGTGCCTTCATGCGACTGGGTAAGGGAAAGACCTACCTGTACCAGGTGATATTACCATTTCTTTCTGCAAATTCGCAAAAGAAAATAATAAGTTTTATGGTAAAGGATGAAGAAAGCCGTTTTAATTTTCCTCATACCCGCGTGCTGACTGATGATAACCAAATGTTTGGGTGGGTAAAACTTTCAATTCCCGCGGTTTCACTGGAGGAGATCAGGTTTTACAATAACCTGGTTGATAATCCTGAAAAAGGAGTGACCCGTCTGAAAGCCTATTTTCTCGAAGCAAAAAAAGCGTGTTTTATGATAAACGGTATAGTCTATAATGAAATTCAGCTGGTTAATCAATTCCAAAAAGTGTGTAAAATCGGCGAGGAAATTGAAGTTACTGTGCAACAGGTAACCAGGGAAGGAAAAATTAACCAGGTGAAAATTGACTAAAATTTCAAAAATGAAAACACTCACAATCCTCCTCCTGCTGGGTTTATCCTTTCATGTGTTTGGTCAGAACAAAACTAAAGGGAATAATGATGCTGCAGATCAGAAGAGTAAAATTGAAGGGTTGGAAAACAAAGTTAACCAGTTACAGAACACTCTTGACTCGATCCGATCAAAAATGAGGGATGGAAATGAAGCCATTGAACAGGCACATAAGGTGTACACTGCAGCGGATGAAGTATATCAACTAAGTAAAGATTCAATATCTTCAACTGACCGGATTTTATATGGGATGGGTGGTGTTATTGTCGGTATTATCGCGCTTTTCTTTTCCATTTCCGGGGTGTCAATTCAAACCCTGAAAAAACGAAACGAAAAACGCATTGAACATCTTACTCTGGATGCGCGTAAAGGAATTTCAACCATTTCCAAAAGTGCTGAAATGAAAATTGCCGACCTTACCAGGAAGAATGAAAACATCATCAGGAACATGGTTAATAAACATATCAAGGAAACTGAGCTATTAAAGGGCAATAAAATCCTGTTAATTAACCAAAAAGGTACAAGCATAGAGACAAGTTTTGAAATTGTTCTCAAAAAGTTCCAGGATTCACCTGAAACGGTTGATTCTGTTGATCTTGCAGATGTAGACCTCGATCAGTTGAAATCGTATGATGTCGTGATCCTCGATAATAACAGGATCAATTCCGACCCGGAAACAGCGATCTGGAATTTCTCACAACCGGATTTAAAGCAGAACTTATTGAAGATTGTAGAAGCAACTTGCAGTAATAACATCGCATTTCTCTATTTTGGAGATAGTGAGAATGACGGCAGATTTACCAAGGAGGTTCCCCAGTATAATCACCTGATCAATTTTTCCAATAAGCCGGCGACCCTCTTTGCAAACCTGATTGACCTGCTTGATTTCAGGAGAATGTTGCAGGAGAAGACTACAGAGTAACAACAATTACAGACAATATCATGCCTGCCATTCCCATCCTGACCCTTCACCTTTTAGACGTTCCAATCCCCGACAGCACCAGAATGATGACGGTTTTCTACAATGGTATGCGCGCCCTGGCAGGTGAACATCATGAACTTTTCGAACGCGAGGGAATACCGGTGGATATTTTCCACAACGACAAAATTGCCTATTCCGGCATCCAGTTCACCAGGTACAGGGGAGCAGCTTCATTTACGGCAGTCGGCGAAAAAGAGGTGAAGGCCATTGACATTTGGTATAAGCTGTTTCAGGAAAGCATTGGCCATGCACCACAAAATGAGCAGATCATCCGCGAAGTGTATTTCCCAGCGATTACCGAAAAGTACCATCGTTACCTGACTGACAATATGCTGGTTAAAAAGGAAATCGATGATGAAATAGTTTCGTTGAAAAGCAGTTTCGCCGTGCGCGACCGGCTTGAAAAATACCTGTATGGCAATATCAAGGCATTCCTGGTGAGGGTGGCAGGGATGGAACTTTCGGAAAATGATTTTATCTCTGTGAAGGTAAACAGGTACGAGAGAAATGAACCCAAAAACACCTATCACGGGGGCATGCTGCCGGCATACAAAATTGATTTTTCCGTGAATGTTTACCTACCCATGACCCTACGGCTCGGGCAGTCGGTGTCGCTGGGGTATGGCGACATCATTCATCTCTAAACCAGATTCAGGTTAACTAATCCTTCCATATCATGTCAAAAAGGTCACTTGATGAGATAAAGAAAGATGCAAAGTTGTTTGCAACCTGCACGGATATTACAGATTTGCAAAATAAGTTAAAAATCAGTGGCAATGACCTCCTGCTATTCAGCCTGCATCCCAGATACTATTGTTTCACCATCCGCAAACAAAGCGGCGGGCTGCGTGAGATTGAAACTCCTGCATTCCAGTTAAAGGAACTACAGCGAAAACTGAACTATTATCTCCAGGCATATTATTACATGAATCAGTCTTCCTCCTCTTACGGGTACATAATTAGCCCCGGGAACCGGAAAAATTATAAAAATATCGTTAAGAATGCCGAACAACACCTGGGCAACCGGTACATGATGAAGGTTGACTTTGACGATTTTTTTCATCAGATAAAAACAAGGGATGTAATGGGTATGTTCCTGGCGAACAACCTTAGTTTTACTCAAAAAGCTGCTCATACCCTCGCCAGTGTTTGTACCAATAACGATCGACTTCCGATGGGTGCGCCTACATCGCCGGTATTGTCAAATTTATTTGCCCTGGAATTGGACCATACCCTCGAAAAATGGGCAGGTGATCATGCCATCATTTATTCACGTTTCGTGGATGACCTTACTTTTTCGTCGGGTGAAAAAGAAATTACCAATCAGCATTTTGCCGAAGTCAGGGATATATGCCTTCAACATAATCTTATTCTTAACCCCGAAAAGACAAAATTATCGGGCCCGGGTGATGAGAAAATTGTTACCGGGCTGGTACTGAACAAAACCGTGGATATTCACCCCGAATTCTATAAACAACTCGATATGGACCTTCAGCGGTTGAAGAGCATTTACGAGGCCACGCTGCTTACCAACCAGTTTGAGGATAATCCGCTGCTGAAAAAGTTCAAACAGGAGGTTCAGGGGCAGGTTAACTTTATCGGGATGGTAGAAGGCTACAGGAGCCCCATTTTTAAGGACTACCTTAACAGGTATCATCAGGCGCTTGAAGCAGATGAAGAACTTTTCACTATGAGATGGACAAACTTATCATACCTGTAACAACATGCAACTTGTTATTGACACGGCGAATACCAGTTTAAGCGTGAAGAACAACAGTTTCTTTATCAGGAGTAAGGCGATGGAGCGTATCATCAGCCCGGCCCGGCTGACAAGCATTGCCATCACCACCAATTGCCAGATCAATGCTTCGGCGATAAAGCTTGCCGCTGAAAACCAGGTTCCAATCTACATATTTAACGTGTTAGGCCAGGTGCAGGCGCGCATGTGGAGTCCCTATTTCAGCAATACAGCCGACTTGAGGAAACTTCAACTTAAATTCTGTGATACCTCTGCCGCAACTCAATGGATCATTTCATTACTTAAGCGAAAATCGACCCTTCAGATACAAACTTTAAAACAATCAGGTAAAAACCGGACAGGCCTTTTGCCTCAAATTGAAAAAGATATTGTGGCAATGGCTGATTTTATCAGCAGTTTCGAAGCTCAGGGTAATTTTCTGCTTGAGGATTGCAGGAATACTATTCTTGGCATTGAAGGAAACCTTAGTAAAATGTATTTCAGGAACTTGTCGGCATTGATGCCGGTACCGTTTCAATTCGAAAAAAGGAGTCGTCAACCTGCCCTTGATTATTTTAATGCAGCCCTGAACTATTTATACGGGATGACCTACAGTGTTGTTGAAAGCGGTGTCTTTGCCAAAGGCTTTGATCCGTTTGCAGGTTACCTGCATACCGATGATTATTTGAAAACATCACTTGTTTTTGACCTGATAGAGCCAGTAAGACCATTTATTGACCGGTTACTGATTGAAATAATCAACGCGGGCTTGCTCACTGCTGCCCATTTTGAACAGAAACAACAGGGTTATTGGTTGAATAAAGAGGGCAAAAAAGTGCTGATCCCGGCGTTCAACGATTACTTGTACCGGAGGATAAAATCAGATGACAAATTTATGCGATTGAAAGATATGATCTTCAACGAGAGTTTTGCCTTAGGCAGGTATATCGATAAGCATTTTAAACCGGAACAATCATGATTTATATTTTGTTTTATGACATCTCTTCCGACAGGTATAGGAACAAGATAGCTAAATTGCTGGTGAAGACCGGTTTTGAGC
Source organism: uncultured Bacteroidales bacterium (assembly GCA_903913885.1). Taxonomy (GTDB): domain Bacteria; phylum Bacteroidota; class Bacteroidia; order Bacteroidales; family FEN-979; genus CAIVAT01. Next base: position 515 of record CAIWMX010000049.1, on the reverse strand, counting down.
GACTCCAGCTATCGGTTTTTACCGGTCTTGAAAATCCGGTAAAAAACCAGGCGCTGTGGCAATTGGTTACCAAAATCCTGAAAAATGAACAGGAGGCAAAGTTTTTTGTATTGCCGGTGAAAAATGATTATTTTTGTGCCATGCAGGGTATCGGTATCGAAAATCTCGACCTGGAATACCTTGCCGGGAACAGACGTTCTTTGATAGTCTGAATTGACCGAATTTGGGTACAATACATAATTTGGCCATATTGCCGGATGTAAAAAAAGGCCTCTTCGCTTCAAATTCAGGCACTTAGCCCGATACACGGGTTGAAGTGGCCTGTGGAACTGATACACCACTGAAACGTTCATTAATATTTTCTGGAGTCAAACCCTCAGAGTTGAAGTGGCCTGTGGAACTGATACACCACAGAAACTTTATGTTTTGGTTGCAGCAGAGTATGTCTCTAGTTGAAGGGGCCTGTGGAACTGATACACCACTGAAACAAATGATGTCCCATTAAAGGGTTAGAG
>CAIWMX010000048.1 GCA_903913885.1 uncultured Bacteroidales bacterium | reverse complement strand
CTGTTACCCTGTTACCCTGTCACCCTGTTACCCTGTTACCCTGTCACCCTGTCACCCTGTCACCTTGTCACCTTGTCACCTGTTATTTTACCCTGAAACCGCGCCTACCCCATATGCCCCTCCCCCGAAAATTTTTAAAATGGTTTTTATCATTCCCCTTGGTATCAGGGCTGCTTAAGGTTTCCAAACGGATCGTCCTGCCGGGGTTTAACGGGTTGCCGCTCTACGACGTCGCGGTCTTTTTCATTCGTGGATTGACCGAAGGATATATCACAACGAGGGCGGCTGCCATTTCCTTTTCGATGTTCCTGGCCATTTTCCCGTTCCTGATCTTCCTGTTCAACATCATCCCGTTCATCCCCATCGACAACTTCCAGCAATCGCTGATGGGGCTCATCCAGGATTTCATGCCCGACCAGGCTTTTGAATCAGTGAAGGAAACCATCATCGACATCGTAACACGGCCGCGAAGCAGCCTGCTCATCCTGAACCTGGTGCTGACCCTTTACTTTTCGACCAATGGCGTAAACAGCCTGATCGCGGCTTTCAACAATTCCAGCCATGTACTCGAGACCCGCACAGGTTTCAAACAGTACCTGGTTTCAATCGTCATCGTATTAATCAACAGCTTTCTGCTGATCATTGCCATCGGCCTGATGACTTTTGGCTCCACACTGCTCCGCTGGCTCCTCCCCGATCTCATTGCGGGCAGCCAGATCGTGGTCTACCTGCTTGAATTCCTGCGCTGGGTCATCATTATCGGCTTGCTGCTGATGGCCATTTCGCTGATCTACTACCTGGCCCCGGCCCGGCAGAAAACCTTCCGGTTTTTCTCGACCGGCTCCATACTGGCCACCGTGCTGGTGGTGGTCACCACCCTCGGGTTCAATTTCTACGTGGATCACTTTGCCAGTTACAACGCGTTGTATGGCTCGCTTGGCACACTGATGATCGTACTCTTCTGGATATACATCAACGCCATCAGCCTCCTTGTCGGATTTGAACTGAATGCCAGCATTACGATTGCAAAAAGGGAAAACCTGAGAACTAACGGGTAAACCGTTCACGGATGAGGGGAACCAGCTCATTCCTGTAAACCACCAGTACCATCGCCACGGCAATCACCAGCTGTCCCAGTTCATAAAACAGCCTGGTACCCGGGGTGGCAACCAGTTCCGAAATCACAACCAAGGCGATAAATATCACGGGAAGGTAAACAAGTTTCCAGAGGTTGAACCTGTAATCGAACACCTTCCTGCTTTCAAGGTACATGAGGAGCACCTGGACGGGTTTCACAAGAAAATTGGCCCATACGGCGCCGATCAGGCCATAATAATAAATCAGCGCGATGGTGGCGGCAACCTGGAATATCGTGCTGAACAAAAAGATCCTCGGCAGCGCTTTTGTTTTCTTGAAGTACATCAGCGGAGCCCAGAAATACGACCGTAGGCCACTCAGTGCGTAACCGGCGAACAGGATGGCGAAAAAGGGATAGGTCAGGTAATAGTCCTTGTTCTTTACCACCACCGGGATGATTACCGGCAAACCAATCACCAGCACCGGAATGCTAAGCAGAATAATGGCAGTAAATCCATTAAAATAACGGTTGACTTCCGTGGTTCCGTAGTTGAGGTTCTTCTCTTTCCAGATGGCGTAGATCTTCGGATAGATCGCATAGGCCAGCCCGCTCTGGAAAAATTCGAGAAGCAGGGTGCCCTGAAGTGCAAAAACAAAAATGCCGACATCTTTCGCACTGAGGAAATAACCCACAATGTACCGGTCGACATTTCCGGCCAGCCATGTCAGAATGAAGTAGACAAACAACGGAAAACAGAAAACAGCCATCCCTTTCAGCAGCTTAACATGAAACGATATCCCGTACTCTTTAATAAAATAGTAAAGCGCCAGCACAAAAATGCCCACGCCCGAAAGCAGCCGGCCATACATCGGGCCGGCAAGTGAAAACGGCTTGTAAAACAGGATGGAGAGCGAGATGCCGATGGTGAGAACAAAATTGAAGATATTCAGCCAGAAAAACCGTTCGGGCCGCTGCTGGTAAATCAGCAATGCAAGGTAACTCCTGAACAGGCTGTTGAAAATGGCGGTAAGCAGCGACATGAATCCCCACGGATAAAACTCCAGGTTGGTCTTGTTGCCGGTAAGCGATGAATAGGAGGCGAACAAGGTGCCTCCCGAAAAACTGAGAACAACCACAAAAAGCAGCCCCGATACCAGGAGCAGCGACACCACGGTTCCCACGTTTTCGCGCGCCTTCTCAACATCGTCTTTGAAATCGACCCAGTGGGTGCCCAGGTACTGGTCGAGTGAAAAATTGACCAGCAGTTGCATGATGCCGGTAAAGGCAATATAAAGAAACAACGCTCCGAACTGGGCGGTGGTAAGCATGTTGGCGTAGAACGGAAGGAGCACGATCCCCGATACCAGCGGCAGGGCCCCAATCACGGAGTAAATGAAAGAGGATTTGATGAATTGCCGGGAGATCAAAACTACAAACTGAGGTTTTTATTAAAAACATCTTTCGAATCCCTGCAATACATCTTGGCATCAAGGATGCAGTGCAGGACGTACTGATGGAGGATTTCGACGAAACCGTAGGAAAAATCAGGAACAAAAAAGTTGATGTCGCCCAGCAAACGGATCTTGTTGTCAGGGGCGAACCCCGACAGGGTGATCAGCGTGCATTTTTTTCGTGCCGCCGTTTGACAGGCCCTGACGATATCAGCTGAATTACCCGAACTGCTGATACAGATCACCAGGTCGCCTTCGCGGGCGAACATCTCCAGCGGTGCAGCAAAAACATCCTCGAACCCGATGTCGTTGGATATGCAGGTAAGCAGCGACGAATCGTTGAACGTATGCGCGGCAATGCCGCCGTTCTTCCAGAAATCGATCGCTGCATGGCTTGCGATCGCAGCACTGCCGCCGTTGCCAACGATATACATCCTTTGATCGGATTTCCGAAGTTTTACGAGGATTTCAACCGACAAATCCACGCCGGCAGCAAACCCGAGTTGCTTCCCGGAAATATCCGTGGCTTCGATCGAATCAACATTCCGGTGGAATTCAGTGGAATATTTCGAGATGAAGGCAGCTGTATCCATAATTTTATTTTAAAAAGTGGTTTATGAACCTGGTCAGGTCCTTCTTGTATACCGGGTGCTCGTTGCCGATGATCTCCACGGCCAGCGTCCCCATGCAGTTCCCGATAAACGGGATCAGTTCGGCCGGAACATTCTTATATTTGAGGAGCGAGGTGATCGACAGCAGGGCATCGCCCGCTCCCACCGAATCCTTTACCGCGCTGGCAAATGCAGGGGAAGTGTAATATTTCCCGCCGGAATAGAACATCGAACCGGCCTGCCCGAGGGTGATGGTGATATCATTGCAGCCGGTGATGGCGCTCAGCTTTTCAATAAGGTCCTCAAGTTTCCCGTAATTATCGCCAAACGGAAGGCGCAGCTCCTTTTCATCGATGGAAATATAGCTGACATTCCTGTACTTGGTGATGTAGTTGAACCCGTAATTATTGCTGTTGGTTTGCGCATTAACGGCGAGGTACTTGCCCGAATCCTGCAGGAACTCCTGCAAGCCGGGGGTGATAAAACCATGTCCGAAATCAGATACCAGGATGAAGTCAAATTCGTCGATGCGTGTTTTAAGGTAGTTGATAATTTCCGTCTCCAGACTGGTATCAAGGAATTTATCGTTGATAAAGGTTACTTCAAAGAGCTTGATGTTGAGGTAGGTGTCGATATAGCGGCGCTTGGTGTTGGTAGGACTGTCGTTCCGGTAGAAAAAGGTACGCTCAACCCCGGGCGACAGGTTTTTTTCAATAATCTCCAGCTGCGAATCCTGCGAACCGAGCACCGTGACCAGTTCAACCTTTCCTGCGTATTGCTCCAGGTGGTTGGCAATGGCCAGCACCCCCCCGGCATAGGCCTCCCCGTTTAAAAAGATGGTGGAGATGGTTGGTGATTTGGAAGATTTCCCCAAAGGGCGGCAGTAATGATACTCATCGATGATGGTATCTCCGATCACCAGTACCTTCGCGTCTTTCAACCCATTAATGATGGAGATGACATCATCGGATGAGTACCTGGCCTTAAAATCAGCCAGAAAATCCTGCACCCGCTCGTTGAACGGGCTGAAGTGTGAGTTGATCAGGGTCGAGGAAGAAAAGGTGATCTCCTCGGTGAAGAGGATGGATCCGCCAGCTGATTGAACGGCTTCCTCCTCAAGATAGATATTTTTGGTAAGGTCCTTCTCGCGGTCCTTGTAATCCTGACCCTTAACATAAAAGGTAGGCTTTACAATTTTTATGGTTTCAATGGCGGTATCCCATTTGTTCAGTGCCACATAATCAACCGCCTGCAAGGCGGCGATCGCTTCCATCCGCAGGTTCTCATTGAAAACCGGCCGACCCGGGCCCTTGTTGACGAAACGGTCGGGGGTGATGGTTACAACAACGATATCCGCAGCCGCTTTGGCCGATTCAAAATGCTTGATGTGCCCCAGGTGCAGCAGGTCAAAACACCCGTGACACTGCGCCACGCTCCTGCCTTCGGATTTCAGTTTGTCAACAATCACGGCGAGTTCATCGAGGCTGACTATTTTACGGGTACTTGTCATGGTATGTTTATAATCGTTGAGACTTGTTGATCAGGGATCATTTCCCCAGGTACCTGAACCAGTCTTTGGTGGCTTCGGCAATGGAGCCGGGCTCCCATAGCGGCGCTTCACGCCAGTACTCTATATGGTCGAGCATGATCTTCACGCCCTGTTCAAAGGTAACCAGCGGTTTCCAGTTTAACACCGACGTGATCGTTGCAATGTCTGCAAAAGTGCAGTCGGGTTCGCCCGGGCGTTTGGGGATATGGATAACCTCTCCCCCGAGTAGTTCCACCAGGCGGTTTACACTGTAGGTATTCCCGCTGCCCACGTTCATGATCTTCCCGATGGCGTCGTTGCTGGCTGCAGCCATGTAGCAGGCGTTCGCCACATCGGTAACGAAGGTGAAATCGCGGGTTTGGTTTCCGTCGCCAACCACCGTATAGGGCTTGCCATTCAGCTTTTGGGCCAGGAAAACACCGAATACCGCGCCATAGGTTCCGCTGGTTCTCGATCGCGGACCGTAAACGTTGAAAAACCGCATCGCAGTAACCGGCAGACCGTAGATTGCGTTCCAGTACATCAGGTATTTCTCGCCAAGGTATTTGGTCACGGCATACGGGTATTGCGGCCTGATTTCAGCGGTTTCGGGTGTTGGCGAAATATCGGGAATGCCATAGCAGGACGAAGATGCGGCATAGATGATCCGTTTCACATTCCATTTCCGGCAGCATTCGAGTACATTGATGGTGCCGTCGACATTGGCACGGTGATACTCCAGCGGCCGCTCGATGGAGGGAACAATATCGGCCAGGGCCGCGAGGTGAAATACCCAGTCAACACCTTCGAACATCGGAAGGATCTTGTCATAGTCGGCCAGGTCGGCAATCCTGACATCAAGCGCCGGGTTATCCCTGTGATGGGCCAGGTTGAGCAACCTGCCCGTACTCAGATTGTCGATCACCGTTACACTGAACCCCTCGGCCAGCAGCCTGTCGGTAATATGGCTGCCTATGAATCCGCATCCTCCTGTTACTATTGCTTTCATTTATTAAATGGTAAAATGGTAAAATCGTAAAATGGTAAAATCGTAAAATGGTGACAGGGTAACAGAGTGACATGGTGACATCGTAAAATGGTCCATTCATATTATTTCTTAAAAAAGTTGCAGACACAATCAGCCACATATTCTACCTGTAAATCAGAAAGTTCAGGAAAAACGGGCAGACTTAAGATTTTTCCCGTTTGGCTTTCGGTTTCGGGGAAGTCGCCATTTTTGTATCCGAGCGATTTTGCCGCATCCTGTAAATGAATCGGGATGGGATAGTGAATTTTCGAATCGATCTCCCTGTTTGCCAGGAAATCCTTCAGCTCATCGCGCCGGGTGGTCTGGATGATGAAGGTATGATACACTGCTTTTTCAGCCGGTTTGTCCACAGGAAGGATGATGTCGAGGCCTGAAAACCGGTCCTGGTAATACGAAGCTATTTCCCGCCTGCGGGCTGTCCATTCAGGAAGCCGTTTCAGTTTGACATTCAGCAGGGCGGCCTGCAGGTTGTCGAGCCTGCTGTTGTAACTCCAGAATTCACACTCGTCGCGGTTCCTCAGTCCATGATTTCTGGCCTTCACCAGCTGTGCGTAAAGCTGGTCGTCGCTGGTGGTGATTACACCGCCGTCGCCGCAGGCGCTCAGGTTCTTGAGGGGGTGCAGGCTAAAGCATCCGGTGTTTCCGAATGAGCCTACCGGCCGGTCGTTATAGGTGGCGCCAACCGCCTGGGCGCAATCTTCAACAACCGCCAGGTTAAACTCCCGGGCAATGGCCAGGATGGATTCCATATCGGCAGGACGGCCCGTGAGGTGAACCGGCATGATGGCTTTGGTTTTAGGGGAAATCGCTTTCCTTACCTTCTCCGGGTCGAGGTTGAAATCACTGCGAACATCGGCAAAAACAGGGGTGGCCCCTGCGAGAAAAATAGACGACGCCGAAGCCAGGAATGAATTGGGCGCGGTGATCACTTCATCATCTTTCCCAATCCCCAGCGCTTTCAGGCTTAGGAAAAGGGCATCCGTGCCATTGGCTACTCCCAGGGCATACTTTGTACCGCATAACTGCGCAAACGAATGCTCAAACTTTACCAGTTCTTCGCCAAGAATAAACTGGCCGGTATCAAGCAGCCCTGAAACAAGATTCAGCATTTCATCCTTGATCTGCCGGTGCTGCAGGCCGATATTTACAAATGGCACTTTCATGTTTTATTATTTTTTAAATGCAATTCCAACCCCTTTTCTGCAGTCGATTTCGACAAAGTCGAACTTGTCCTTCTGCAACTCCTTAAAACGAACCCAAACATCCATGAGGTTGTAACTCAGGTCGCTGATGTCGTCGAACGCCACAATGCCTTTTTCAGCCACGTGATCCGCAATGTTCTGCAGGTCGATCAGGGCTGTTTCCTTGTCATGTGCGCCGTCGACCAGGATATAATCAAATTTTTTCGCGGGATACCTGCCGAAATAGGCAGGCACCGTCATTTTTGAATCACCGCTGATGAAGGTGATGATATTCGCGGGGATGTTGAAATACTCCAGGTTTCGCCTGACCTTGTTGATCGACAGGTTCCGGATCAGCGAAAAGAAAGGTTTAAGCTTTTTTTCCGATATGTTTATATTCCCCGCCATCGCATTCCTGCCCCCCTTTTTTGATCTCAGGGCGGTAATCTTCCTCGAAAACCAGGTTGTGCTCACATACTCGCGCCAGAGATCAAACGAAACGACTTCAACATCGCTGAAATCCTGGTAATTTGACAACAGGGCGATCAGTGAGCCCCCGGTGCGGGTCCCGATCTCAAGAATCGATTTCGGATGGTATGTGCGCCCTATCCAGCTTACAACGCTGGCTGTTTCAATGAAAACGCCGTTAACGGTGAGCGGACCGATATCCCTGAACATGCTCCAGTAATGATCGTTCGGATCAAGTTTGCGCAACATCCTGAAATTGCTGAGCACAAATGGCGTGGTTTCCAGGATCGCCTTGGTGATTTTGTCTTTGTCAAGTATCTCTGCCACGCTGCTTCGGCTTAAACAAGGTTGATTTTCTGCATCTTCTTCACGTTGAAATAACGGTCGTCCGTTAGCGAGTCGGGAATCAGGTTCCCGTCAAAGGCATTTTTCAGGTCCTGCACCGCATCGGTGATCGAATGGGTCGGAACAAAACCGATTTCGCGCTTGATTTTCCCGGAGGATATGTGATACGACCGGTTGTCGTTGGTTTCGGTGGTCACAATGTTGACCTGCGGACCAATGGTATCGCGAACCATACCGGCAATCTCGGCCACCGTGTGGTTTTCATAACCGGCATTGAATACTTTCCCGGCGATCTTCTCATCGGGCAGCTCCAGCAGAAGCAGATAAAGTGCCGCCATATCCTCGATGTGCAGGTTGGGCCGCTTCTGCTGTCCCCCGAAAACTGTAATCAGTCCTTTGTTGACCGCGAGATTGGTAAGGATATTAACCGTCAGGTCAAGCCTGAGCCTGGGCGAGTATCCGCAAACTGTAGCAGGGCGGATGGTGACGGTAGTAAAATCTGGGCTTTGGTATTTTGCCAGGATAACCTCGCACATGGCCTTGAATTTGCTGTAATCGGTAAGCGGTTCAAGCATCATATCCTCTGTTACATCGGGTTCATCCTTGATCCCGTAAACGCTGGAAGAAGAGGCATAGATAAACCGCTTCACCCCGCTCTCCATGGCTGTTTTCACCAGGGGCTCGAAGGCATCCAGGTTGATCGATTTCCCGAGGTCGGGGTTCAGTTCGAAACTGGGATCATTGGAAATGCAGGCCAGGTGAATGACCGCGTCGTGGCCGGGAAGCGAAGCCTTCAGGAGGGCAGCATCACGAATATCTCCCTTGATCTTCTTCAGATCAGGATGATCGGGCAGTACCTGTTCCCCATAGATCATCAGGTCAAGTACGGTTACGGCGTATCCGCGTTCAAGCAGTCTGCGCGTGAGTATGGCACCCACATATCCGGCGCCGCCTGTAACAAAAACTCTTTTTATGCTCATAATAATGGTGTATTAAGTCTTTTAATGATCCGCGCCGGAACCCCGACAACCTTGCAATACGATTCAACCGGGTCGATAATCACGGTACCGGCGCCGGCAATAACCCCTTCGCCTACCGAACAATCTGGGATAACAATTGTCCCGGTGCCCAGAAAGACATCCCTGCCTATGGTCACCCGGCCGGCCGTATGCACGCCCGGCCCCAGGTTGGCGCCGTCGCAAATCACGTTGTCGTGGTCGATCGTTGCACCGGTATGAACGTTCACAGAGTTCCCGATCCGGGTGCCTGTCACAACGATCACGCCCTGGCAAAAGCAATTTCCTTCCCCGATAATCACATCGGAGTCAAAGTGAACTGTTGGATGAACCGCGTTGATCAGCGCCAACCCTGTCTCTTTTACCCTCACACCAAGTTGCCGGCGTGTTACGTTATCGCCGATCGCGACAATGGCACCAAAAAGCTGATGCTGCTGTTGAAGCGCCTGAAGGTCAGATACGGTGCCGATAACAGGGATATCCCTGATTGTTAATCCGGTTCCGAAAAGATGATCATCAACAAAACCGACCACCTGGTACTTATTTTCCGCCTGGATTATTTCAAGAACAACCTTGGCATGTCCGTCTGCCCTTGCGCCAATAATGACAACTTTCCTCATCCGATCACAAATTCGGCTGCAAAATTAATAAAACTAACTGAATCTGGTCAGGAAATTGAATCCCGGCGCCCGGCGACCTGCCTGTAAAAGGTTAACAGCCTCGGGATATGGACGCGCAGGGAAATCTCCTCCCGGCGCCTGAGCAACCCGGCAACAAGGGCGCTGTAATCCTGCGCCGTGATAACATGCTTCATTCTTGTCATATCACTTTTCCCAACCACGATCCCGGCGCCGTACCGGCTTATGATCCACGACTGGTATGTCAGGTCTTTCGAAACAAGGACAGGCAAACCGGCCTCGATGTAATTAAAGAGTTTTAACGACGTTGCATACTTATATTTTTCTTTCGACTGTTCGGAGTGTGCCGAGAAAAACGGGAGTACTCCAAAATGATATTTATTCAGCTCGCCGGCGATGGATTCCTGCGGCACCGCAGCATGAAAATGAAAATAGGGTGTCGTCTCCGCTATCTGCACATATTCCTCGTAATCGGCACGAATATTCGAAGGACTGGGATAAATATGAAAATGGATGCGCTGCTCATTAAGGTTCCGTATGAGTTCATGGAACTGGATGCTTCCGTAATGCGACTTGTCACGGTGCGATCCGGCCACGCCGCCTGCATAAACAAGATGAATGTCGTCGGGATCAAGTTGCTTTTTGTTCTCCAGGAACTGATCATTGTCGCAGTAGAGCGGAAAAAAAATGGCCGGTGGCTTTTTCTCTCCTGCAAACTTCCTGATGGCGACATTGGGTTCAAGGCTGTGCGCCACGATCCCGGACGAATGGAGCAGGCAGTCCTTTTCAATGGGCAGCTCCTTCACCAGCCACCTGATGCCGGGATTGAGCCCGTAGTAGCAGGTAAATACATCCTGCATGTCGATCAGGAAAGGTTCTTTTACAAATTGCCGTACCTGGTCGGGATAAAAACTCTTAGGCGCGAAGCCATGGTATAAATAAACTCCCCCGATTTGTTTCAGAATCCGCTTAAGGTGGTACTGGTTCCTGAAAAGGAATACGCCGTCCCATGCATCATTGGAGAATTTTTCCACAAAACTGAGTTTGCTGGAAATCAATACCGTGGAATAGCGCCCGTCACGTTTTATCCATTTGGCCATCCGGCTGATCCTGGGCATGATACCGTCGCCGGTAAAGACAATTTTCGGTTTTCCGCCGCCAACGGCCTTCCTCAGGGGACGATAGGGGAAATTCATGGTCATCAGCAGGAAGTCGATAATTGACGAAATCTTCGGGTAGGCTACCCGGTATACCTTCGTAATAAAAATTTTCGCAGCTGAGATGTTCACCTTTAAATTCTGAATCAGGCAGTAAAATTAAGATTATTTTCTATTTTTGCAGTAGTTCAGTTCGCGAATCCTGCTGAATGCTTTCGCGGGAATATCTTTGCATTCGCTGCAACCCGGGTACGACAAAAAAAAGACTGATGAAAATTTCCGGCGTATTATTGCTCCTGCTGCTCTCTTCAGTTTTTGCTTATCCGGCAGAATTAAAAGAAAATACAGGAATTGGCGACAGCATCGTCTATATCGATTCTCTCCTCGACCTTGCAAAATACACCACCAGCCCTGAAATAGAAAAGGATTATGCCAACCTGGCCTTAACATTTTCAGTCAGGATCAACTACCTGAAAGGCCAGGCTAACGCACTGAAATTACTGGAAGATTACTACCAGACGAAAGAGGAGTATATCGAATGCCTCAAATATCACTACAAGGAGATGGACTTGTTCGAACGCCACAATAACATTGAGGACCTTATTGAAGCGCATTCCAGGATATCCCAGTTTTTCCTGGAAAAGATCAAGGATTTTGATCTTGCTAAAAAGTACCTCGATATGATGTACCAGAACTCCCAGAAAACTGCAGATCCTTTGACACATGGCAGGGTGTTCCTCACGCAGGCCCAGTACGACCTGAGAAAATTCGATTATAAAAGTGCTATACGGAACCTGTACCTGTGCATCGCTTGTTATGAGAAGGCCAAAGCTACCCTTGAATTAGGCATGGTATACAAATTCCTTGGGGATGCCTTTACCCAGACAACACAATATTCCAACGCTGATTATTACTACCGCAAAGCCGTTGCGATTTATGAGCAGGGCGGAAAACAAGCTGAAGTCGCCATCATCTATACCCGAATTGCCCATATTTATCAGGTATTGGAGGATAACCCGAAAAACCTGGAATACAACCTCAATGCCATGCACCTTCGGCAGATTAACGGTGTGCAACTGCTCGAGGCATCGTCTTATCTCAACGTGGGAGAAGCCTACTGGCTGCTCGGGCGAAAAGATTCAGCCAGCTTTTTTCTCAGCAAATCATTGAAACTGGCAAAACAGATCAACAGTACGCAACTGCTGGAGGCCATCTATTCGCAACTTTCCGATTTTGCCAATACTGAAAAACGATACAAAGATGCGCTGGCCTATTTTGCATGTTGTGTTGAATACCGCGATAAATTGAACCGCGACCGCAGCAGCAAGGATTTTGCAATTTTTGAAGCAACGAGAAGCATCCAGGCTATCGAAGCAAAAAACGAACTCATGAAAAATGAAAATGTGCTCCAGGAACTGCAGATCAGGAATGGCAGCATCCGCACATTTTTATACGAACTGGCGTTCATCATTTTATTGCTGCTCATCATGTTTGTCGATACCCTTGCACGAAACAACCGGAAAAGGAAAAATGAACTGAAAGTGCTTAACAGCAGGCTGCAGCAAGAGATCGTTGAACGCATCGACGCCCAGGCCAGACTTACCCGCAGTGAAGAGCTTCACCGTTTTCTTGCAGAAAACACCGTCGATGTGATCTCCCTCCTTGATTCAAACATGAACCGGAAATATGTCAGCCCGTCATGCGAAAAATTTTACGGCTTTACCCAACAGGAACTGCTTCATATGCAGAGCCCGCTGAAGTTGGTCGATCCGGCCTTCCATGTTGACGTTAACAAGCATATCCTGGAGATGTCCCAAACCAAAAAAACCACGGGTTACATTTATAAGGCGCTCCGCAAGGATGGAACATCTTTCTGGGCCGAGGCAAGCATCAACCCGGTACTTGATGACGACACCCACGAAATCCGCGACGTGATCACCGTGGTCAGTGACATTTCTGAAAGGATGAAGCATGAGGAGGAACTGGCGGAAAATGCCAGGCAGAAAGAGTACCTGCTGCGTGAAATCCACAACAGGGTGAAGAATAATTTCACCATCCTTACCAGCCTCATGAACATGCAGCGCGATCAGACCTCCGACACCGAACTCAACCGTTCGCTCACCGATTTGCAGCTCCGGGTACGTACAATGTCGCTTGTGCATGAACAACTTTACAAGAACCAGGAGATCAGCGCCATCCCGTTCGACAACTACCTACAGAACCTGGCCCTCATCATTTCAAGTTCATTCAACAACAACCGCATAGAACTGAAAACCGACATCCAGCCCTGCCAGCTGGCCATTGAAATGGCGCTACCCATGGGACTGATCATCAACGAACTTATTACCAATGTTTACAAGTATGCCTTCCCCGGTGAAAGAACCGGGACCCTCTGGGTAAAACTGCTGCCGGAAAATGACGGGAAATTCAGCATTTCCATCTGCGACAACGGCATCGGACTACCCGAAGATTTCACCATGAAAACCACCCATTCGATGGGGACCCGGATTGTGCAGATCCTGATTCAGCAGGTTGAAGCCCAGCTTGAGATCGTAAATACCGGGGGAGCTTGTTTCAGGATTTTGTTTTCACCCAATCAACAATAAACTTCATGGAAAATCAACCGGAAAAAATTGCCATCATTGGCGCAGGTACCATTGGTACCGCCCTGGGAAATATCCTGGCCTCCAAGGGACAAGAGCCTGTTCTCCTTCATTCGGTTGAGACCAATGTCGTCGAAAGCATCAACCGCGATCATATCAACGCGAAATATTTTCCGACACTGATGCTCCATCAGGGCCTCAGAGCCACAACCGACAACAGCCGGCTGGAACATTGCGACACGATCTTTCTTGCCATACCCTCTGTGGTTGTAATCGGCTACCTGAAAACCATCAGCGGGCACCTCCCGGTCGCCGCCCGGTTTGTCAACCTGGCCAAAGGATTTGGTTCGGGCAGCAAAACCATTACCGAGTGCCTGAAAGAGGAGTTCCCGAATCCGGTATGCACCATGAAAGGACCGAGTTTTGCCGGTGAGATCATCAACCGGATGCCCACGGGATTCACCCTGGGATTTGGAGATTCAGAACCCGGCACCAGGATTCCGGAGATGTTTGCCGGGACAAACATTCATCTTGATTTTTCAACCGACCTCCGGGGGGTAGAAATCCTCAGCATCCTGAAAAATATTTACGCCGTCGTACTTGGAATTGTCGACGCCCAGTTCAACTCCCCGAACCTTCGTTTCCTTGTTCTTACAAAAGCTTTCCGCGAAATGCGCCGCGTGCTGAAATGGTTTGGCGGCCGTGAAGAAACACTGTTCAACTATTGCGGGTATGGCGACTTTACGCTTACGGCACTCAATGATCTGAGCCGCAACCGCACCCTCGGCCTGCTTATCGGGAAAGGCTTTTTTACCGAACATGTCTCCCATGAACTGGTGCTGGAGGGGAAAACTGCTGCAAACGTGTTTTATCAGGAAATTTCCAAAACTATGCCTGTCGAGGAACATTTCCCCATCATCGCGGAACTCTACCAGATATTTAATTCGAAGTATGACATCGCGCTTTTCGTAAACAGAATCCTGGGCTTCCGGGAAATCTGACCCCCGCTCACTTCGACTTCGCTCAGTGCGCGTAGCGCGAATATTCATCATTCGAAATGTGAAATGTGAAATGCGATATTCAATATTCATCCCCCCACCCCATTTTTTATTGTATCTTTGCACGAATTTCCGGGGCTGACCGGTTTTGACAGCAAGGAAGTGGGATTGTAAGCATGCCGAGGGTTCGTGAGCAGATCTCGTAAAAAGTCAGTTCACACAGCCAATAACTGGCGACAATTATTCTTACAGACTAGCTGCTTAATTTTAGAAATTAGGCGCGTCTTGTCTCCCGGGAAACCTTTCTCAACGGTGTTCCGGATGAGGCATCGCAAAGGTTGAGATAGTCCGGGCATTGTTCCGCTGTTCGGGCGAAATAACAGGAACTAAGGATCAGGTGGGTTGGCTTCTGGCCAGCATGATCCCGACAATCAACCGGAAGCTACGCATGTAGAAAGCATTTTTGCTACTTGTTTGGACGAGGGTTCGAATCCCTCCAGCTCCACAAACATTGAACATTGCACAGGCTGCCTCTGATTTCACGAGGCAGCCTTGTTTTTTCATTACATTAAGCATGCTGTGAAAGCGGATCAGGAGGAATTTCCCTTACCACCCGGAAATGCCTCTTGATTCGAGAAAGCACACCATTCCAGCCTGCTGGAATTTTTACCGTTCATTTGTGAAAAACTTTTTACCTTTATCCGCTAAAATCAGGGTATCTTTTACCCAATAAAAAAAATCGCACTTCTCAGTTCGTTGATCAAAATTCAATATTCGGTATTCATTTAAAAACATCTATTTGACATATGCTCTTAGGCAAAAAAATAATCGTCGTTCTCCCCGCTTACAATGCAGAAAAAACAATTGCCCAAACCATTGCAGAGATCCCGCTCGACCTTGTCGACGAATACGTGGTGGTTGACGATGCAAGTACCGATAACACCATCCTGGTTGCAAGCACCCTGCAGGTTAAAAACCTGATCAGACATGATAAAAACCGGGGATATGGCGGGAACCAGAAAACCTGTTACGATACAGCACTTGAATTAAAGGGCGATATCGTCATCATGCTCCATCCCGACTACCAATACACCCCAAAGCTGATACCCTCCATGGCACATATGATCGCCAGCGGCCTTTACCCGGTGGTCATCGCCTCGCGCATCCTGGGGAAAGGCGCCCTGAAAGGCGGGATGCCCAAATATAAATACATAGCAAACCGGTTTCTAACCTGGGTTCAGAACCTGCTGATCAACCAGAAACTCTCTGAATATCATTCAGGATACCGGGCTTTTTCCAGGGAGGTACTCGAAACCGTGAACTATCATGTCAATTCCGACGACTTCGTTTTTGACAACCAGATGCTTGCCCAGATTTTCATGGCAGGATTCGAGATCGCGGAAATAACTTGTCCGACCAAGTATTTCGAAGAAGCCTCTTCCATAAACCTGCGCCGCAGCATCAAATACGGGATGGGTGTTCTGCGCACTTCACTCGGTTATTTTTTTCATAAAACCGGGTTGGTCTCCCTTCCAATGTACAAACAAAAATAGTTTGCTATGGCCGCCAAAAAGAAAATCCCCATAAAGGAGGAGAAACTGCTGAACTGGAAAATCCTCTTTTTGATCGCTGTTTCTTTCATCGCATATTATCCCACGCTGAGCAATGATTTTGTCAACTGGGACGATATCGCCTACATCATGAACAATAAAATGATCACCTCCTTTTCCTGGGAAAACCTGGGAAAAATATTCTCAACCTATTTCATGGGAAATTACCATCCACTGGTACTACTCAGCTTTTCCTTTGATTACCATTTTTTCACACTGGCAGCCCGGGGATACCATGTTCACAATCTCATCCTGCATATTTTAGATGCATTCCTTATATATACCTTCTTTTTTCACCTGCTGAAAAAGAATTCGAACATCGCCATCACCATCGCCCTGTTGTTTGCCCTTCACCCCATGCACGTTGAGTCGGTAGCCTGGGTCTCGGAACGAAAAGACGTACTTTACACCGCATGGTATTTCCTGGCGTTGCTGTCGTGGCTTTTCTTTCTGAAAACGAATAAATACAGTTATTACTTCCTGGCACTCGGTTGTTTTATCGTTTCCAACCTTTCGAAAGCCCAGGCCGTTACCCTGCCGGTAGTGCTAGTCCTGATCGACTATTTCCATGCCAGGAAACCTGACCTGAAAATGGTCCTGGAAAAGATCCCATTCTTTGCCATCTCACTGGTATTTGGCATTGTGGCAATTTTCGCCCAGAAAGCAAGCAATTACATCAACCCCATGGGCATCCCGGTTTCACAAAGCCTCTTTTATGCTCCTTACAGCGTGTGGGTCTACCTCGTCAAATTCGTGGTGCCTTTCAACCAGATCGGGGTATATGAATACCCGGTCACAGCGCAGGGAGCCATGCCTTTTTATATGTACTTATCGCCGGTTATTTTTCTTCTCTTCCTGGCAGCGGTTGTTAAAACATGGAAAAGCAACAGGTTTGTCACGTTTGGACTTATGTTTTTTATGGTTACCATTTTCCCGGTTCTGCAGTTCCTCCCCGTGGGCGGTTCCGTGGTGTCGGAACGTTACACCTACATCCCCTACCTCGGACTGAGCCTTATTGCCGCCGTCGCTTTCTGGAATTACCGCTCCGCACTGCAGGTTTCAAAAAGAAACCTCGCCGACGGCGCCGCCATATTGATCCTGATCATATTTTCTTTCTTAACCTGGAACAGGACGCTCGTATGGAAAGACAGTATTGCCCTTTGGACGGATGTGATCGAAAAAAACCCGGAAAGCGCCCAGGCTTATACCAACAGGGCCTTTATGTATAATGAAAACAAGGAACTTGACAAAGCCCTCAAGGATCTGACCTATGGGATTAAACTGGACCCGAACGATGCAAAAAAATTGAATTTTTACGCCTCGCGTGCCTACATCTACAAAAAAATGGAAGCCTATGAGCTTGCAGTGAACGACTACACAAGCGCCATCAATAAAAATCCGGGGGATTACAAACCCTATCTCGACAGGGGCATCATGTATACCGACAGACTGGAAAAATACGATTCGGGCATATCCGATTTCAAAAAATACCTGCAGCACATGCCAGACGATGTTGACGCGATATTTAATCTGGGTGTTGCTTTCTATAAAAAAAATATTCCTGACAGTGCCAAAAAATATTTTTTAAAAATCGTCGGGCTGAATCCTGCCAACGGGCAGGCACATAACCTGCTGGCAAACATTTATTACCGTCAGAAAAATTATACCGAAGCGTATAAACATGCTATCCTGGCAAAACAGTGCGGAATTAATGTAGACAATAACCTGATAACCTTTTTAACCAACCTGCCTGAAAATAAAAATAAATAATTATTATCCGGAATAATTCAATTAATAATTTAATTATTCCGGATAGAATTAATGAACATTTATTTTTAAAATAAAATAATTTCAATGGGAAAAAATTCAAAAATACAAAAAACAAATATTCGTCCTGTTGCAATTAAAAATAAGGCGATAATCAATAATACAGATAAATTAAAATCAAACAATATTTATTATTTGTCTGCCTTGCTTTTTTTGCTTGTAGCTGTTCCGGTTTTTATTTATTTGCCATCGCTGAACGGGAAATTTACCAATTGGGATGACCCGGTATACGTGCTGGTTAATAAAAATGTACATAACCTTTCATGGGAAAATATCAAATACTTTTTCACAAATTCTTCCGCTTCAAATTACCATCCGGTTACCATGATTTCGCTGAGCATTGATTATTTTTTTTCAGCGAAGAAAAATACGCCATTAAATGTTCCAACCCCTGATCCGGCATTATTTCATTTTGTAAATCTTATATTGCATTTACTAAATATTCTTCTTGTTTTTTTCTTTATTTACCGGCTTACCAAAAAAAATTCAACGATCGCATTTATTTCAGCATTACTTTTCGGAATACACCCGATGCATGTTGAATCCGTCGCGTGGATCTCAGAAAGAAAGGATGTTCTGTACGCTTTTTTCTTCCTGGCCGGACTGATTTTTTATTTAAAATTTACAGAAACTAAATCGGTAAAATATTACCTTCTCTGTTTACTTTTTTATATTTTTTCCTTATTGTCAAAACCTGCTGCGGTAGTTTTTCCATTATTGCTTTTTTGCATCGATTATTATTTAAACAGACGATTTAATTTCAAATTGATATTTGAAAAAATTCCGGTATTTATTCTTGCTTTAATTTTCGGCATTATCACCCTGGTAGTGCAATCGCACGATGCGATTGCATCCTTTACACTCCTATCGATCCCGCAACGGATGTTCTGTGTTTCGTTCGGGCTGCTTATGTATGTTGTCAGGCTTTTCGTCCCTTACGGATTGTCGGCATTTTACCCTTTCCCCACGCTTTCGTCCTCGGGGTTTTTACCTGCCGTTTATTATATCTCGCCGATCATTATTTCAGTACTTGCAATTATTATTTTTTATATAAAAAAATATTCTAAAATTCCTGCATTCGGATTTTTATTTTTCCTTCTTTCGATTTTTCTTGTATTGCAAATTATTTCTGTCGGGAAAGCCCTCATGGCCGACAGGTATACCTATATTCCTTATATTGGTTTATTTTTCATCATCGGATATTATTCAGATTATTTACTCAACCGGCAAAAAAACAACATCCTGAAATATTTTTCGGCTGGCGTAATTTTAATCTACATCAGCTGCATGATCTACCTTTCGGCCGGCCGTGTAAATATCTGGCAGAATTCCGGGACATTGTGGACCGACGTAATTGAAAAGTATCCTGCCTGCGACCTTGGCTATAACAACAGGGGAACCTATTATTACAAAATCGACTCCTTTGAACTGGCGCGGCGTGATTACGCCAAAGCCGTAATTTACAACCCGACAGATCCCATGGCTTTTCGCAACCTTGGAAACGTTTCGATCAAACTCGATTCAACGCTCCCTGCAATTGCATACTATACCCGGGCGCTTGCAGTCAACGCCTATGCACAGGCATATGACAGCAATGCCTATTTGTGCTATCTCAACCGGGGCAATCTTTACGGCGAAACCAGGCAGTTCGGGCCGGCTCTTGCTGATTATAACAAGGCGCTTGAACTTTGTCCCGATTCAAAAATGATCATGCTGAACCGTGCCCATGTGTTTGCAGACATGAACGATTATCAAAGTGCCATCCGCGATTATAACCTCCTGGTCCCTGCATTTCCTCTCCGCGACGATCTTTTGTTGAAAAGGGGTTTTTGTTACTTCAGCCTGGGCAATTTCCCTGAAGCGTTAAAAGACTTTTTAAGGTGCCTCGAACTGAACCCGGCCAATGGGAATGCGCTGTACAATTGTTCAGTAATATATTACAAGAACAACGATTTTCCCAATGCCCTGAAATATGCCCTTGAGGCACGGCGCAGGGGAAATCAGGTAAATCAGCCTTACATCGATATGCTTCAAAAAAAGCAGGGACGATGAAAAAATAAAACGCAACAAGCACCATGAAAATTCCCAAAACGGTTACCACGCTCCCCACTCAACCGGATATCCGATGGCCGGTACTGGTCATCTTTCTGTTTACCATTGCAATCTACAGCAATACCTTATTCAACGATTACGCGCTCGATGACCTGATGGTGTGCAAAGGCAATTCTTTCACACAAAAAGGATTGGCAGGCATCCGCGATATCTTTGCCTGGGATTCATTTACAGGATTCTGGGGAAAAGAGAAGCACCTCGTAGCCGGCGGACGTTACCGGCCATTTTCCCTTGCGACCTTTGCCATCGAAAAGTCTTTGACCGGCGAGTTCAATCCCATGCTCAGCCATCTGATCAACATCCTGCTGTATGCCCTTACGGGAATCCTGGTATTCATCATCCTGAAAAACCTCATACGCCCCCCAAACGGGCAGCCCTGGTACCTCGGTTTCCCGTTCCTGGCAGCCATGCTCTTCATTGCCCATCCTGTTCATACCGAGGTGGTAGCCAACATCAAAGGCAGGGATGAGATATTGGCCCTCCTGTTTTCGCTTTTTACCCTTCAACTGACCCTCCTTTACCTGGAAAAACGGAAAACAGGCCTGCTGGTTCTGGCGAACCTGAGTTTTTTTTGCGGATTGCTGTCGAAAGAAAATGCCATCATGTTTGTGATCATCGTTCCTCTTACAATCTATTTCTTCAAAAAAGTCCCCCTGAAGAAGAACCTTACGTTGGCCATCCCGCTTTTTATCACTGCCCTCATTTTTGTTTTTATCAGGTTCCTGGTGCTGGGCCAGATTGTTTCCACCGAAATTCCGAGAGAGTTATTGAACAACCCGTTCCTTGAGGCAACGGCCGGCCAGAAATTCGGTACCATCCTCTATACCCTGGGATTGTACATCAAACTGCTGTTCTTCCCTCATCCCCTCACCCACGACTACTACCCGTACCACATTCCGCTGGTGGCATTCAACGACCCGCGGGCCATCATTCCCGCACTTTTATATGCAGGCCTCCTTGCATATGCTTTTTACCATTTCCGGTCGAAAAGTCCGGTAATTTACGGGATTCTCTTCTATACCCTCACGCTGGTAATCGTTTCCAACCTTTTATTCCCGGTAGGAACGTTCATGAACGAGCGCTTTATCTATATGCCGTCGCTCGGATTTGTTATAGTGATAACATATCTGATTGCAACAAAGCTACCCTCATTATCCAAAAACGGTGCGATGGTAAGACGAACTGTCCTTACAGTTTTCATTGCGGCCTTTCTCCTGTGTTCGGTGAAGACCTTTACCCGGAATAAGGTATGGAAGGATGATTTCACCCTCTTCTCCACCGATGTAAAAGTTTCGGAAAACAGCATCAAATGCAACACATCGGCAGGGGGTGATTACCTGAAGAAGGCAACCGGCGAAACGGATTCCATACAAAAACTGGAAGATTACAAATTTTCCTGGATATACCTCAGCAAGGCTGTCCGGCTTGCACCCAACAGCATCAACGCCCTGATACTTTACGGGAACATCCAGGCCATGTACCACAAGGATTACAAAGCAGCCATCGGTCAGTATTTCAAGGTTCTCAGCCTTGACCCGGAAGATAAAACATCCTATAACAATACGATCAGGGTTCTGGCAAACATGGACAATCAGACCGAATTCAGGTACAAGATCAACACATACCTGACGTTAAGCCACATGCCTCCTGCCAACAGTGAAATTTTTTCCAACCTCGGCAGGTTATACGGCAGGTATGCCGCCAACCTCGACTCTGCGGCACTTTGCCTTGAAACAGCCATACGCATCTCCCCCAAGGAAATTAATGCCTACAAAGATCTTGGGATCATCTACAGCATGATGCGGGACTTCCCCAGGGCGGTGGAAGTTTTCAGAATCGCATCATCGCTTGATCCGTCGGACGCCCAGGTTAAGCAAAACCTTGACTTGACTATCCGGATCATGCATGGTGAAAAGAAATGACCGTTTCAAAGGATCAGGATTCCATTTTCCACAGCCGTTTTGATTAATTGGGCAGTGTTATGTAATCTCATCTTTTTTAAGATGTTGGATTTATGCCGTTCAACGGTTTTTTCACTGATATACAGCTGACTGGCTATCTCTCTCGTGGATTTCCCTTCGGCCAGGAGATGGATCAATTCAATTTCCCGGGCGGTCAGGTTCCTGCCCTGTTTGTCCTGGTCTTCTTCTGTTATGGAAAAGTTAGTTATAAGTACCTCGGAAATTATTTTGCAGAAGACCGTCTTGCCGATGTAAACATCCCGTATGGCAAGGAATAATTCATCGGGTGTGCAGTTTTTTGAAAGATATCCCTTGGCGCCTGCCTTTAACATCTCCCTGATAAATTGAGGATGCACGTACATGGAAAGTGCGATGATCTTAATCCACGGCATTTTCAAATCAATGATCCTTGTCAGTTCGATCCCTGTCATCCCGGGCATTTTTATATCCGTGATAATAACATCCGGTTTCTTTATTTCCAGCAGCTTTAACAGTTCTTCGGCATTCGATGCCGTTCCGGTCACTTCAAAATCAGGCTGGGCATTTAACATGATCGTCAGCGAGTGTACTATAAGTCCCTGATCTTCTGCTATTAAGATTTTGATCTTCTGATCCGTCCGGGCAATACTATCCATAAAACCTGGGTTTAAAAATGTTACCGGAGCAAATATACAGGAAAACCGTCATAAATTGACACAAAACTCATATTTTTGAAATATTTTCATATTGTATTCTAACAACTCTTGATTTTATAACCTATTTTCGAATATTCTTTTGTAGGTATCAAAAAGTATTGAAACAGCAGCAAACACTAGGGTTTTTAAATGTTATGCGACCAGTATAACAAGCCGTGTTTTAAGTTTTTCAATACTAATTGTTTATACTTATTCAAACCGTATAAGTTTAAAATTGTTAAATGTTTATCAGAAAAAACTGAATCCTTATGAGAAAAAAAGAAAAGAAAATCTACATTCTATTGCTTCCTCCTCCTTAGCCCTCTGGTGCTAAGATTCTATATATCATATGTAAAATCTTCATTAATACTCACTTACAATTAATTAGTTTAAACCCAATTATTAACCTATGGAAACATTTTACAAAAAAATGATTTTACTGAAAAGGTTAAAGATACCATCGATGGTACTTTTAACCTTGTTCATTCTGACATTTTCGATAAATGCCAGAGCGCAATCCCCTCACGTCACTCCCGATTCTGAGATTTGCTTCGGTGTCACCTTCCAGTTGCATGCTTGCGACCAGGTTGGATCTACCTGCACACTCGCTGGAGGACTTGTCCCATATGAAAGCGTAACCTATAGCTGGAGCACCGACGACTATACATTTTCTTCAACAGACTCGGACCCCTGGGTTATCTTCGGAACCACACCCGGTTACGGCCGCAAGGAGTACAAACTTGGCATAAGTTACTGGGATCCGGTTTCAGTTGATCCGGGTACCGGTATTGCAGGTGTATGGGGCTTTTCCGCCTCCTCCGTCACTCCGGTCATTCTTGACAATCCTATCGATTATACCTACACTGTAACGAATGTCAGTTGCCATAACCTCAGCGATGGGGCCATCAATCTGACCGTCGTTCCTCCTGACGGAGCATACCCCATCATCGAATTCCAGTGGAGCAATGGCCAAGACCATGTGTATGGCCCGGAACTGGACCAGAGAGATGATGGCATTTCCGGACTAGCTGCCGGCAGTTACTACGTTACCCTTACCGATGCCAATAACTGCCATAACGTTATTTCCGTTTCGGCCATGGTTGTAGATTCACCTGATGCCCTGACGGGAACAGTAACCACAACCCAACCCACCTGTGACCTGAACAACGACGGCCAAATTGACATTGCCGCCGGCGGAGGCTGGGGAACTTTCGAGTACAGCAAAGACGGAGGGTCCACATGGACAACCTCCTCCACCTTTACAGGGTTGGCCCCGGGCACGTATGACGTACAGCTTCGGGATGCTCTTTTCCCGACCTGCCTGCTTGATAAGGGAGTTAAAACAATCACCTACCCTGCCCATCTCGCTATGACAGTTACTCCGACACAACCAACCTGCTACAACAACACTGACGGCAGTATTGCCATCAGTGCTTCCGGCGGTTATGGCTCCTATACCTACAGCATCGACGCCGGTACGCATTATACAGCAGCCGCCGTCAACAACGGGCTGGCTCCCGGCACCTATGGCATCAGAATCCGTGATGCAGCACATTCCAATTGCGAAATTGACAATGGCAATACGATCATCGTTAATCCGACGGCTATCTCAGCCACGGTTACTCCCACGCAGCCTTCCTGCAACGGTATCAACGACGGGATTATTGACATCAGTGCAGCAGGCGGTTCAAGCGCCTTTAACTACAGCATTGACGGTGGATCAACCTGGGCTGCTACAACCCACAATGCCGGATTGGCACCAGGTACGTATCATGTCAAGGTTCGCGATGCAGCCCATACGGATTGTATTTACGACGGACCCAGCTCTGTGCTCACTTTCCCGGCTGCGCTTACAGCATCAGCAACTCCCACCCAGCCAACATGTCTTTTTACCGATGACGGTACCATCGCCATCAGTGCTTCAGGCGGCTCAGGAAGTTTCAGCTACAGCATCGACGGTGGTTCGCACTGGACAGCTACGACCAGCAACACTGGTCTTGCTCCCGGAACCTATGTTGTGAAAGTTCGCGATGCCGCTCATACTAACTGTTCTATGACAGAAGGTACGTATGTTCTGGCTTATCCCGTTGGCTTCACAGCAACGGTTACCCCGACTCAGCCAACCTGCAACGGAACAAATGATGGTATCATTGCCATCAGCGCCTCCGGCGGTTCAGGCTCCTACGACTACAGCATCGATGCTGGTGCCAACTGGACAGCAACAGCCTACAATACTGCGCTGCATCCGGGCACCTATGATGTTCATGTCAGGGATGCCAATCACACAGCCTGCGTTCAGGATAAAGGAAATACGTTCCTCGCCTACCCGACAGTCATCACCGCAACGGTTGGCCCAACACAGCCTACCTGCTACGGTACAGCTGACGGAGCCATTACGATTTCCGCATCCGGTGGTTCAGGATCTTATACCTATAGTATTGATGCCGGGGCGCATTTTACCGCCTCGACCAATAACACCGGCCTTGCTGCAGGAACCTATGACGTTCGTGTACGGGATGCCAACCATCCAAACTGCGACATTGACAAGGGAAATACTGTCATAGACAATCCCGGCCAGCTTGCAGCCACGGTTACCCCTTCCAATATCACCTGTTACGGCCTGACCAATGGCTCTATCGCCATCACCAGCCCATCGGGAGGATACGGTCCTTATGCTTATCGCCTCAACGGCGGTTCATGGCAGTCAAGCGGTTCATTCAGCGGACTTTCAGCGAACACT
The DNA here is from genome assembly GCA_903913885.1 of uncultured Bacteroidales bacterium. GTDB lineage: Bacteria > Bacteroidota > Bacteroidia > Bacteroidales > FEN-979 > CAIVAT01. The sequence continues at coordinate 1,889 of CAIWMX010000048.1, read as the reverse complement.
TATGTTGTTGATATGCAGGATGTGGCTCACACAGCTTGCGTGGTTACCCTGAGCACCGAGGTGATAACAGCCCCGGGTGTTTTGTCAGCAACTGTTGCCAAAACAGATGTATCCTGCAACACTTCAACCGATGGTACAATCAACGTAACCACTCCTTTGGGAGGATACGGCACCTATGAATACCGCCTCAACGGTGGATCATGGGTATCCAGCGGCAGCTTCACCGGTCTCGTTGTTGACACATACAGCGTCCAGATCCGCGATGCAGCTCATACTGCCTGCGCGATCACACTGGGCGACCAGGTCATCACTGCACCCGATGCAATTACCGCTTCGGCAATTGTTTCTGATGTTACATGTAACGGACGCAGCAATGGTACCATTACCCTTAGTGTTTCAGGCGGCACACCAGATTACACCTATGCCTGGAGCAACTTCAGAGCCACACCTGCCATTACAGGTCTTGCTCCAAATACCTACTCTGTAATCGTTCAAGATGCCCACTCATGTACATTTAATTCACCGGTCTACACGATTTCTCAACCTAACGTTCTGACATTCAATTACTACGCAGTAATCGCATCCTGTAAAGGATTCAGCGACGGCAGCCTGTATCAGGTAAGTATTACCGGCGGAACAGGCCCTTATACCTATTTGTGGAGCAATGATGCGACCACGATAGGTATCTCTGGCGTGTCGGCAGCTTTTTATGCGTTAACTGTTACTGATAATCAGGGTTGTAAAAATACCGGCGGACAAACTGTTGGTGAACCCAACCTGTTAACAGGATCAGCCAGCGTAACCAATGCAACCTGCTTTGGTGGTGCCGGTTCTGTTTTGATGACTGCTACCGGAGGAACCCCTGCATACCAATATAATATAGGAGGTGGTTCATACAGTACTAATAACAGTTTCACGGGACTTACTGCAGGTGCTTATGTTGTATCAGTAAAAGATGCACATAATTGCACCGACGTTGTAAATTTCACGATAACGCAACCTACTCAATTAGGTGCAGCAGTTACACTTACGCAACCCACTTGCTTTGGATCCACCAATGGTGCAATCGCAATCAGCGCTACCGGAGGTTCAGGAGTTTTTGAATACAGCATCAACGGAGGTGTAAGCTGGTCAGCAACCAACAACAATTCAGGGCTTGGTCAGGGAACATACGGAGTTCAGGTTCGTGACTCTGACTATCCGACTTGTGTCCTGGATATGGGCAATTCCTATCTTACAAATCCTACTATCCTGACAGGAGATGTTGTCAGAACACAACCCAGCTGTAACGGAACAAGCGATGGCTCTATCACCATCAGCGCTTCCGGCGGTTCGGGAAGTTTTGAATACAGCATCGATGCCGGATCAAACTATACTGCTTCAACCAACAATACCGGGCTGGCTCCCGGCACATACGGTGTAAGGATACGCGATGCAGCTCATCCCAGCTGTAACATTGATAAGGGACTCTTTGAGGTCATTTATCCTGGTTTGCTCAGTGCTTCGGTCGGAACTTCCAACGTTACCTGCTTCGGCGGCAACCAGGGTTCGATCACAGTGTCTGGTGCAACGGGCGGATCAAACGCTTATGAGTTCATGATCACTGGTGTCTCCTGGCAGACAAGCGGCAGCTTTACCGGTCTTATCGCCGGAACTTATGACGTTGCTATCCGTGATGCAAATCATACAGGTTGCGTCATCGCTCTTGGAAACAAAACTATTACAGAACCTTCTGTGCTCAACGCTTCGGTCGGAACTTCCAACGTTACCTGCTTCGGCGGCAACCAGGGTTCGATCACAGTATCTGGTGCAACGGGCGGATCAAACGCTTATGAGTTCATGATCACTGGTGTCTCCTGGCAGACAAGCGGCAGCTTTACCGGTCTTAT
>CAIWMX010000047.1 GCA_903913885.1 uncultured Bacteroidales bacterium | reverse complement strand
TTTAAAGGATATTAAATATTCCTACCAGTATGTCTGGCGTTGCCTGAGCATGAAATATACAGATGAAAATTTCGATGTAACCCAGGAGGCCGCTATGCTCAGCCGGGAGATCGTTGCAAAAAAAGACGAGCAACGACGATTGATCAACCTTTTTAAAAACAGAAAAAACAATAAATAGGGGAGGATAATATGAAAACATTTTCTTTAATGTCCATTCCTGACAAGAAACTCACCAATTATTCTTATCACCTGAACCTGAACATTATTAATTTGATGATTGCACAGGAGCCTGGTCTGCCTGAAGAAAAGGTTTGTAAACTGAAAAATGAAGCTTCAAGATTGAATACTCTTATTGAAGTTCTTGAGTCCGAATTATTAAGTGAATGAATCTCAGGTGAAAAATAATGATACAACAAATATCGATTGATGAAGTCACAAGCCTTGACATCAGTGAAGTTATTGGGAAATATATAACCCTTTTTCCTGATCAGTTCAGTGATATCCTGTAACCATGAAAAAACCTGATGATTATATTTCACAAACAATCTATGAAGGCGCACCACAACTTTTAATGAACAGGATTCATGAAGTTGAAGCACTTCTTGCGAATTCCAAAATAAAGAATGGTGAAAACGATTCCTATAAATTTTGGAAACGCACAGCAGATGTAATGAAGTTCGCCTGGAACTGGATGGAAGATCTCGCTTGGGTAATCAAGGAAAATTACCAACTCAAACAGGAAAACCAATTTTTACGCAATTGGAACCTGGAACTTATGACACGCTGCCGGTCTTATGAGACTGTGAAAATGCTCATTACAGGAGAAAAGTTTGATGAAGTATTGGCCGTTGCTGAAAGACACCTTGCTCTGAGACTTGAAGAACAACAGAAACTGGAAGGACGAGAAAATGCAGGATGAAATCCCTAACATTGAATTAATTGATACCAAAGTAGGGGAGGATGAACGTCTCTTAAACATGATGGAATGCCTTTTTGAAACTGCAACTGAAATGCCGGCCTTGCTTAATGAGGTCACTAATACAGTTTGTGGAATGCTTCTGGACATTCCAAATCCCGGTACCCGGGAACGATTCACAAACTACCTCTCAAAAAAATACAAAGTTTCCAAAAAAATCTTTGCAAGCACACTCAAATACCTCTCCGGTATTCGCCGGGCCGAAGAGGCCAACAAAGCCAAAGACGAGATAGATACTTATGAACAAGATGCAAAAGGCTGGTATGAAAAGGATAACTGCTATTGGTTTTACACCGACACCGCCCATGATATTAAAGTTTCAAATTTCACTATTGAACCCCTGTTCCACATCTATGCCAAAATAGATAATAAACGCCTGGTCAGAATTACAAACTATTTGGGCGAAAATTCCATACTCGATATCCCTTCAAAAAACTTCATCAGTGTTGATCAATTCAGCCAGTATGTTTTTAATGAAGGGAATTTTCTTTTTAAAGGTAATAAAGGACACTATATGAGAATATTAGAACATATCAGCGGCGGCTTCCCTGTTTGTGAGGAGCTCAAAACCCTTGGATGGGTCAAAGAAGGATTTTATGCCTTTGCAAACGGAATCTGGGCCGATGGCCAGTTCCAACCGGTAGATAAATACGGCGTAACCACGTTCAAAGACAAGAACTATTATACGGCAGCATTTTCAACGATTTACAAGAATGTTCGTGAGGACGATGACGATTATGAAAATGATCGTTATTTTGTTTGGAAACAGGCCGGTTGCGACTTTGGCCAGTGGTCAAACCTTATGATCAGTTGCTACGGCGACAATGGCAAAATCGGCATTGCCTTTACCATTGCCAGTATTTTTCGAGACCTGATTTTTGCAAAAGACAAATCATTTCCACACTTGTTTCTTTTTGGTGAAGTCCAGTCAGGTAAAAGTACCCTGGCATGGTCACTTTCCAATTTCTTTTTTCTCAACCGAAAATGCTTCAACCTGACAAACGGAACAGCCGTAGGTTTCGCACGAAACCTTGCCCGGTTCTGCAATGTAATCGTATGGTTGGATGAATATTCGAACGAGATTGACCCCAAAAGGGTTCAGTCATTAAAAGGTGCATTTGATGGCGCCGGAGAAGAAAAAGGAAAACTCACACAGGATAACCGTACCAAAACCACACAGGTACGGGGATCCTGTTGTATATCCGGCCAGCACCTGCCAACAACCGATAATAACGCTCTTTTCACCCGGGCAATGCTGCTTACATTTTCACTGCGCAAGTTCACACCTGAGGAAATGGCTGATTATGACACTTTGAAAACGCTTGAAACTAATGGCATCAGCTCCCTCATTGGTGATATCCTTCCTTACCGGGAAATGTTTGAAAAAAGATATTCAATTGAATTTTCAATAATCATGGGAAAACTCAAACTGGATATGACAAAATCAGGATTGATGTTTGATGAAAGGTTGACCCATAACTACAGCTGTCTGCTTACGGTGATCTATCTTTTGGAAAATGATGATCATCCGCTGGCCGTGAATTTCAAGTATGCTGATTTTTACGAAATGGTTAAAAAGATGCTTACAACCCAGGCCACCCAGATCAGCAGTTCAGAATCCGTGGCCGGGTTCTGGCAAACCGTAGAATTCCTGCTGGATGAAAAGCGGATCGAAGCCAACAATGATTTTAAAATTGATACTATCAACAGCATCAACGTCAGGTTGAAAGACGAATCACAGAAGGATGTCATTTTCAAAGTCCCCACCAAAGTTGTTTTTTTACGCCTGACCCGTATTCATGGGTTGTATATGGAAAAAACAAGGCAACAGACCGGGAAAAATGGCATTGACCTGCTGTCAATTACGCATTTCCTTAAAAACAATAAAGCGTATATCGGGTATTGTAAAGAGGTCCGGTATGACAGTACAGTAAGCACTGGCTATGTTTTCCGGTATGGTACCGATGATCTTAACGTAAACCTGGAGCGCACAATGAAAGTTCCGTATGCTCCATACGTCCCATTGGCCGAAAAAGAACCGGAAAAACCCATTGTAATACCTATTGTCGAACCGGAACCTGAACTGCCGTTTTGACAAACCACGTCATTAAAAAATAATAACATTGAATTTCTATGAAAGTCCCCGATTTCCACAACTACACAACTACATTTATATATATTATTGATTATTATTATATTATATCAAATAAGACTGTAGTTCGTTGTAGTTGCTTGTAGGTCGTTGTAGTTGTGTAGTTGTGTAGTTGGGGATAGGTGCCTTTGCCAAAGCATAGTTTTCTTTTAATTTTCAAAATATATCTGTTTTATGGTCACTGAATGTCTGAAGACCCCCATTGGTGAATGCCTGAAACCCGTGATGGCTCAAATACTGTTTACCAGGTATGGTTGCAAATACTATGACAGATTGCCGGTAAATTATGTGAAAGCCCAATTATCCGACTTCACAAAAGAAGGAAAAAGGAAAATCGGAATGAGGTTTTTAATCCAATGGATAAGTGATGAGGATATTTTCCAAATCTGCGAAGTCTCACTCAATCTCACCTCTGAGTTTTTGAAACCATTTATTGAAGGAGAACGTGTTTATATCCTCACAGAACAATAACATTCATCTCCCTGGCCGGGACCAGGGGAAGCAAACAAAGACTCCGCTGGCGCTCTGGTCCCGTTACCAGGCTTATTCAAATCAAAAATTAAACAACACTAAAACAAAAAATCATGAAAAATGAAAAACAAATCAGGCACGAAAAACTCATTGATTTATTAAATCAATTTGATCAGTATCAGTATAATGGATTGCCAATGTGTAAAAAAATCGATAAAACTATTGGTTCAGCAGATTTGTGCAAATTGAATGTCAATGTTATCAACAAGGGAGTCGTAGTCCTTACAGATTATTTCAATTTAGTGGGCGGCTCAATCGCGGGCGGTATTGATTTGTACGAATTACTTCAAGCATATTTTTTATTTCCTGAAGTGCGTGAAAAAATGAACCTTTTAGCAGATAGTGTATTGTATTCCACCCGGGGTAAACGGTAATTAAATTCTTGATATTTTGACCTTTGCAATCCAACCTCATCAAAATAAATTCGCCTAAATGATAAAACCAGAAGTCAGACCCACATTGACGATCACCCTCAAACCACAGCTTCAGGACTACATCAGGTATATCACCTCCCTGGAGGAAACTGTAGAAGAAGATCAAATGCTGATTGCAAAGAAAGGCTCATACCTTGGAAAATTGATATTTCCATTCCTGCAATTCAGGCCCGGGAATAAATTGCCCCTGCTTCCGGATGATAAATACCACAGGTTCACATTTGAATTGCCTTATGTCGCAAAGTTTGAGGTTCGAAATAACACAGCCTGGATATCAGCAAAGAACCAAATGGCAATCACCCGAATTGTCGAATCACACTTCCGTATGCATTTCCGCACTTTTGCAGATGATAAGGTACGATACCTGCAAGGTAATAACTGCGCCAAAGGGAGCATACAGAAGGTGATTTTTCAATTCTGCTCAGATATCAACATGCAATATGACCATGTTACTTTTGACATGATATCAAAAGCATACTACCGTTCAAGAAAAAAGTCGGATTCAAGAGTTTCTTGTACCAACAAATCGATGACGATAGGGGATCTATTTTTTCTCATTAATTAACATTGGAAATATGACAGTTTTAAGACACACAAACGGCAATATCGGCGGGGTGAATCCGCTGCAGTATGTTTTCAGGGAAGACGTTCAATCGTTTTCCGTCAACCCGGTCACACGCTCAGGCCTGATCACGCTAAAGACCGGGAAGTCCTGGAACTATCTTTATGCCACTGATGAGACTATTTCATGTAGCACCAAGGAAGAAAAAACCACTTCCGGGATGAAATATACAGTGGAGATAAAAATGCTCATTCCAAAAGACCGGCTCGATGTTGAAGTATTGTTGTGGAATCTCAACACCCGGCACCTGATCATAAACCTGGCTGATAAAAACGGCATCTCCCGGTTTTATGGAACAATGCAAAGTCCGATGAAAAAGGTCGCAAACCTTGTAAAACCTGCCAACGTCGAAGGTTACAACGGATGGGAATTAGTTTTCACCGGCCTTTTCACCGAACCCCCGGCCTATTTTCTTTATTCCTACGGAGGTGGGATCATTGCCCCACCGGCCGGGACCTGATTAAATTCAGTCCTTTATAACGGGACGATGCCACTTTAATATTGTACCCTGATTAATAAAGCAGGTCGGGTACAATGAATGCAGCTTTAAGAAATATTCTCTCCAGCCCATGGCTCCTATATTCTGAACATTCAGAAATATACGGGGCCATGCTTGTTTCCCTTCTCAAAGGTGAAACAATCCATGCAGAAGATTATTCCATAGCCAGGGAAAAAAACAGGTCGTTTGTTCTTTGCGCTGCAGATTCAATGGGCCGGACCGTCCCGATGAATTCAGATGCTATCCCTTGTGGGTCCATTGCAGTTATCCCCATCCAGGGCGAGATCATGGCCGACGATCAGCAGTGTGGAGTTCGTGGCGCCCAGTCAATCAACAGCGATATAAAAACCGCGGAAGCCAACCCCAACATTCAATCCATTGTTCTCAAGGTAAATTCACCGGGCGGCCAGACCACGTTTATCGATACCGTTTCAGAAACTATTTCCAAATGCAAAAAACCTGTTGTAGCCTATGTTGAAGGCATGGCTGCCAGCGCATCTTACTGGCTGATCAGCGGAGCAGATAAAATTATCTGCTCTTCATCGCTTGATCAGTTAGGCTCCATCGGGGCAATGCTTATGTGGGCTGATGTAAAAGGTATGCTTGAAGCGGACGGGGTGGTGGTTCATGAACTCTACGCTACGCTCAGTACTGAAAAGAATCTGGCCATCGATCTGCTTCGCAAAGGGGATGACCAGGCCGTAAGGGAATCCCTGCTCGATCCCATCAATGCCAAATTTCACAGCACCGTCACCGCCAACCGGTCCAACCTGGATCCTTCAACATTGAAAGGAAACATTTTTTATGCTCCTGATGCAATCGCCCTGGGACTGGCCGACGAAATCGGGAGCTTCGATTATGCTTTACAATCCGCGAATACCATTTCATCAAAAAATATCATCCGCGTAAACAACTCAAATCTTTTAACAATGTCAAAAATGTTGCCAACCTGGACCGCAATTGCGGCTTTCTTTCATTTGACCGGTGATACATCTGCAACAGATCTCACCCCTGAAATGATCAGCCAGATGAATGATCGCATGGCTGATCAAAATACCACCATTGAAACTGTCAATGCCGAAAATATCAGGCTTATGCAGGTAGAATCAAACTTTAACACGCTCCAATCTGTACATTCTGAACAGACCCGCCTGTTTGACGAACAGACCCGCCTGTTTGCCGAACAAACCCGCCTGTACGATGCCTTGAAGGCCGAAGATGCAGGAAAAGAAACAAAGGCCGGCAAGCCTGGCGACCGCACTGCTGAGCAGCTCATCTCAGACAAGTACAGCTACAACGTTGCAGCTGACGAACAATTATAATTTTTTCATCTCAAATTATTCTTTTCATTATGGCATACACAATAGATTTTTCCCAGCTAAAATCCGACTTCGGAACCTGGCTTGGCACCAATGAGAATGACATCCGCAAAGCCCTGGTTCAGCAGACCGAAACGATGGCCTTTATGACCACCATCAAGCAAAACGATGATTTCCGTGCATCACAATCTACCGTGGGTTCGATCGTTCAGGGATTTCAGAAAGGCTGGACACCTAAGGGAACTCCCAAATTCACGCCTTTGACCATCGGTCACAAAAGGCATAAATTCGATGTCGAATTTTACCCCGACGAAATTTATGGTTCCTGGCTTGGCTTTCTGGCCGACGAAACAAAAACCCGTGCCGAGTGGCCGTTGGTAAAGTATATCCTTTACAAACTGCTGCTTGAACAGGTCAATTCTGACCGTGAGCTGCTGCTTATCGGCAAGGGCAGTTATGCAGATACCGTGGACGGTACAGCACAGGCCAGTGGTCTTTCCATGAACGGGTTCCTTACCCTGCTCAAGGCAGCCCACGCCAGCGGAACTTCCAACATGAACTTCGCTCAGAAAAACGTGGCGCTGACAGCCTCCAACGCCTTCGACCAGGTGGAACTTTTCACCAACAGCATCGTCGGCCCATATCGCAGCGTACCCATGCCGATCCTATGTTCACCGGAAAATTTCACGTACTATATTCGCAAAAAACGTGACCTGCATGGAACCAACGTTGATTATGGCAAGTATGGCAATGCCGTGATCGATGGAACGAACTTCACCCTGCAGCCCGTTGCTTCGATGATCGGAAGCGATATCCTGCTGGCTACCCCCAAAGCAAACTTCATCCGCCTGCTCAAGCAGAACGATGGCGCCAGCACTCCCCGCATTGAGGAAAACAGACGTCAGATTTCGCTCATGGCCGACTGGTTCGAAAATGTAGGCTTCGGGATCCAGGAAGCTGTGTACGCCTTTGTTCCTGATGCAGGGTCAGCTTCGAACTAATTCACGCAAAACCTTAACTCAAATATAATTCGAAACGATATGAAAATTGCCCGCATTTTAACGCTCGTAGTGATGATCACCCTCGTTGGAGGTGTAATCGGAGCTGCGCTTGAGATCAGCCCACTTTGGGGCATGGCAGTACTGGCGCTCGGGGCATTATTGCCCCGACCCACCGGTGCCCTCTGTGTATCACTTGTAGACCTGGTCAGGCCTGCCATCTCCAATCCGGGAGCCGGGGGAGGGATTAAAAGTGAAATAATTCTCATCCATAACGATGATATCAACTGGAATGCCTTCCCTGACCGGACTGCAACAGGAGAAGTCGTGACCGATATTCCATTGAAGGCCGGTAAATACATGCATCGGTTTTATGTCACCCAGGATGTCATTGAACCATCAGAGAAAAAATTAAAAGGTGGAAATAACGACTGCGGTGGTTATGAAATTCAACTCAAGGGTTTTACCCCGGGATGGAACAACGCCATTTTATCATGGATCGCGCTTTACGGGTATTCCTTCAAAGGCCTTCTTATCCTTCAAAACTGCACAGATGGAAAACGCTATGTGATTGGAGAGCCTTGTAATCCTGTTTACGTTGACGATATCCAGTCAGTATGGGGTGTTGATGCTTCAAAAGACAAAGGCCATAACTTTGTTTTCGGGTCCAAACAATCAAAACCAATCGGGATATATACCGGCACTATCAAGTACGATCCTACCAGTGCATCCTGGTAAACGAGCCTATTCGGGGTTAATAGTAGGTGTGTTGGAAGAACCTGTCATTTATTTGGCAGGTTTTTTTGTGGGCATTACCCTGGAATGCGGGTCAGGCTTTACCCTCCAATATTTTGAAAGCAAAATGATACACGGTTCAATCCTTAATGCATGAAACCATGAACTATGCCGCACGTTTCAGACACACAAAATCCCGCATTGATTCATAAACAGGTACCGCTATCGCTATAAATTGTCATTACAATTTCAATTTCTGTCCTTTAGCAGTTACAATTGCAACCCTATGTTTGCAGCATGACTGATGTATTTTACCCTTATTTTGAAACAGAATCCTGTTGGCAGGAACTGCAATATTCGCTTCGCTCGATTGAAGCTCACTTTAAATTTGGATTCCGCGTCTGGATCGTCGGGGACCTGCCGGTGTGGATCAACCCGGCGACCATTCATTACATCCCTCACCAGCGTATTGAAGGCATTACTGAAAATACAGTCTATGATGCCATCACCAAAATGCTTCTGTTCTGCAACCATCCCGACACAACACCGAACTTCATCCGGATGTACGATGATATCTACCTGCTAAAGGATGTCACGCTTTGTGATATTGGCATCTTTAAAGCCATGTACCCGTATGAAAAAGTGCCCCAACGCAGCGGCACCTGGTGGGACCAGCTGCATAAGACCCTGGGAATCCTTAAACGAAAAGGATATCCTGCCTGGAATACCGAAACGCATCTGCCTGAACTTTTCAACAAAGAAAAAATGAAGTGGATCATCAAGGTCTATGGCGCACTTGAAAACCGGCTGCTCACATCCTCCTTGTATTTCAATACTTTTTTCCCCTTCAGCCATCCGCTGCTCTGGAACAAATCTTTTGCCATTCAGTTTTATGGCGACATGGAAAATGACTTCTACACTTCACATGATGGAGACCTTATAGAAAAATGCCAGGGAAAAACGTATTTGAATCACAACGCCCTGGGCCTTAACGATAATCTCATAGCCTTTTTACAAACCCGATTTCTTAACCCTTCAAAATTCGAACTATGCCAATTGTAAAATTGATCCTTCATTATGATACGTTAGAACAGACCCTTCGTCTGGCCTCCATGGTACCCGATGCCATTATCGTAGATAACGGCTCAAAGATGGATATCACAGATTACGTTTCAAATGCAGTTTTGCGTTATCCTACCAACCTGGGATTTACAAGGAACTGGAACCGGGTTCTCAAGGATATCCTTCCAAAATACAAAAATCAGGAAGGCTCGGTCTGGCTTATGAATTCCGATATCGAAATCGGTAATCAATCTGTTGAGCGGATTGAACAGATAATGAAAACCGGCCGGTATGATATGATCACCCCGGCATATAATTGCTGGATGAACCAGTGCAAAAACAATGGTTCCCCCGGGATCCGCAAAGTCCATTGTATTGAATTCACCGCCCCGGTAATCCGGTTTTCAGTATTTGAACAGATCGGTATGTTTGATGAAAGGTTCGCACTTGGATATGGAGTGGAATTAGACTGGGCTTTGCGCATGGAACGGGCCGGGTTGAAACAGTTCTGCGATGATCAAAGTGTTTTCTATCACCATGGCCAGCAGACAATAAACACAATCGGTACCCTCTCCGATTATGAACACCTGGCAAAAATAGAACTTGATAACGGCATGACTACACTTTACGGGCCCAGCTGGAGGCAAATAGTCGAAACAGACCTTGCAGTTTGTTTCGGAAAGAAAAAGAAAAAGAAAATCGCCGTTTACACCACGATTTTCGGAAACTATGATCAGCTCAAATCCCTGCCAACCCAAACAATCGAAGCCGATTATTTCTGCATCACCGATCTGGAAAATGAAATAACCACCCACTGTGCTAATTTACCTGGTGAACAGTGGCGCATGATCCCGGTAGCATATCCCAATAATGAATTGTCTCCCCGCATGAGGGCCAAATACTTTAAAATGTTCCCCTGGGAAGTGGCCACACTTGCCGGATATGAAACCGTTATTTATATTGATTCCAGCATAAAGGTTACCTCAGATCAATTTGTACGCTTCTGTGTGGATTCCTGTGTTAATGACATGGCGCTGTATGCACATCCTCAAAGAGATTGTATCTATGAAGAAGCCAAAGCATCGCTGAGCCTTATAAAATACAGGAGCCAGGGCCTCACTCACCAGATCAGCCGCTACCATGAACTCTATCCTCCCAACGCAGGATTGTGGGCCTGCGGAATAATGGTTCGTAAAATACACTCACCAATTATCCGTGCCCTGATGAAAAACTGGTGGTGGGAAAATGTAAAATGGACCTTTCAGGACCAGATCAGCTTCCCGGTTGTTTGCAAAATGATGAACTACCAGCCTGACACTATCCCGGGAAATCAATATAAAAATTCATTTTTTAAAGTCATCTGGCATGATGACAACCCACTTAAAGCCCTCAATATCCATGCAAATTAACGTACTCATGCCCATTTACAAAACAAATTTGGAATGGGTGCAAATTGCCATCGAATCCATCCTGTATCAAAATCATTACGATTTTAACCTGGTTATCGTGGACGATAACAACCCACAGGGAGCATTGAAAGAATACCTTGAGGATCTCAAAAAAAAATGCGCTTACGTTAAACTCGTTCGTACAACAGGAAACAAAGGGATTGCCGCCGCGCTCAATCATGGACTCAGTGCATGTACCGGTGATTTAATAGTTCGTATGGATTCTGATGATGTGGCCCACCCTGACCTGCTTTCGCAACATGATGCGTATTTCAAGGCAAACCCTGACCACCATATTTGTGGTGTAGGTATAAGCCTGACAAATGGTTCAGAAACCTGGGACAAAAATCATCCAAAATATATGACCAGGGCAATGGCGTACAAATTTCCAGGGCACTGGTTTGTCAACCATCCCGGGGTTGCCTTCAGAAGAAAAGCAATTCAGCAGCTTGGCGGATATCCGGAAGTGAGCCCCGACCTTGCAGAAGATTATGCATTGTGGGTTCAATTTTTACTCCATGGATATACCATTTATAATAATCCGGAGATCCTTATAACTTATCGAGTACATCCCGCTGCCTCTGAATTTGCGCCTGATCGCAAATCCAAAGTTTGGCATAAGTTTTTATACAACCAAAGAGAACTATTATATGAATACTGAAATTCAACAATGGCTTGGCGGTACAAAGGATTACTCACTGGGAGTACACCTTTATGACCAGTATGGCACAAGCAATAACTTAAAAAGGCTGTTCAGCCGGCAGGAAGCGACAACCGGCACCCTTGAAACATTGGTGTATGAACTATCCAAACTCATAGATCAACAGCCGCCAGCTGCGGCCATCCGCCGCCGGCCGGAGCCGGCTGTCAGCCGTCAGGCAAACAAAGAGGTTGAATTTCAGCAACCGGTTACAGATAAGAATGATGTTCCGGCAGAATTCCGGAACCTGCAACAGGAAATCAGGATGCAATGGAAAGCGCTGGATTCACTTCACGCAACCCTTGAATTTGTTGGTAAGGATCAATGCAGAATAAATGCATTGCTTATCCTGGACATTGCAGAAGAACTTGATTTTAACTACCAGCGAAAATTCCATTACGAGAAACATAAGGAGCTGCCCCCGCCAAAGGAAGGAAAAGCAGAATTGCCTGAAGAAGATGTTTCAAAATTGAACCTTCCTGACCTGATCCGCAAACGGGCATCAGTGCGCTCTCATGTTTCCAGGTTCAAAGGCTATATCGCCAACCCTGAGAAAGCTTCAGCACTCGATCATAACAAAGCTTCCCTGGTAAAATGGGAGCGCTTGCTTGTAATCATAAATGATCTTCTCAAATAATGGCACTGTTCACGATTAAAGATTTACAAAGGCCGGTTAAAACAAAAGGATCCTCAGCCCTGAACATTTCAGGTCCCGGGAAATATATCATCGGAAAACAACATCAAAAGCTCACCGAAATCATCAAAGAGTTACCCCCTGAAGGTGAGTGCCTGGATATTGTTTCAAATGGTGACTGGTCTACCCACGATCTTTTGTTCTTTATTCTGCAAAAAACTGGACCGGCAGAGGTTTACTTTACAACCTGGGCGATATCGGAATTTGCCATACGACAGCTTTATACATTTGTCAACACCGGCCTGATAACAAAACTCACAGGAATATTCGATTACCGCAACGTAACCCACAAAACTGCAGAGCTGCAGTTTCTCAAACAAATCACCCCTGAAATAAAAGCTGTGAAAATACACGCCAAAGTAACCGTAGTGCAGAATGCACAATGGGGGATCACCATTGTCGGCTCGGCAAATTACACACGAAACCCACGCATAGAGGCCGGAATATTAAGAAATTCAAAAAAGAGTGCCGAGTTCCATAAAGCATGGATAATGGCAGAAATAAATAACGCTTCCAAATTTGAAAGAAATAACTGAAGTACTCCTGGCCGAGATAGAAGAGTATGCCGGCCTTATGTTTTCCAAACAGGAAATCGCTGCCATTGTAGAAGTACCTGAAGAAGAATTTTGTGATTTACTTTCAGATAAAAATACTCCTGTTTGGAAAGCTTTTCAACGTGGACGACTTATCAAAGAAGGCACAGTTCGAAAATCAATATTCGACCTGGCTTCCAATGGTTCCTCCCCTGCACAGTCCTTCGCTGTTAAATTAATTGACAATGCAAAAATGGATGACTTATGACACCAATAGAATTACCATTAATTTCCCTGGCAGATAAAGTAAGAAGCCACTTTGTCAATGATACACCACTAAATGAGGTAGAGACAATCTATAAAGACAGGTTAATCACTGCTCATTCCATTACACTGAATGAAGCAAATAACGATGGTGCTGCCGCTGCTATCCTGATGAGACGGTTTAATATTGGCAGAACAACCGCATACCGCGATATCCTCACAGCTAAAAACCTGTTCGGTACCCTTCGCAGCCCTTCAAAAGAAGCATTGCGTTATATGATAACACAATGGGCGACTGACCTTTTCGCCATGTCAAAGAAAACGAAAAACATGGTAGGAATGGAAAAGGCAATGGAAAGAATCACAAAAGTCAACAACCTGGACAAGGAAGATCTGGACCTGCCCGATCCTTCCAAGATTCAACCTCCTGTACAACTTATAACTATTGAAATGAATTTCATCCAGCATCCCATGTTCAAACTATGTGATGAAGGAACACAAAAAAAGATCATGGAGGTTTATGCAAAAATCATGGAACAGATCAACCTTTCACCGATAAAAGAATATTCTGACATGTTCAAAATTGAGGACATTCCACATATAGAAATTCAGTAATGGATGAACCAAAAATAGTTCCGGCACCATATTATAATTACCCTCAGATGGTAATTAAATTTTGCACACGTCCCCATAAAATGTTTATCGGCGGCAGGGGAGTAGGGAAGACAACCATCATTGCCGACCAGGTAATAGATTGTTTCACCACCATGCCCCGGGGAAAAATATCACTCAACGGATTGACCTATTTCCACATCCGCACAAAATCTTTGCCACCGATGATTGACCACTGGGAACGCAGAGGTCTTTATCGTGGTATTCATTATTTCGTTGGTACCAGGGCTCCCAGGAAATTGAACTGGCTTGAACCCTATCAGCCACCTTTGGACTATACAAACTGCATCCATTTTTATAACGGCTTTGTCGTTGAATTCAATTCCTTTGACCGCCCTGAAATGGCCCGGTCGGGATCCTATGACTACATGATCTTTGATGAAACCACAAAATTGAAGAAATCAGCCATCGACAGTGATGTGTTGCCGGCAAACAGGGGCAATAATAACCGGTTCGGCCATGTTCGGTTTCATCATGGCACCTTGTTCTTAGGTTCTCAGCCATTAACCCCATCGGGAGACTGGGTTTTTGAATACGAAAAAATGATGAATGAATTCCCCACAGAATACATGTTCATTGAAGCCGCAGCCACCTACAATACCTTCATTTTAGGACCAAGATATTTCCGTGACCTCAAACGCACGTTGCCTCAAATGATTTATGACATTGAAGTATTGAATATCAGGCGTAAAACAAATATCAATGGCTTTTATCCTTCGCTAAAAGAGGATGTGCATTGCTACTATGATTCCTACGACTACTCATTCTATGACAAAATCGATCATAATCTGGGGGAGCAGGGCGCACTGGATTGTCGTGGTGATGCTGACTGCCTTACCAATGATGAACTGTATATCTCCTTCGATTTTGGCTCAACACAAAACTGTGTAATCGTGTCACAATGGCACCGGGAGGCAAATGAGTTCCCTATTATAAATAACTTTTACGTTGAGAATGAGACATTAACAGTATTGGTTAAGAAGTTCATCGACTATTACAGTCACCATGCCAACAAGAGAGTGAATGTATATGGCGGCAGTGACGGAACCAGGCGCAATGATGCCGCATCAAGACAGACATACTTCGATGATGTATCCGGTCAGCTTCGTAGTGAAGGATGGCGTGTTACCGTTTGCGCTGAACTGCATGAGATATCCCACATGGATAAGTTTATCTTTTGGCATAAGTTCATGATCATTGACAATGGCAATACGCCTAACTTCAGAATCAACATGAACAACGCAAAGGAAACGTATGTGTCAATGGATAGCGCGCCTATCCTGCCATCTGAATACAAGAAAGATAAATCGGCAGAACGCAAGACAGACCAGCCCCGATGGAAGGCAACAGACCTGAGTGATGCAGTAGATAACCTTTACTATTGGATATTCTTTCAGACATTGGAAGGTTATGCCCCCACACATGCCATGGAATTCCTGAAATAAATCCTGTTTCTTTTCAGTTGAGTGATCAGCATTGTACGTGCAATTTACACGTATAGTGCTGATTGTCTGTTAGGGGAGCATTGTAAGCATAGGGGAGCAGTCCGGCACTCTATTCCATAACTTAGAATCATTCTTAATAATATACGCTCAGTCCTTGAAAAAATCGTTAACGTGTGTGGAATCATTCTAAATAGTGTTTCACATATCCTTTTTTTTTGCGCTCGTTACAATTGTAATTCCGACAGGGCGGGGCGTGGTCTGCTGACAGCTAAAGGGATATTTTCGGCCCTGCGGGCCGCTTAATTTATTAATAACCAATAAATTATAAATTTTTCGGTGGGACTGACCCCCTTCCAGGGCTAAGTCCCTGATATTATGTACTTTTCATTGTCAACTCCCAGAAAAGTTATAAAAGAAAGAGCTTCGAATATCCCGGCCTGATTATCCCGATTGTAACACCTTTTTCTTTGATTGGGTAGGGCAAAGAAAAAGCTGGCAAAAAGAAACCCCATTTGGCCCCCGCACGGTTTAGCTCGAAATTTTACTACAAAGTTACCTTACGAATAAGTCGCTCTTAAAACAGGGAGCTTAAAACTGTCAAGGGCGACCTCCTGCAGGATCAGTCGCTTTCAGGGTATTCAGATTGAAGGGCAATCTGACCAACCCCCTGTGACATTATTTATTATTCCAGGTCATAGCCTTTGGCGTAAAAAATTTCATTCCTAACCCTAAAAAACACGCCAGATGAAAGCTTTAACTCAAATTACCCGTCAGCAGTCAATCGAAGAAATCTTTGTCCAGGAACTTGACTCTATATACTACCCTGGTTATGCTGAACAGATCATGGATACCCAGCCTGAGAAACTGGAATGGGAATTGAAAGAATTCCAGAGCCAGTTCTCCAAAAGAAATT
>CAIWMX010000046.1 GCA_903913885.1 uncultured Bacteroidales bacterium | reverse complement strand
TGGAAGAGATTATTCCTGACGATGAAATGCGAACCGAAATGTTAAGCCGGCTCTACAAAGGAGATCCAATTTTAGGCGACAAAGGTATTTTCACAAATCTGCTACAATCCTTTGTAAATTTACTTATAAAATCTGTTTCAATTATGATTACTAAAAACCAATCAGACACTGATCTTGAACTCTAAATCCTCCAGAATCACCTGTCAACTTGCATAGACCCGGAACAAATTGCCGCCCTGGAGCGCATCATGGCCAAATTATCAATAAAGTGTGGCGAGAGTTTTGTGACCAAATCGGAAATGGCAAAAAGGTATGGAATTGACCGGCGGACGTTCAGAAAACGAATGTATCAAACCTACTGCGCAGGGGCCCTTATGGAAAATAACCAGGTTAAGTATGATGATATTAAAAAATTCACCCCAGCACAGATCAAAATCATCTATGAGCACCTTGGTCCGCCCGCATAAGAGTAAAAATGCTAATTGTTTCTACCTCCGTTGTGAAAAAAACACCTTTGAATCCACCTGGAATTGGAAACAATCAGAGATTCATGCATTAAAATGGCCATTAGGCAAAGCTCATACCCTTATTGTCCCGGTCAAATCGGGAAAAACCAACTAATACTCGCATTAAATTACAAGTTCGCAGTGATAATAGGCAGTTAGATTTTTACAACACGACATTATTGGGTAAAATTGATACAAAATTGCACATGACGTGTTGAAAAGAATCCATGAATTCAATCATTATGCACACAACACGCATACAATATTGAGCATAATACATACATAATGCAGTCATATTATGAGGCAATAGACCAAAAAAACGCATCTGAAATATGGTTATTTTGGCAGGACATATGTTAAATGGGCTGCTTAACACCCCAGCTTATCATTTCCGACGCATCATCCATCAGCGTTTTATCAAACTCATCAAGGTAAATTTGTGTCGTTTCGATATCGGTATGGTCCAGGAGTGACAGGCGGTATTAAATGACAGGGAATCATGGATACCAAGCTGAAAACAATTTATAGATGAATTCTCTAGGGAGCTTTTCACCGGCTTTGATGAGCTCTATCAGGCGATTTTTATCTGGATCATTCAAATTCATTAGTCTAAAGAAGTTGATTTAATGGACTGTATGTCTTTATTTTAATTGTATAGAATAGCTAATGTACGTCTAAATTCGTCTAAATTCGTCTAAACTCGTCTAAACTCGTCTAAGCTTTCAAAATCCATTTTCTACCAGCGGTTAATGCTATTTTATCGTCTTTTTTCAAGCTTTGAAGTAGATTCTTAATCTTATGAGACTTCGAATTTTCATCCAATACATCAGAAAGTTTATCCCAAAGTAAGTTCTCTATTTGTTTTCTGGAAGCTTCATTCCATTTGATAATATATTCAACGATCAGGTTTTTATAGTAAGTGTCATCAAAACCTTTGTTGCGGATGTATTCTGATTTTAAACTGTCATCGTTCAAGGGTATAATGACGTTTTTCGACAGGAAGATATTTGGCTTTCGGCCTTCAACTAATCCAATTTTTTTCAGATGCTTATATTCATCATCGGAAATTATTATTCGCTTCTGAACCTTATCCAACATGATGATGTCATGCAACGACAGTTGAGGATTTTTGACAAGAATGTGGGCAAAATCTTCATTCAGGATTTTCCCCGTAATAGTCACTTTCACCTTACCATCAGACAAATCAAAATCGGGTAATGGGAAAAACCGTTGCCGTTGATAGTTGAATATTTTACGGATACCACCACCCTGTTGGACAAACCGGACACATTCAACAATCTGCGCCGGAGCAATCTGACCACCTCTCCTTGTTGATTGACAAGAAGATATGGTGGTCAACAAAAATCGGTATAGGGTGGTCAGGAACTCCGATTTTTCCAATTCATGTTGGAACAGATAAAGGCGTGATTTAAATTTGAATTGGATATGGAAAAGTTTTCTTCCCTGTAATACAAGGCATATTCTACACTATATTTGCTTGGACTTATCATTTTTCCAGACTGGAACTATAAAAGCCCGTCAATTAGTTTTGACGGGCTTTTTCACAATTCAGAATTGAATTATACACTCGGTTCTTATTCTTGGGGAGCGACTCAAAGCAGAACTAATTTGTCAAACAGTTCACATTTTTATACAACCATGAAACTGATCAAAAAAGACATCGAAATCACCATGGATCAGCTCAAAGAGTTGTACCAGCACCTTCAGGTTGATTTGAAAGAACTGCTCGAAAGCGCCAGGTGCCATCACTGCACCACAGGTGAAACCATTGAACCCTTTAAAATCATACTCACGCAGCACAACACCATCCGTTTGGAAGGAACATGCAAAAACTGCGGCAGGAAAGTAAATGGCTATTCATTCGACACGCCCGATACATGGTATAAGTTTAAGGCAACAAAACTGCAGGTAGAGGGCCAGGGAGGAGATCATTCGGAATATTTAGAAGAACTGGTCAGGGAGGAAAAGGTCAGAAAAGAACGGAAGCGATGGATTGTCAGTAAAGCGAGGGAGCATCCGGTCTATTATCAGATTCATATTTCGCTGGAGGATATAAGCCCGAAAATCTGGCGAAGGTTGCTTGTATTGCCATCCACTTCTTTGAAAACACTCAGTAAGATCATTCAGATTGCCATGGGATGGGAAAATTACCACCTTCACCAGTTTATATACGAAGATGAACGGTATGGCGAACCCTGGGAGGAAGATCCTGATGGTACCATTGATTATAAACATTTAAAGCTCCATGATTTTTTGCTTTACCCCCGCGAAACCATGGTTTATGAATATGATTTTGGCGATGGCTGGAAGCACATGATTAAACTTGAAGACGTTCTCTTCAATCTGGAACAGTTGCCCTCCCCTCAATGTGCCGATGGAGCCAGGAACTGCCCGCCAGAGGATTGTGGCGGAGCTACCGGATATGCAGAATTACGAAGGACCATTAAAAATCCACGTCACAGGGATTACAAGGAGACCATGTTGTGGCTCGGAGGGCATTTCGACCCGGATTATTTTTCCGTTGATCTGAAAAACAAGGAATTGTTAAAACGTTGCAAATTCTGATAGCTCTAATAAAAACAACCCTCTCTTTGTTAAATGAGTTCAACGGAACAAATGCTTTTAGACCGGATTATTGGCGTGGTTAATCGCACGGCACCTGATGCTGAATTATATTTATATGGTTCAAGAGCAAGACAGGATGCTAAAAAAATATCTGATTGGGACTTGTTGATATTACTGAACGCAAAGAATGTCTCTTTTGGGTTTGAGACAAAAATTATGGATGAATTCTATGATCTTGAAGTTGAAACAGGAGAGATTATTTCACCCCTGAGAAAGTTGACCCGTATTTCAAGCCAGTACTTGATCTGATCAATTTAATTGAGAACGAGTTGCCGTAAAATGCGTTGTCAACCTTATTACCTTCCTTCCTGTCATTTTTTGTCTTCCGACGTAACCCAACAATTTCAACTTCATATGCATTCACACAGCATGCCGTAGGGGGACTAATATCCTTTTTTCCCCGGAATCACCCCCCTCACCCCCCCCTGCGGCCTTGGCACATCACCAGTATACCTGGGAATAAGATGTATATGCACATGCGGCACGGTCTGGCCTGCCGACTGCCAGTCGTTATTGTATTTGTCGCCCAGCAGCGATATCTTTATTTCCCGCTGGAACCGGACGGGCTGGCATTCGTTGATCAGGTTCCAGTATTTAAGGATCAGCTCACTCTGGTTTTCAATTCGGATCACGGAAGGTATCTTATCTTTCTTTTTATTGTTGATCCGTGATCCGGAGGGCAATAGGTTCCACAGGTCATTGTTCTTCCATATCGAAAACGGAACCATGTGATCCACATCATATTTCGTTAACAGGTCACCCGTCCATACACAGTAAACCTTTCCTTCTTTTTTCAATGCCGACCGGTAGATCCGTTTTGATTCCCTGACATCCCTTTCCGTAATAGGGCTTCTCAACAGGCCGGCGATTACCTTTTCCAACGACAAAGGCTGATGGGAGGCATTCACCGAAAACTGAGCCCATTTGAATAAAATGGAGTCCTGGCCATTGATGAAACTTCCCAAAACCCTGAATGAATTGTAGTATTCAACAGGAATGGAGAAGGTTCCGTAAGTATGTATCAGGTAGGCAACATCGATGCTGCCGTTAGTTAATTTCCGCGTGCCCGGTTCGCACTTGAAAATGGAATAAAACTCCTTATTTACGGAACGGCCAATGTATTTCATCGGCATCCGGGTAATTGTGTCGTACAGTTTCTTCGACAATCCCAGGAAATCCGGTTGAAGCAATGTTGGTATGCCTTTGTTCGATAAATCGTTGTAAAAGGCGGAGAACCCTCCCAGGCTTCGGTAATCGTTAATCAGCTTCCGGAACTGCACCCCGAAGGCCAGGTTGATATCGCCA
The DNA here is from genome assembly GCA_903913885.1 of uncultured Bacteroidales bacterium. Lineage (GTDB taxonomy): Bacteria > Bacteroidota > Bacteroidia > Bacteroidales > FEN-979 > CAIVAT01. The sequence continues at coordinate 81,849 of CAIWMX010000046.1, read as the reverse complement.
TTGATCTGTGGAATCAGGGTTTCCGATTCTAGGATCGGATAGTAATATAGCAACCATTTTTCCAACAGCAAACCGGTTGGAATGATTACCCGGTCGTCAGAAAACCGGATATAGGGTGAATTATCCTGTATGATGTCGATCACCCCTCGCAGCAAGGCAAATTTGTAGGTGGTGGCCTTGCTGTCCCGCTCAATGATTTTATTGATATTGGCGAAGATAGGATCAATCATACTTTGCGCACCAATTAGAGTCTGGGTTAATGGATGCAACCCTTGTCGGGTATGGTTATGGGCCAAGATTTATTTCGGATAACCCCATTTATTATGTAAAAGTAATTTATAAACTGAAAACAATTATGTTTTTATTCTTTTGGAATAATAAAACACTGATGAATCACAATTATACCAGCACCTGGTAAAAGTAGAAAAAACCGACACAGCAAATCCCGGGTTCGGATTTTTGATCTTTTTGAATGGGATTATTTGACATTCTAACCGGATAACCTCCCCCATGTCCAAGGGATGGTGCGCAATGAATAACATGTCTCTTCCTGGTTGGAGAAATAGGATAAACGGAGGAGACTTTTGCATCAAGCTGCAATCAGCCTAAATCTACTGGTATAATTCCGGACAATCAAAATACATTAAGTTTAACGGGAATTAAAAAGTGCTGTTTTTTTAATATTTAGCAGGGAGCGCCTGGAATTGCGATTTGATCCATTCCGCAAGTTCGGGTAATATTCCGCCCTACGGCTTCTACCGCCTCCTGCGCCTGGCAGGCTGGCACTTGCGGGGAAATGATCGCAGGATATTTGGATTGGTCAGCTATCTTGGTTATAAAGAGGTGATAGATCAGGGCATAGCGCCGGGTTTGAGCAATGGCTTCTTTTAAAATCCGGGAGGAACAGGTTGGCAAGAGAGCAGATGGAAGGGGGGGTGAAGCCATGAAAAAACCCATTGCCCGGGCTTTAACCGTTGCCCCGGTCCTTAGCCAATTTCTGCAGTCTTTAGCCCATTTCCCGAAATTTTGTCCAGGGGAAAATAAAAAAGGGAGAGCCTCCATTGCGGAAGCCCCCCCTTAAACCACTCAATCACCGGGTTGCAGTTACTGGCCGATCACGACCGTCGCCTCGCCGGTATGGCGCCGGCCTGTTTCGGGATGTTTGCCGTGATGCTCTTCCCGTTGCGGGTGCGGAATATAACCTGGTCGCCGAATTTTCCGTGCAACCTCCGCGTGATGACATTTTCTCTTGAGTTTGACATGATGTTAAGGGTTTAAATGTGAATGAATGCGATCGTGGTCGTGATCTGGTTAATTTGTACATCGTTTCCGGAAGGCCTGAACCCCCTCCGGGGCTCAGAAGCCTGGTACAAAAATAATTCATCCGGGAGGGGAATGGTAGTGTAAAAGGGTGTATACACCCTGCATAAACACCTGAATAGCAGGGAATTTAGTGGAATTTTTTTTTCAGGGAAAGTAAGGAATTGCATCCCCGGTTACCCGGGTTGTCTTTTTGGTTCATAAATCCAGCTAAATCAGGAACTGAATCTCGCGCGGGCTAACATGGTTTTACCATGGTTCCTCCAGGGTTTTAATATGCACGCGTCATGGTCCCTCCATGGTTTCTCCTTTCCGGCTCCCTTTTTGCCGTATTTGAGCAGTATCTTAGCTGTATTTCAGGCACATCAGGTTCCCATGGATACTCCATCATGTTACCATGGAAACCGCGGTGGAAACAGTTCCGGGCGTGCGTTTTTTCCAATATCATGGCTGTTCTTGGTTATCGTGTAAACAGTTTAACGAGCGGCTCGTTGACATAAAAATTTCCAACACCCAGTCTTCTTTTTGTAAGCAGGCCATCCTCCGCAAGCCGGTTCAGGTAGGCGGCTGCGGTTATCCGCGATACTTCCAGGTCCTTTTGAATGAACTCAATTTTTGTATACGGATGACGGAACAGGTTGTTGATCAGTTCCTGGCTGTAAAATTTGTATCCGGATCTTATCCTGTGTTTATACTCCATCATTAACTTCTTAATTTCAAGGACCAGGGTGATGGTATCCAGCGAGGTCTGTTCGATCCCTTCGAGCATAAACAGGATCCAGGATTCCCATTCCTGTTTTTCTCTTACATCCTGGAGAAGCTGATAATATTGGCTTTTGTGGTCAATGATGTACCGGCTTAAATAGAGTATCGGTGTCTGAAGCAGTGAATTCAGGATAAGGTATAGGATATTGACGATCCTCCCCGTGCGGCCATTCCCGTCATAAAATGGATGAATACTTTCGAACTGAAAATGAATTACCGCCATTTTTACCAAAGGATCAGCATCACAAGGCAACTCGTTGTTAATAAATGCAACCAGGTTGCTCATGGCTGAAACAATCTCATCATAATCCTGAGGTGGGGTGAAGACCACCTCCCCGGTATGAATGTTCTTCAGAACAGTCCCTGGCAATCTCCTGTAACCAGCTTCGTTATTCTCAAGCACCGATTGGATCTTAAGAATGTGGTTCGCGGTGATCATTTCAGTTTGCTGTATCAGGTTGAAACCGGTCTTCAATGCTTCTGCATAGTTTTGAACCTCTTTGGCCGCCGCCGACTGCCAGCCTGCCAGTTTCAACTCCGCGGTAAATAGTTCGTCGTGGGTTGTAATGATGTTCTCGATGGCTGAACTCTCTTTCGCTTCCTGCAAGCCAAGTGTGTTCAGCAGGATCGTTTGGTTTGGAATGGTGCTGCCTATGCCTTTAAGTTCAGCCAGTGCACGGTGCGCAGCAGGTAGTCTCTTCAGAACTCTTCTGGTTTCAAGTTCATCATCAGGTGGAAGCAATGATGGTTTCCAGGGTATATGCGCATTTATAGTATCCATGTGCCTGGTAATTTGGATTTCCTGTACAATCACGAATCTATTGTATAGAATTATCAATTTTCTTTGCAAATATACAGCTGAATGTAAAGAATATCGACTTTTCTTTACATATATTTTTCTAACGTGGATTGATCAGGCGACAAAGTACCCGATTGGTTGAAATATTAAAACAGATTGAATAGCCTGATGTTCAGCAACCGGAAAAAACGATCAGACAGATGATCCGCTTTTTCAGGTTATGCTGATCTGAAGTCAACCAATTCATAGTTAGCGCTTCGTCCTCCCTGGCTGGTTTGTTGCAGGATGCCTTTTTCTACAAGGTCTTTTATGTCCCGTAAGGCGGTGTCGGTAGAGGTTTTGGCAATTTTAGCCCATTTCGAGGTTTGCAGTTTCCCTTCAAAACCGTCAAGGATTTTGTTGAGTATGATGCGTTGGCGTTCGTTGATGGGGGTATGTTCGTGTATTTTCCAAAATTCAGCTTTGCGCAATATTTTTTGTGTGGTGTTTTCGGTTGCGAGCATCGCATTTTTGAGGCAATGCAAAAACCAGTCGAGCCATCCGGTAATGTCGCCTGAACTATGTTGCACTTTTTGCAATACCTCATAATAGCGTTTTCGTTCGGCTAATATTTGGCCCGACATACTGTAAAAGCGTTCTCCACTGCCTTCGGCCCGGGCAAGCAGCATATCTGTCAGGGCTCTTCCAATTCTGCCGTTTCCGTCGTCAAAGGGGTGAATGATGATAAACCAAAAGTGTGCTATGGCAGCTTTTATAACAGGGTCAAGGCGGTTTTCGTTGTTGAACCAATCCAAATACCTGTCCATTTCCGTTTTTACCAATTCGGGTTTTACGGCTTTGTAATGCACTTTTTCTTTGCCCATTGCGCCCGAAACAACTTGCATTTCGCCTGTGCGGTATCGTCCCGCTTCTATTTCGTACGGTCCGCTGTACCCCGTGGGGAAAAGTGCCGCGTGCCAGCCAAACAAACGTTTTTCGGTTAAAGGTAGGGAGTAGCGTTGGGTAGCATCCAGCATCATTTCTACCACGCCTTCGATGTGACGGCTGCTCGATACAAGTCCCGCGGTATTGATACCTAATCGCCTTGCAATGGACGAACGTACCTGATCATAATTGAGCAATTCGCCTTCTATTTCTGAGGATTTTACTATGTCAGAAGTTAAGGTTGTAAGCGTGGCTTCTTCTTTCGCAGAAAAGCCCAAAGCATTCATTAACCCTATTATTTTGCCTTGCATAAGCCGTACCTCGCCAAATACGACATTTATGGCTTTGTCCTGCCACGAAAAATCTGTCCAGTTTACCTCCTCATATATGTATTTTGCCATTACCTAAAACTATTATGCGGTAAATATACGAATTATTTACCGCAAATATGCGGCGATTATTTTGTTTTTTACCGCAGGGGAACAAGTTTGAGAGAACGTGCCAATTGACCGGCCTCCATCGGAATAGCCAGACCATTTTTCTGATCAGCACGCATGAACGAAACCCACGATCTATAGGCCTGGATTAATGACCGATATCCCAATCCTTTCTCCCTCCCTGACCGCGGTTTCATACCCCTTTAACGTATTGATCAGTAAATCTTCATCAACGCGGATTTTGGCTTTTTCAAACAGCAGCACCACCGTGGAACCCCCGAATTTGAAATACCCTTTCTCTTCCCCTTTTTTTGCAGAATTCCCGGTGTAAGTCTGTATGATGCTTCCCGCCATGGTAGCGCCTACTTCAGCCATCACCACATCGCCAAACAAGGGGTTTGAAATGATGGTAAATTCCCGTTTGTTCAGGCAGAATATTTCAGCCATTTTGCGCAAGGCAAGGGGGTTGACCGAGTAATAATCACCGTCGATCCGGGTGACGGGCGACACACTTCCGCTCATGGGAAAATGGAAACGGTGGTAATCGAAAGGGGCAAGCCGGATGATCACCAGGGTGCCATCAAGGTATTTTTGAGCAAGGCGGGCATGATTCAGAAACGAAGCAACATCGAAGCGGTATCCTTTGATGATAAAATCGCTGCTGCTAATGTTGGCCCAGGCCAGTATTTTTCCATCGGCAGGCGATACGGCAATGATTGAACTGGTATCCACCGGCCGGGCGTTATCCTTTAGTTTCCGTGTAAAGAAATCGTTGAACGAAGTGAACTCCTGTTTTTGGGCGGTACGCAGGTCGATACCGAATTCTTCAACAAAGGGTTGTATTTTTCTGGCCGATGAACGTCGGTCCATGCTGTTGCCATAAACCGACGAAACCACCTTTCTTTTGGCCAGCGCCCATAATGTTGCTTCGCCAACCGGGTTGTTATACAGCCACACCAGCCACTTTTCGCCAGCCACTTTTTCCGTTTTCAACAAGCCGCTTTGCCTGTCGTAATACCGGATGGGAGCCTGTGGCGGCAACGGATATAAAGCCACTATGGCAATGACGGCAAGCAATAACAGGATGAGGCCCCACCTCTTTTGAGTTTTTGAAACGTTCACCATTTAATCCTTTACACATCTCACCGAAAACGCGTTCCCCCTGCTCCCCGGGTATTTTGAAATGCTCGGGTTAATGGTGTTGACTCCTCTTGCCACACCGCGCCCGGTGCCGTTGGGGGTGGATGTCCAGAACATGGTTCCGTTGAGTATCCCGGAAGTAAAGCCCCAGGTATTGTTCAGGTAATAGAATCCACTGGTGAGGGCATGGAAGCCGGGATTCATGACTGCATCCTTGAGGAAACTCCCTGCATAACCGTCGACAGGGGGGGCAGAAGCCGCGATGGCATCGATCATCGCCTGCCATTCGGCTTCTGTGGGTATGTGCCACGACGGGGGACAGATGCCCTGTCCAGCGGAGGTTGAGGCATAGGCCATCAGTTCGTCCCACTGGTAAAGGCCGCCATAGGCTGTGCAGTTGGCGTCAGCTGTAAGGCAGTATTTCTCGGGGATGCAGTTGTCGGTCTGGGGCACAGCGGCGTCCAGCACGGTGCCGTAGGCCAGGTTATCCCTCATCCAGCATTTGGTGCCGATCAGCGAGGTCTTGTACTTTTTCCCGTCCCGCACGTCGGTGAGGTCCCCGTTACAGGTGAAGGCTGAGTTCACCACGGTGATGGAGACCGGTGCGGAGGAGACCGTGCATCCGAAGGTATTGGTATAGGTATAGGTGATGGGGTAGTTCCCGACACTTGCACCAAACGGGTCGAACTCATACATGCCTGAGATGGCATTGAAGCTGACCCTGTTTCCCGAAAAGACCCCCTGTCCCGGCAGCCAGGGTGTGCCGCCACGCAAAGTGAATTTCTGTGCAAGGGGAGTTGTGTGGGTATCGAAACAGGCGGTAAAGGCAGTCACCGGCGAGGGATGGACCAGTACGGGATAGGTCGAACTGGTGGCGCAGGCAGTGGCAATCTTTGTTGCGGTGACCGCGATCGTGGCATTCCCGCTGGTTTGCCAGTTTACGGATATGGAATTGGTTCCCTGACCGGAGGCGATGATGCCGCTTGCGGCCGGGATGACCGACCAGGTAAAGGTAGAGGCGGGATCGGCCGGGGTGTTGTACGTATGGTCCTGCAGCGAACAAACCGTGCCTGTTCCTTCAGAGATGGTTGAAACAGGGGAGGGGTTCACGGTGACGGTGACATGTTTTGCCGGGAAGCCGGGACAGCCGAGTCCGTTGATATAGTTCACCTGGATCCACTGAGAACCAGGCGTGTTCCATGTTACGGTCGCGGTGTTGCTGACAGCCGTTCCACCCGAGGTGAAGGATCCGCCGGCAATGGTCCACGCGTAATTCGACATCAGGGGTTCTGTCTGGTAGATGCTTCCTGAAGCGCCGTCGCACACGGTCTGTGCGCCGGTGAGTGTTGGAACAGGTCTTTGCTGCAGGACAACTGCAAAAGCGGGTGTGGTCACCTGGCAGCCTGTGGCGTTGATCTTTTCGGTGACGGTGAGCGTGCCGGGTGAGGCGGTGTAAGGTCCCCAGTCAACGGTAACGGCACTGGCGCTGCCATTGAACACGGTTCCGCCGGTCACATTCCACGTATATGCATCACCGGCGACATTAGGCGTGGAATAGGCCACGCCGGGCTGCAGTTCGCAAATGGTTTGCGGCGAGGTGCTGGTTATCGCGGGGGCAGGCAATGGGTTGACAAAAATCGTGGAATAGGAATCGCCCCCGGGGCAGGTAAAGTTCCCGCTGCCCTGGAAGGTCGGGGTTACCTTGTATTTTACATGTCCCTGGGCGGCCCCCGTTACCGTGAGGAGTTGTGCCGGTATTGAGGAGGTAATCCCGTTCATGACCGGCGGATTTATCCCGACCACCTCCACGGCCTGCCATGCGTATGTTACGGGTGTGACATTGGGGGTGAAGGTGACGGCTGCGCTGGAACTCCCCGAGCAAATAGTCTGCCCGGCAGGATCGGCCGGTGAAAGCGCCAGGGTGGGGGTGGGATTCACGATGACCTGGTATTCGGAAGGATCTCCCGGGCAGGTGGCACCCCCGTTGGAAAAGGATGCGGTCACCTCGTATTTAACCAATCCCGGCCCCAGCAGGGAACTCGAAAGGTTTTCCCCTGGAATGCTGTTGCCAAGGTTTGGCGTGGTAAACCCGGTCATGCCGGTTGTGGGATTAACGGGGTCAAAGGCTGAGGCGGCCCAGGCATAGGTGATCCCCGGCAGGGTCACGGTAGATAGCAGGTTCACCGTTGCGGATGAGGTTCCCGAGCAGATCGTTTGCGGGCTGGCAGGGCTTGCAGGGAAGACGACACCCGGCTTCGGGTTCACGATGAGCAGGTAGGGGGCCAGGCCGGTATGGCTGCACCCGTTGGCGGTGGGCACGATGGCGATGCTGACTGTTGCGGGAGCCGCGCCGGAATTTTGGAATGTCTCCGCGATGTTCCCGTTCCCGCCGACGGTTGTGGGCGTGATGCCGGCTCCCCCGGTGGCGGTCCAGGCATAGGTGGTGTTCTGCACGACCGAACTCAGGGTGATGCTGGCCTGTGAATTTGAACAAACCGTGAGGCTGGCCGGCGAGGTCAGCAGGTCGGGCACGGGGTATATCGTGACGGGGTTCGACACGGCCGGCACAACGGGAGAGCACCCGCTTGCCGAAGGAACAACGGAGAATACCACATTCTCGATGGCGGTGCCCAAGTTGGTGAAAGGAAGGGTGATATTCCCCGTTCCGGAGGTGAATTGCGGGGATACGTTGCCTGAACTGCCGGTGGCTGTCCACGCAAAGGAGGCGCCCGCAACGTTTGATGAAAGCTGGATGTTCATAGCGACCCCCGAACAGGCTGATGGCGTGTTATAGGTAAATGTCACGTTCGGAATCTGGCTCACCGTCACGTTGAAGATAACAGGGGTTCCGTTACAGCCGCTGATATGCGGGGTAACCGTATAGGTCACAACGGCGCTCCCGGCGCCGGTGCTCACAATCACGTCATTGATAACCGTCCCCGACTGGCTTGCCGGGTTTGGGGTAATCGTGGCAGTACCGGAAGTTACGGTACTCGTCCAGGTGGCATCCGTCCCGGGGGAAAAATCGAGGGCAAGGGCAACCACATCACCCGAGCAAATCGATTTGGTGGTGGATGCATTGATGATGGCGGGAGCCGGATCGATATTGACCACCTGCGAGGTGGTCCCCATGCATCCGTCCAGTGAAAAGGACTGAACGGCCACGGTATGTGGCCCGGGCGTCAGGAAAGTGTAATTGTAAACCGGGTTGGCGGACAATCCCGACCATGCTCCGCCGTCCACCTGCCATTGCCGGTTAATGACGGGTTGGGTGGGGTTGCTGCTGACCGATATATCGGTAAAGGTGCTTTGATTAAGGGCGCACATGACCGATGAACTGAATGCTGCGCTTACGGAAGTAAAACCGACAATGTTCTGAACATTCTGGACCATGCATCCGTTTGCGGCGGTGAGGTTTAACACAAATACATTGCCGGAGACTGCTCCCTGGGCCGTTGTAATGGTCACGGTCTGTCCCGTGTAGATCGGGGGTGGGGTGGGGCATAAAGGGCAGTAGGGACCCTGCCATTCGTAGTTGGCAAAACCCGGGGGAGCTGTAAAGGTTATCTGGCCCGATCCCTCGCATCCTGCCAGGGAAACAGTCATTGATCCGCAGGTGGCCGAGATATATGCATAGGCGGTATGGGCTGTAAAAGCACAACCATGAATATTAAAAACAATGTCAATGGTTTGACCGATGGCAGTCATTCCGCTTAAATCGATACCAACAGTATTCCAATTTTTATATTGCAGCTGGTTATTCCCTGTACCCTGGGTTAGCCATCCTGTTGTCCCGTCACCGGGGTATACATCAAAAAAACCACAAGCCGGGTCAAGCAGGGCTCCTGTTGTATGATCTACAATGGAAATTGTAAATCTTGGCCGTCGGTTGGGCGTGTTGTGCGTTGCATCGGTAATATTGGCCAGTACAATGGCATACCGGTAAATAAAAAACTGGTTGTCGGTACCCATTGTCATGGTATACTTTAACTGGTCAACATATCCACCTCCATTATTTGTCTGATGATTGCCAAGCAGGCATGTGTATGACTCACCCGGGAAAATTGAATTGATGGCTGGAACAAACGCGTCAGCACTTCCGGGAGCCGTTATTATCTGGAAATGTCCCCCGGTCGGAGTATTTGACCATGGCATATTTGCATTATTGCAGGGAGGTTTGAAGAAAGTGTAAGGAACGCTGCAGCGGGTATTGTTGGCTGAAGCACTGTCACACCAGGTGCCATAACATCCTTTCCATAAGTTGAAGTTGCCTTGTGCAAAATCTGAATTGGCGCAATTGGAAGCGGTATTAGGAAGAAACGAATCTCCTTCTCCCGCGGGCGGTTCCCATAGCCTGGTCAAATGGTTCCACACCATGGCAGCAGATTCATCCCGTTTATATTTTTCGGCAGGAGTTCCATTCACTCCCGGGCCGGAAGTCCCGGCCGGTTCATCGATAACGGGTTCGGTTATTTCTCCCGGTGAACTGACAGTGGTTCGGCTTGCTGTATCACCAGCTGAAGCAGTGCCGGTCGTTTGCCCGCCTGCAATTGTCGGTTTTAGTAAAATACAAAACAAAAACAGGGGAATTATCACAGAAATGCCGAACTGGAATGGATTCTTTTTCATATTAAAAAGGGAAAAATGGAATACTAAATTTCGCCATAACAATTTGGGTAGAATATCCCACTATAATGATACAACATTTTTCGGACCCGGGCAAGCCTCCTGGAATTTTAACTGCAACTTTCATTTACCGGCGGTTTTTGTTGTCTGGGTGGATAACATAACTATAAAACACAGAAAGGCGATTTTTTAATTCCTTTTCTATCTCCAGCAGGTTTGTCGGTTGTAACTATATCACAAATAGAAAGCGGGAAGGCAAACCCATCTTTTGAACAATTGCCCGGCCATAACCATCGTCAAATGTTCATGGCCGGGTGGAGTTGCCCAGGATGGCTGAAAACATTTTTGCAGGGATCCACAGCGCAGGAGTTGCATCTGCATGTTCTTGCAAACAGAGATGGAAAACGCGATATTTTTCCGTTTTTTTGCACGAAAAAAAATTTAAACGTTTGGTATCAAAAAAAAATTACAATTTCCACATGAAATCGGAATGCATGATCATGAACCAAACTTCGATCTGTTTCAACTGCTGGTGGTGGCGCAATGATAAATTCATCGCGTAAACACCAGGATTTGCTTTAAATGATATAGATTCATGGCCTGCTGTTTACAACGGCAGGCTTTTTTTTTTGATTTATAAGCCGGCTTGCCAGTACCAAAGGCAGTCCGGCTTTTTTATTAACCCTAAAATTCATCACACAGGGAAAAAACAAGAAAATTTTACCTGAATGAGCGTGAAATGCCACACCGGTGGTATAATGTACTGGCAGATATGCCAGGGCAGGAGATGTCGGAAGAACGCTACATCGAGATCCCTGAGGAGGTGCAGGATCTTAACCGGATCTACCGGGCCACTCCGTTGCACCGGGTTGTCTTTCCCCTTCTCCGGCCATGGGTTACTCGACATGAGCGCCTATGATCAGTATTTCAGGGAAGCGGCCGGTTAATCTCCTTTTTTCAACCGCTCCAGGATCTCGAATACCGCCGGGCAAATCGCACTGTTTTTAAGCGTCAGCGCCAGCACCTGGTAAACCCGGCGCCGGTCGGTGTGGGGATATTCGCGGCACGCTTTGGGCCTGGCATCGTATATGGAGCAGTAGTTGTCGCCGCCCAGGAAGGGGCAGGGCATCGATTGGAAGATGTAATCGCCCTCTTCATCCACCATGAGGTAACGCTCCACGAACCCCGAAGGCTTCATCCGCAGCGAGGCCGCGATTCGTTGCACGTCGGCATCGGTGATCCTGGGGCCGAGGGTGCGGCAGCAATTGGCGCAATCGAGGCAGTTGATCGTATCAAACACCGCTTCATGAAGGGTATGTACCCGCTCGTCGAGTTTACGGGTGTCGGAGGCGCAGAGCCGCTTTACCAGGGTCGCGTGCTCCTTCCGGGCGGCCCTGGCCATCGTGGCCAGTTTGTCGGGTGCAATCATCTTTTTCTTCTTACAACAGTTCCTCTTCGGTATCAAAGGTCACAACAGCCCAGAAAACCCACATGGCAAAGGTGAGTAACAGGGCGACTGCCGGCGAATAGAAAGCAATAAGCGTTGCAACACCATAAACCATCACGCCAATTACCTGGCCTTTTATCATTTTTCTGAACCAGGGCAGGCTGTTTTCGGCGGATACCAGCAATTTTGTTTTTCTGACAATTCCGACATTCAGCAGAAGCATGCTTAACACGATCAACCCGGTATACCCTGCATAAAAAGCAACGGCAGTATTTACCGCGTTGGTTCCTATGAAAGCGCCTACCGTTTTGGTGGGAAACGGAAAGAGAACCACAAAAAGCAGTACCATGCCGTTTAACAGGAGAACCCCCTGGCTGGCTGCACGAACCTGGTTAATTATTTTATGATGGCCTATCCATATTAGCAGCACGGTGGCAAATGAATTGAAATAGGTGAAATAGGCAGGCCATTTCGCTAAAATTTTGTGCCAGAGATCCAGGTTGGTAGCCCCTTCATATTCTGAAATACCAATTTCTATGGCCAGCAGCGTGATTGCCACGCTGAATATCCCGTCGCTGAATGCTTCCAGCCGCGCTGTTTTCTTTTCCATTATTACAGGTATATTTATCAGATAAGGCTATGAGGTGACCAGAACCAAAGAATGCTATCGCTATTTACTGAAGTATTGTTGCATCAACCGCCTGAGTTCTTCGATTCTGAAAGGTTTTGAAAGGTAGTCGTTGCAACCGGCTTCGATCGCCTTTTCCCTGTCACCAGTCATGGCAAACGCTGTTTGTGCAAAAATGATTACATCTTTGTTGAATTGCCGTATCTGCCGGGTTGCTGAATACCCGTCCATCCCGGGCATCCTGATATCCATCATAATCAAACTCATGTCGGGATGCTTGCGCAAGGATTCAACGGCTTCAACTCCGGTTCCTGCTGTAAAAATTTCCCCGCAATACGGTTTGAGTGCTGTGTCCAGAAACCATGCCGAATCTTCGTCGTCTTCGGCGATCAGAATTTTCAGGTTTTTAACCTGTTGGTCTGCTTCTGTGCTGGCTGCACCTTTGATAACCGAAGGTTTCGCTTTCACATCAGCGTTAACAGGGATGGTGAAATAAAATACAGACCCCTTCCCCAATTCACTTTCCAGCCAAATTTTCCCACCCAGTATTTCCACGAAGCCTTTGGAAATGGACAGACCCAACCCTGCACCTTCAGTAAACCGGCTTGTTAAATCACTGGATTGCCTGAATCGTTCAAAAATAATTTCCCTTTGATTTTCAGGAATCCCATTGCCTGTATCTTTCACGAAAAACTCAAGGAAGCCGCCCTTTTTCTCAACGCCAATTTCAATGGAGCCAGTTTGAGTATGTTTTATTGCATTATTGACGATGTTAGTCAGGATGGCGTAAAGTTTCTCGCCATCTGATGAAATGATGGCTTCTTTTAATGGCAGAGCCTTGGAGGCCAGAAGCTGTATACCTTTTTTCTTAATCTCAGGGGTGAAAAAAGCCAAAACATCTGCGACCTGTTCATTAACATTAACTTCATTGATCGAAATTTCCATTAGCCCCGATTCAATTTTCGAGATATTTACAATATCGTTAATAATATTGAGCATCCGCTTACCGCTTTTCTCGATGAGGCTGATGTATTTTTGTTGCTCATCGCCTGTCAGTTGCGGCTCTCTTAACAATCCGGAAAATCCTAGAATTCCGTTCATCGGCGTGCGGATTTCGTGGCTCATATTGGCCAGGAACGCTGATTTAAGCCGGTCACTTTCCTCGGCGTGTTCTTTGGCTTTGACAAGTTCCGTCTCAGTTTGCTTCAGCTCGGTGATGTCGGCATTGAAGCCATACCAGGTTACAGTGCCATCCGGCAATTTTTCAGGTGTTGACCTGGAAAAAATCCATTGAACCGGCTTGCCAGGTATTTGTACCCTGAACTCACAGGTAAAGTAGGTCAAATGCTTTGCTGAGTATTCAATGTCGTTAATAACTCTTTCAACATCTTCCGGGAAAATTACCTTGCCAATAGGCTCAAAGTCATCAACTACATCTTCCGGAGAACAGCCAAAAATATTTTTAATGCCTTCTGAGGCTATGGGAACGCAGTAGGTTCCATCAGGTCGTCTTGAAAATTGAAAAATCAGGTCAGGCAAATTTGAAGAAAGCTTTCTGAACTGGATATCTTTTTCGCGAATTTTGTCTTCCGCTTTTTTGATGTCAGTGATATCTATTTGTATCCCCTTCAATGCAACAAGTTCACCCGCTGTAACAACTGGTGCTATATTGATTTGTGCCCACCTGTCGTTGCCATCCGGGAAGATTATGCGTACTTCACCCTTGCTGGGTTTTTTAAACTTAAAAATATTTTCAAAAGTTTCATCAATGATGTGCAAGTCATCAGGATGAACTCTGTTTTTGAAGTATTCGAAAGTTGGTTCCAGCTCAAATGGTTTCAATCCATAAAGGATAAAACAATTTTCCGACCATTTTGCCTTTTGATTAATTAAATCCAATTCCCAACTACCCATCATGGCAATTTCCTGAGCTTGTCTTAAAGAAGATTCGCTTTCCATTAAAGATTCCTGAACTTTTTTTCGTTCAGTCACATCCATTATAAACCCTATGCTGCAATTTCTGCCGTTCAGGATGGTGGAAGATCCTGCAATATCAGCATAGAAAATCGTACCGTCTTTCCGCAGACAAGGCAAGGCGTTGGATATTGATTTTTCACCACGTCCCTGAGCCCAAAATTCGCTTATCACCAGTTCAAACGATTCCTTTGGGTGGAAATCAGCCAGTTTCAACGCTGTAATTTCTTGCTCATTATAGCCGAATAACTTGCAAGCAGCAGAATTAGAAAAGGAGCACTCAAAGGTTTCAATGTCAAAAGCCAAAATTCCAAGTATGCTGCCTTCCAACAGAACACGATACTTCTCTACTGACTCCGTCAATGTTTGCTCTGCCAGTTTACGATCGGTGATGTCATTGTGTTGAATGACTGCATGGGTTACTTTGCCCTGAGGATTTAAAATCGGTGAAATATGCACATCCAGAAATACTTTTATAGTCCGCTCAAGTTTAAGATTCTTTAAGGCTGAAGTATCGTATTGGATGGTAAAACGGGCTGTCAAACCTTTTTTAAATACATCTTTGACCATTGGGATAAAACCTTGCTCTTCGATAAGGTTATCCTCAAAAATATTGTACTTACCGATAACCTCATCATCCTTCAAGTGAAGATTATCCCGGCAAGCCTGGTTTAATCGTATCAGGGTTCCGTGTTCATCAAAAATCCACATTGAGTTAGGGCTGTATTCGATGATGCTGTTAAGAAACAATTGCGTTTCAGCCAATGCTCCTTCTGCTTGTTTACGCTCCGTTATATCGCTAATACTGCCAATAAGTGCAACAGGTTTATTCTGATTATCGTATACTACCGTAAACCGGTCAATGAACCAGCGATACCCGCCATTCTTGTGTCTGAATCGGTATTCAACCTGATTTGCCTGACCTGTTTCTTTTGAAATTGCCCGGGTAAGGGTTTGTTCAACCTCGGGCACATCATCCGGATGGATTAATTCAATAACGGTTTCAAGAGGCAACGTCTTCATCTCTTCAGGAGTATAGCCAGTCAAATGAATGAAAACAGGACTGATATACTCATAGCCATTGGTTCGAAAATCTCTTTTATACACTGCATCCAACGAGTTTTCGAGCACCTCCCGCTGCCGCTCTTCACTTAACTTCAATTTTTCTTCGGCAGCTCTTAAAACTGCCATATCTTTTTCATGCGATGCGCTCAATTCAAAATACTGCTGCTGGAATTTCTGAAACTCCTCCGGGAGTTCTTCATTTGTTCTGCGATGGTCATTCATACTATTTTCATTTTCAAATAGTAAAAATAGAAATTATATCGCAGTTCATCAACAAAATTGAAAAAGGGCTCACATTGACGAGCCTCAGCCGGAAAAAAGAATCAACCTCCTGTCATCCGTTTGTAAATCATGGCCGAGATGCCGCTGACAAATTCCGCCTGTTTTTCAACATGGTTCCCGCGGGTCATGACCGTGAGGATATAGGGAGAATTGCGGGCGTAAATGATGCCTGATTCAGAGAAGTCCATCAGGTCGTTGATGCCCCGCTCGCCGAACTTATGTGCAACGACGGTGCCATCGGGCAGGCCTTTCACAATCCCTCCTCTGAAGCTGCTCTGGGTAAGCAGCCTCAGACCGTATTCCGAGAGTTCTTCATTGACAAACGTCGCGTTGAAGAGCAACCTGAGGAATTTTGAATACTGCCGCGGCGAAACTGAATAGAGAAAATCTTCAGGATCGCAGCATGGCATGTCGATGTCCTTGAAAAACTGGCGGTACAGATCTTTATCTATATGGCTGCTGAGTACGAAGGTGGCGTTGTTGTCCGATTCGCCGGTCATGTACCTGAGGAGTTTCGCCACCGGATACTTCCGCCCCGGGATGATCGAATCGCCTTTGTATTTCTGCGTTGGGAGGCCGACAGGTGGCTTCTCGTAAACAAATTCCTTTTTCAATATTCCCGGGTGGATCTCCTCCTGTTTCAGGTAGTACATCAATAAAGGCAGCTTCATGAGACTGCCGGGATGGTATTCCCTGTTCCCGTACATGCTTGTCCAGAACCCTGAATTCAGGTCCTTCACGTAAACCGATGCGGAACTTACCACTCCCTTATTCTGCGCTTGCTCGATGAAGGTGGCAATATCCGCTTTAAGGGAGATGAAAGCTTCCGATTCCGATTCCGATTCGGCAAGAAGCAGCGGGCGCGTATACTGGTCATGAGCGTCGGCCAGCCGGATGATGGCCAGTGAACACGGGCTGCTCGTGAGGCGCTGACTTTTCACCAGGTTTGCAGCCCGGGAAACCCTGATGAAGAGGACCACGTTGGTGGCCGAAAGAAGGATGATGATCACCGAAAACGCGATCACCATGTTTCTGTAACGTTTCAAAGATATTTTTGCAGGCGCTTTGGCTTCGGGAGGATGATGCGGGGAGTGTGACATTGGCAGTACGGTTAGTATATGGCAGACACCCTTGTTCCTGCAATGGTTGCCCGAAAGCAGATGAAAGCAACATCTGGTTTGAAACGGTCCTGTTTCAAATATTGCACAGTACAGGCAGGGTTTTAATCATCAGCATGGATCATCACTCCTTCCGGATCTTGAACATATAGTCGATGGTGTTCATATCCAGGGCATTAAATATGGATTCAACCTGTTTTGTATACTGGGCATCATGGCTGATGATCGCGTCACGGATGAGAAAGGCCTCATAGTCGTAATTGGCGGCATCCATCATTTCGAGGGCCCGCTCCTGGTCTTCTTTCGACATCATGGGCAGAAATTGTTTTTGTACGTCGATCACCAGCAGGGCAGGTTTCATGACAACCTTTTCCGGTTTGTCCGACTGTGCATGAACACTTTGAAACGCGAACAAAAGTGCAAGCAGGGTGAAAATCTTTTTCATGGGATATGTATTTGTGCAAAAATAATGAAGACCGGCCCGGATGTCAATTATGATCGGTAAAATGGATAATTATACCTGCCAAAGGATGCAATGTGAATGAGGTATAAAGGATGGCAGGATGCCAGCTGGTTGCAACTTTGAGTGGAAAGAGTGGAAAATTCTCCCTATAATTCTTTGAAATACTTGACATTTCATGATTTACGTCGTATTTTTGAGATATTGAAAGGCTTTTTAGATGATGTCCCGGAAACACTTTTATCATAACGTATCCCGGAGGAAGCTGAAAATCCGATCAAAGTTTAGGCGAACCAAAACTAAATATTATGGCAAAATTAAATTTATGTGCAATCGGGGATGATGGTATGGCTTCACCGGGCAATGCAAACAACCTGTACATCATTGTGAGTGTTACCGACACCAATGGAGCCGGGGTAGCAAGATTAGCAATCGGCAATTTTGCAATATTGGCTCTGAAATTGTTGGGCCGGGTGGAAGTACCTGCCATATTGGTTCTGTTGCCAATGGCAAATTAACAGGGACTTACCTTCTTAACGTTTTACCTTATGAGGGTCAAACCTGGAAAGGGGGAGTTCATATCTTCTCGGTTAATGTCACATCGGGCGCCGACAAAGGTCAAACCCTTTGCAGTTTCCTGATGGATTGATTTATGGGGTTCGCCGGCCATCTGATTGCATTGTCCCGGGCTTCAGCCCCGGGGTAAAAGGGAAGCGACTCACCTGGGGAAAGTAAAAAACTGTAACCGGATCATCCAGCCGTCGTCAAAGACCCCAAAAAACAGCATGAGTAAAAATTCCCGGATCCCGTTCATTGTTTGTTCCCTGGTCTTGTTCAGTAGCTGGGTACAAGCGGAGTCAAAATGGATTACTGAAACACACAAAATCTATTCCATACATTATGATTCAGTTGACAAGCAAAATGTTAAGGAATACAAGGCATTCATTGACAGCGGCATATTGACTGTCCAGGCCTTCTTTGGAGGATCCTTTAAAAGCAGGTTTGAAGTCAATATCCATCCAAACCGTAAATCACTGGACACGCAGTGGCAAACGGACTGGAAGATGCCTGATTTTAAATCAGAATGCTGGATGGTAGCCAGCGGCGTCGCCGGCAAACTGGATATGATCTCCCCAAAACGTTGGGATACAGAGTCCTGTGAACATAAATATGCTGATAAAATAAAAACTCAGCAATTGATCACGCATGAACTGGTTCACGCGTATCATGGCCAGTTCAATGCGAGTCCCGATTTCAGTGATGTAACAGGTATTGACTGGTTTGTAGAGGGACTGGCAACCTATGCTTCAGGCCAGTCCGATTCCGCCAGTCTGGCTGAAGTAAGGAAAGCGGTTTCTGAAAATAAATTTCCGGCTGAACTGGATAAATTCTGGACCGGGAAGTTGCGGTACGGGTTCTCGGGAAGCATGGTCTTATTTATCGACAAGAAATTCGGGAGGGCAAAAATCATAGAACTATTGAAATTTAACAACAAGAAAGACCTTCTTGCTGCCCTGAGCATCTCTGAGGAGGAATTGTTAAATGAATGGAAAGAGTACATTTCACGCCACACCGTCTCGTTATAAAAAAGGCAACCAATTTAATGTGTACTGTAAAACCTGCGGGTAAAGAAAAAATTAAGGTTTCAGGTATACCCTCGCCTGTTCAACCACATTTGGGTCCAATCGAGAACTGGCCGTGATAATCCGGAGTGCTTTTAATTCCAGCCCATGACGAAAAACAGATCTCGCGGCAGCGAGTCGGGTCTGTTGAGTTGTGTATTTCTTGTATGTTGGATATTTTTCCGCGATCTCTCGATACGACACGTTTATATTACCACTGAGGGCGGGAAAAAGGATTTCCACAAATGTGGCCTTACCGATACTTTTTAACCATTTGTGCAGATCGATATCTGATTTTTTATCATGATCCTTTACTGTTGAATTTTTACCTGAAGGTTTAACTTTCATGTGATATTTTTTAGGGCGATAAAAAAGATTCGTAAACGATCATTTATGAATTGCAAGAACGTTTGTTCAAATGGAAATACCAATCGGAACCGGTTTGCAAACCAAGCAAACTGTCACACCCGGCATCTCAACATTGTTAATTGAGTTGTGTGATCTGAGTTCCCATTAAGATTCGCTCATCTATTTCACATTCATTAATTGCTTCATTTTGCGCAGTAATCAATGAAATATTACCATTAATTTTAATTAAAATATAGTTCGGCCTGCAATTGTGCATTCTATATTTCAGGGCTTTAATGCCAGCTGTGAATCCTTTTTCCCGTGTTTCCCTGAACACGTGACAGGAACAACTTTCTTTAAACAGGCATTGCCGACGTAATCTTTTCGGAACCGACACCTGATACATCCGGATCAAAGTTAAAATGAGATATTTCATCAATCTAACTCTTTTCAAAAATCACAAAGCCAACATGTGAATTATGAGCAGGAGTGGCTCCGAACCCAAAGCAACCGGTAGTTGCAGGAGCCGTCTTGTCCGTATACTGATGATTTTTATACCTCCAGCCATAAAGGGCTTCATTATTGATAATTTGTTGCAACGTGCCGGCAGGATCAGTTGAATCATTAAAAGGGAGCACCTTATATTGACTATTGGCCTGATTATTTATCTGGCTGTATTTTGGATCGGGATCAGTATTATGTTGCACGGAGATATTATTTATGTTATTGTTAGGTACAGATGACGCGTGCCCGGTGACTTGTTCCGGTTCTGCACCTTTCTGTGTTTTTATGATACTTAAATATAACTCAAGGTATGAATTAAACCCCCTGCTAATGGCAGCCTTCTTCACCTCACTATCAAAATCGTCAATTTTCAACCCTGCAGAAACCGCTTTAAGCAATGTTTCAGACAATGCTAATTCACGTCTTTTTATTTCAGCATAGCAGTAAAGTAGCGTGGGAGTCGAATACTCCGGGTGATTCGAGAAGATACTCAGCAATTCAGAATCTGGTGTTACCATAAGTTCTGTCAGGTTGATTTTTTTCATTGTATTTTTTTTAGTTAGCAAAATTATTAACAAATATAATTATTTAATGGCACCTTCCTTTATTTCACCCTATTAAAATAAAATAAAAAAGTGCCTTAATTATAGCTGCAGCAACGCCAGCGGGAACAGTTTGTCATGTTTCACAAACATATACCGGCCAGGGATAAATATTTATGGAAGATGCTGTTTAAATAAGTTGGAAAATCACCCGATCTTCGCCGGTAAATTCTGATTAAATTGCCCCGGGCTTCCGCCCATGGCCTGGCCGTTTTCCCCTGCATTATTCAAAAAGTAGTATTTTTGTTCAGATGAATTCAACGATGCCTGATCCTGAAAAATTAAAGTAACCGCAACAATATAAATTCAAACGATATGAATAGCATGAACCCGGTAGTACACTTTGAAATACCGGCCGAAGACACGGCACGAATGGCAGATTTTTATACAAAAGCTTTTGGATGGAAAACCGAGGCCATGGGCGAGGAAATGGGAAATTATGTAGTGGTAACAACCTCTGAGAATGATATGAATGGCAGGCCTAAAATGGGTGGAACGATCAATGGCGGATTTTATCCCGTGAAAAAAGAGGACCCGCCTCAAACTCCTTCGCTGGTGATCGCCGTTGACGACATCCGGGAGGCAGTTAAAAAAGTGGCGGAAGCCGGTGGTAAAATTCTCGGCGAACCTGTCGAAATACCCGCGGCAGGCCTGTATGTCTATAACACCTCCAAAATCATTTTCAGGATTGTTGCATGATCAAATGCAAGTACCGGTAAGCTGTCAACGGAAAACCACCTGGCATCCTTCGCGTCATCTCCGGCCTTAACGGTTCCGGCTGAATCATGGCTGAACCCGTAATATGCAACAGTAACGGTTCTTTCCCTCGGATCCCGGTCAACAGCATCAAAAAGATCAAAACGTTTTAACGACACACCCGATACGCCGGTTTCTTCTTCCAATTCCCGTTGCACGGCATGATCAATCGTTTCTTCAATATCGACATAACCACCAGGGAAAGCCCAGCAATCCTTAAACGGTTCATTGGCCCTGCGGATCAGCAAAACGTTTAAACCTTCTTCGGATTTTGAAAATACGACAGCATCGGCCGTCAGGGCGAAGTGCGGATAATGGTAGGTGTAGGCCATTTTTTATAAACGTGTTTACATTTTACTGAACTTCCCGGTGCACACCAGCGAACTGCCCGATATCCTCACAAAATAAACGCCTGCGGGCAGGTTGCGGATATCTACGGTGATGGATTTCTGCCTTGATTGCAAGGATAAAACCTGCATTCCGGCAATATTGTAAATATTGATTTCCTGTTCGGCTCCGCCGGAAAAAGGCAGATCGATCGCGATGGTTTCCCGGGCGGGGTTGGGAAATATCCTTACTTGCTCAAGTGACCGGGAAGCCATGCCGACAAAAATGGAATCGTACTTCATCATCGTCACTTTGCCGGTATCCGGCACATCCTTAAAGGCCACGTAGGGCTGTCCCGTAACAGGATGGAAGGCCATACTCGTGTAATTTGCCTCCCCGTTAGAAAACCCAGGGTTTCCAAGGAAGTGCCAGCTGGTGCCGTTGTAGCGCATCACCGTGGCTTTGTAGGAATTTGCATTATCGGTAAAGGCCACGTACGGCTCATCGGCTTTGCTGAAGGCCAGGTTGATCCAGTTGACCATCCCGGGTGAAAAACCGTATGGCCCAACATAGCTCCACGCCGTCCCGTCGTATTTTCTTACCGTGGCGCCCCATCCTTCATAGTAGAATGCAATATAGGGCTGGCCCGCGGCGTTGACGGCCAGGCTGGGGTAGTCGCCGACGTCAGTAGTGGCAGCGCCGGGCCCGACATTTTCCCAGGCAGTCCCGTTAAATTTTTTAACAATCACTTTGCTGGAAGCCCCGCCATCCTGGAATGCCAGGTAAGCTTCGCCGGCAGCGTTGAACACGAGGCCCGGTGAGTTGCACGCCCCCGCCGAAATGCCGCGGGCACCCACAACTACCCAACTGGTGCCGTTGTATTTCATCACGGTGGCCCGGTAGGCGAAGGTATAATCCGAATAGGCCACCCAGGGCTCTCCCGACGGGCTGAACGCGATCACGGGTGCGTACGCGATCCCCACCGAAAAGCCGGCAGCCCCAACACTTACCCAGTTCTGCCCGTCAAATTTCATGACGTTGGCTTTGTCGGAGCAGAAAGCGATATGCGGCACACCCGCCGGGCTGAAAGCAAGGGAGGGTTGGCTTACGGGGGTTGCTGTAAAACCGGGAGGGCCCGCATACACCCAGGTACCCCACTCGAGTTTCATCACCGATGCCCTGTTCTGGCTGATGTTATCCGTAAAAGCAACCCAGGGCTGCCCTTCAGGGCTGATGGCGAAAGACGGGCCCGTAACATCCTGCGGGGAGAATGAAGGGTTTCCTGCCGGGGTCCAGTAACTGTTCGAGTGCAGCATGTCGGCGGTTTTCTGCTGGGCAGAGGCCGCCAGGGGGAATAAAAGAGCGAGGATGAATAATAGGTTTTTCATCGTTTCCGCGATTTCTGTTTCATTTGAACATGAATGCAAAGAACTTAACTGGAACGGCCCTGCCTGCCTTAGCTGAAAATGGAGACGAAGCCCAACTCTTTTGGCGCGATCGACATGACGGGAACGGGCGACAGGCGCACGAACTCCTGGGCGCGGGAGCCCACGAAAAACTCGATCACGCTTGTTTCCTGCTGGGTCATGATCATGATCAGGTCGATATCGCCCTGTTGTTCTGCATAGTTGAGTACGGCGGGGATGAGTGCTTTCTCGTTTTCCACATCCTCCACGATTTCGGCTGTGCACCGGATGCCCTCCTGCTCGATAACATGTTTTACCTGCCCGGCCAGGAACCTGAGCTTGTTGTGTACGTCAGGGTCGTTTTTGCTCCAGATCCCCGAAACCACCTTGATTCCGGCTCCGTATATTTTGGCAATTTTAATGCCCCATGTAACCTTCTGCCTGCTTTCGGTGGTTAGATCGAGCGGGAGCAGGATGTTCCGGCAGCCGTCGAAATGATGCCGTGCATTGATGGTGATCACCGGGCATTTGGTCGAACGTAAAACTCTTGAACTGTTGGCCCCCAGCGCACCCACAGCACTCCCCGGAAGTTCAGGCTGGCTGTGCGTGCCCATGATGATGAAGGCGGCCTGCATCTTATCGGCCGTTTCCAGTATCTTGGAATAAACCTGCCCTTTTTCGAGGATGGTTGAAACCTGCAACCCGGTTTCAGCCTGCACGCTGGCGCGGAGCGCGGCAAGCTGATCTTCCAGCTTTTTCAGGATATCTTCGTCGTACGATGCACCGAACAGGGAACGTATTCCGGCCGGCGGATCATATACATAAATCAGCACAATTTCTGCCGGCACCAGGCGTGCCAGATTGTACGACTGTTCCAGGGCGATGAGCGACTGGGGTTCAAAATCGATAGCGACGAGTATCTGCATCATAATAATTGGTATTATTATTGTTATCGTACAAAGATAATTATTCCGGTCGTAAAAAACCAGCATGTTGTTTTTCAGGCGAATATTGAATAGCGAATACCGAATATTAAATAACCCGGCTTCAGCCGCATTTTTCATTGATAACCAACAAAAAAATTATTCATGAATATCCATAATTATGTAACATTTTCAAGGATCAGCTGTCGTACTTTTGCAGTAATCCGAGGATGAACTCATCGCACAACCAATTTATAACCCTTAAATACAGATAACATGAAAACAGGATTCAGAACATTATTTTTTATTGCTGCCGTTTCGGCCATGATGCTTTCAGGATGCGGCAAGGATGGGGCACAGGGCCCCCAGGGACCTGCCGGGCAGGATGCCACGGTTTATTATTCAGAATGGTTCTCACCCACAGTGTGGTCGGGCGGCTCGGGCGACTGGTATTTTGCAGCCACCGCCCCTGACCTGACCCAGAACATTGTTGAAAACGGCGTCGTGCTGGCCTATTGCTGGCTGGCCAATGATAATTACGGAGGAACATCCGTGCGCCCCTTGCCGGCCTATGCGGTCAATGCGAACTGGAGTTTTCTGATCCACCAGTATGGAAGCATTGAATTCACCTCCGACATGGTCTCGCAGCCGCTCACCACCGCCAATAAGTTCCGGTTTATCGCCATACCAGGCACCAGCCACGCATTAAAATCGGCCACTCCCGGTTATAGGAGCGAAAAGGAGCTGAAGAGCATGTCGTACAAGGAGATTTGCAGGCTGTACAATATTCCTGAATAGGGAAACTGCAGGGCAATAGTTATTCCGCCTCAATGAACCTGGAAATCCCCGTGGCCCTTGAAGAAAAAGAGCTTTCTGGTGCTGTGGGCAGCATAGTATATCCGGTAATACTGGCCATGCTTATACTTTGTGGAATCAGAAAAATACAGCTGACGTTCAACGTTGCCCGCTATGTTCGGGAGGCTGAAGGTGTCGAGCACCTGGAATGATCTGTTCACAACAACACACTGAAAAGGGCACAGCTTCGGCCTGGTCAGGATCATCACGCCCGTGGTGGCCAATGGGTTTGGGAACAGGAGCGTAAAAAGTTTCGAAGTGTCGGAACCTGTGAGATCAAGATTACCGGTATGGAACAGGCTATATTCCTGGTCGCACCAGGTGGCATCATTGGTCCAGTCGGTCGGATCAACAAATAACGTATTTCCTGTATTATCCGTAAATGTAATTTTCGTGAAATCCAGTTTGGAGAGGCAATCGCTGCCTGCTGCAGCCTGTTTCTTTTTACACCCGGGGGCTATCAGCAACGACAATAAAATGAACAGCGCAAGATTTATCAGGGAGAATGATCCTTTGACTGTTGTATATGTTGTTTTCATATTTCAGGGTATTATGTACCGGGGGCGCCTGTTCAGGCATAACCAGGCGGGGTATGAACCGTGGTTAATTCATAAAAAACTCCAGCGCGATTTTCTTCAGTGAAAAACCGCGGACCTGGACAATGCTATGTTTATGGAACAACGAAAACTCCGGCATTGGCGGGCTTTTCAGTGCCAGCATAAAAAGGATGCCCATGGTTGATAGTTTCTTTTTCATAGCCATTTTTGCACCCCAAAGTTAGTGATTCATCCATTACGCTTAACTTTGATAAAAATTTGGCTTCATGAACCGACTGTTGCTTTTCCTTACCGCTTTTTTACTCAGCCAGGCGCTGCCGGCCCAGACTTTCCTCTGGGAAGAATTCTCCTCGAACCAGATGCCGCCCCCGGGGTGGACCATCGACGATTATGCATCTCTCTGGTCAAGCCGTTACACCAACAACGCCGGGGGGAACCCGTCGGAGGCAAACTTTACCTATATCAACCAAACCGGCGTATCGCGGCTCATCTCGCCGGTGATCGACCTCACCGGCTTTGATTCGGTCACGCTGACCTTCCGGCACAAATACCACGACAGTTCAGGCAGCGGTCCGAAGATCGGCGTTGCAACCCGTTCGGGCGGGGGCCTCTGGCAAACGGCATGGCAGGTCGATCCCTCGAACAACATCGCGGCAACGCAGGTCAGGCTCAACATCAAAAACAGCAATACCGGCAGCTCCTCCTTCCAGTTTTGCCTCTTCGTATCCGGGAATTTTTTCAACTTCTGGGACTGGTGGGTCGATGACATTCTGCTCTACAATCCGCTCCACCTCGATGCCGGCATGACCCTCCTGACCACCCCGCAGTTCATGGGCGGACCAGCGGCCGTAACCGGGCAGTTCAGGAATTTCGGGAACACGATCATTACCAGCGCCGCCATTGACTGGCGGCTCGACAACGGCCCGGTGCATGCCACCAACCTTACCGGCCTGGCCGTGGATACCCTCGCGACCTGCAATTTCACCTGCACCGACCTGGTCAATACAGCCCTGGGCGATCACCAGCTTGTGGTATGGATCGACAAGGTGAACGGCGTGAAGGACCAGTTCAGCGGCAACGACACCATGGCAACCGCGGTGCGGAGGGTCAGCCATACCGAACCCAACCGCCCGCTTTACGAGGAGTTCACCAGCTCGACCTGTATCCCCTGCGCTTTTTTCAATACCGATTTCGAACCCTGGTGTACCGACCATAAAAACGATATCACCCTGCTGAAATACCAGATGAACTGGCCTTCACCCGGCGATCCGTATTACACCGCGGAGGGAGGCTCGAGGAGGAGTTATTACGGTGTTATTTCCATACCGGCCCTCTTTACGGGAGGTACGGAATATGCCACCGATATGGATGCCGTAAAAGGTGCGTTTGCCATTGCACAGCAGAAACAGGGACTTGCAAAGATCGCCGCTTCCTTTAACGTGAGCCTCCCGAACCTGCATGTAAAAGCAACCGTGTTACCCTTCGACGGTCTCACCAATCCGGTGCTTCATGCCATCGTGTTCGAGGAAACCACCACCGGGAACGTGAGGACCAACGGTGAAACCTCCTTTCAGCATGTCATGATGAAGATGGTCCCCGACAGCACCGGCACCCCGGCCACCCTCACCGACCGCATTCCCTTCACCATTGACAAGACCATTGACCTGAGCGCCACGCACGTGGAGAGCTATTTTGACCTCGGCGTGGTGTTGTTCATTCAGGATTACCAGTCGAAACAGGTGTTCCAGTCGAACTATGCCCTCCGCGACAAGGTTTTCAACACCGAGGCCCGCCTGGCTTCGGTCAGTGTCGGGGGAATCCCGGTTGCAAACTTCAGCCCCGACCTGTTTTCCTACAACGAAATCCTGCCCGGCGGAACTGCCGCCGTGCCGGTAATCACCGCCATGCCGATGGATACCAATGCCACCGTCATCATCATGCCGGCGCTCTCCCTGCCGGGAAGCACCATGATCGATGTATTTGCGGAAGACCTGGTGCACCATGATCTCTATACCGTCAACTTTGGCTTCCCCACCGGCACGGGAGAAGTGACGCAGCCGCGCATCACGCTCTGGCCGAACCCTTCGCATGGGATCGTTCACATCGGCAATGCAGCAGGGGCGGAGGTTTCGGTGTTGGATGAGACCGGCCAGGATGTGAAGCACATCGGGTTGCTTTCCGGAACAGAGGTCAACCTCCAATCCCTGGTAAAGGGTGTTTACCTCCTGGTGGTTGCCCGTCCTGGCTGGCCTCCCGTGCGGGAGAAGGTGGTGCTTCTCTGATTGCAGAATGACGTTTACTGCAATTTAAAATTGCTTTAAATATCAATCCAAAAGGTTGATGAACATGATTTATGTTTTTCTTACTTTTGCCCCGGTGACAAATTTGATATGATTTCAAACTTGCCTGATCTTTTGAAACCTGCACTTTACCCAACTAAACATAACCTATTCCAGCAAAATGAAACCTATCATGATGAAATCACCCTGTCGGGGCATCGCCCCGATCGCAATCCTGCTGTTGCTCTTTATCGTCCGTTTCACCGGAGCACAAACCATCCCGACCGCTGTTTCCCTGCATAAAATCAAACCGGGGTCATCAGAAGCAGTTACATCCGAATCAAAAAACCAGTTGAACATGATCCCCCTGCCGGCTGCAGCGGGGAAACAGGCAGCCGGGCAGCCGTTTTTGCCCGGTTCCACCTGTGTCAACCTGCGGTTGTTATGGGCTCCCAGCGACGGGGATGACCCCGCCTTCCGGGCCGCCATTTCGGCCGTCACCGGCGGGGCCGTTGACTATTACGACGCGCGTGCCGGCGTACCCCCGCTTAGCCTGATGCAAAGCTATGATGCCGTGTTTACTTTTTCCGATTATCCCTATTTCAACGCGCCAGGTCTGGGGAATACCCTGGCCTCGTACGTTGATGCAGGCGGCACAGTAATCCTGGGAGCATTTACCACCATGTCACCCTGGGCGGTTACGGGAGCCATCGCCACCGCGGCTTACTCTCCCGTTTACAATCCTACCAATACCAACTCCTACTCGTTTAGTTCTTATCTTGTGAATGGCACGGGTCCGCTTTACGCGGGAGTATCAAGCCTTACGGGATCATATCATGATATTGTATCCCTCCAGGGGAGCGGCATCGCGAATGGATCCTATGCCGATGGAGCTATCCTGGGTGCGTATCGACCCGACTACAAGGTCATTTATCTCGGGGGTACCATGGAGCCCGCCATCGATATATCGATGACCGGCAACTGGCCACAACTGATCGCGAATGCCATGCTCCTGGGTTGCCAGGGATCCTGCACCAATCCTTCTTCGGGGGGAACCATCGCCTCGAGCCAGTCGGTATGCACGGGCAATGCCGCGGCCGCGTTTACCAGCACGGCCAATCCCACGGGTTATAACGGCACCCTGGAATACAAATGGCAGGTGTCGACCACCAACGGAACCACGGGCTTTACCGATATTCCATCCACCAACTCCAATGTGTATGCACCGGGAACGCCGCTCCAGACTTCGTGGTACAAACGGCTCTCGCGGGTGACCTGTAAAGCCGACTGGACGGGAGCTGCCGAGTCGAACGTGGTGCAGGTTTCCGTCAACGCCTACCCGGTCCCGACGATTTCAGGGGCCGCCTCCCCGTGTGCCGCCACCACGGGCAACGTCTACACCACCCAGGCCGGCATGACTGGCTATACCTGGTCGGTTTCGGCAGGGGGCACCATTACTGCCGGGGCAGTCACCAGCAGCATTACGGTGACCTGGAACACCCCCGGGGCCCAGACCGTTTCAGTGAGTTATACCAGCGCTGCCGGCTGTACCGCACTGGCGCCAACCGTCTTTAATGTGACTGTCAATGCCAGGCCGGCGCCCTCCGTCACTGGCCCTGCCACAGTTTGTGCATTAAGCACCGGAAATGTTTACGCCACCCAGACCGGCATGTCGGGCTATACCTGGTCGGTATCGGCCGGGGGCACCATCACCGCCGGCGCCGGTACCAACGCCATAACCGTAACCTGGAACAGCGCCGGGGCACAGACAGTCAGTGTGAACTATGCCAACGGCAGCGGTTGTGCCGCTGCAAGTGCAACCATATACAACGTGACCGTAAACGCATTGCCGGTACCCACCCTTGCCGGCCCCGCTTCGGTATGCATCAATTCAACCGGGAATGTCTATAGCACCCAGGCAGGCATGACCAATTACGTTTGGAGTGTGTCTGCCGGAGGAACGATCACGGCAGGCGGTACATCATCAAGCAACACGGTTACCGTAACATGGACCACCACCGGGGCTAAAACGGTGTGTGCAAATTATACCAATGCCAACGGATGTACGGCAGTGGCGCAAACATGTTATAATGTTACCGTCAACCCGCTGCCAGTTCCAACCCTTGGAGGCCCGGCAACGATTTGCGCCACCACCGCGGGAAACACCTATACCACTGAAGCCGGGATGACCGGTTACGTGTGGTCCGTTTCGGCCGGCGGCACAATCACAGTCGGCGGCACCGCAACCAGCAATACGGTTGTCGTAACCTGGAACACGGCCGGCGCGCAGACAGTTTGCGTGAACTATACCAATGGGAACGGATGCACCGCTGTTTCGCAAACCTGTTACAATGTAACGGTCAATGCCTTGCCGGTACCTGTTATTGCCGGACCGGCTTCGGTTTGCATCAATTCAACCGGGAACGTTTATACCACGCAGGCCGGGATGACCAATTATACCTGGACGATATCCGGTGGCGGGAATATTACAGCCGGCGGCGGCTCCGCCAGCAACACGGTTACCGTGACCTGGCTGACTGCCGGCGCCCAGACCGTCAAAGTAAACTATACCAATCCTGCAGGTTGCATGGCTGCCTCGCAGACCACCTACAATGTAACAGTCAACCCGCTGCCGGTACCGACGGTTGTCGGGCCTGCATCACCCTGTGTGAATTCATCAGCAAACATTTACACGACCGATGCGGGGATGACCGGATATACCTGGACCGTTTCTGCCGGTGGAACTATAACTGCCGGGGGTGCCACCAACGCAATCACCGTAACCTGGTCAACCACGGGTGCGAAGACGGTGACCGTGAGCTATACCAATGCCAACGGATGCACTGCAGCCGCGCCCACAAACTATGCTGTTACGGTAAATCCATTGCCGGTGCCCACCATTACCGGCACCGCCGTAATTTGCCAGGGAACGGCGGGCGTGGTTTATACCACCCAGGCCGGGATGACGAACTATGCCTGGACGGTATCTGCAGGCGGACTTGTTACTGCCGGCGGCACAGCCACCAGCAACACAATAACCATCACCTGGAATTCAGCAGGAGCACAAACCGTCAGCGTTAACTATGCCAACGCCAACGGATGCGTGGCTGCTTCACCCAGCACGTTCAGCGTTACCGTTAACCCGACTCCCGTGCCGACCATCGGCAGCAACAATACCCCGTGTGTTGGTTCAACAGGCAATCTCTACTATACCGAGGGTGCCATGACCAACTATCTTTGGACTGTTCCCGCCGGCGGAATGATCGTTTCGGGACAGGGAACCAGCGCCATCAATGTAACATGGACCGGCGTAGGAGCACAATGGGTCAGCGTGATCTATACCAATGCCTCGTTATGTACCGCCATGACGCCCACGATCTACAACCTGTTTGTAAACCCCATGCCAAATGCAGCAGGTCCTGTTACCGGAACTGCAACACTTTGTGCAGGAACAAACGGGGTCTCCTATTCCTGTGCTGAAATCCTGAACGCCTCGTCCTATACATGGACTCTCCCTGCCGGGGCTGTCATTGCCACCGGTGCCGGAACCAGGAATATCACCGTGAACTTCGGATCTGCTGCTGTTTCAGGAAACATCACCGTGGCCGGAACCAACAGCTGTGGAAACGGTGTCCTTTCACCTCCATTTGCCGTAACGGTCAACCCGCTGCCTGCTGCCGCCGGAACCATTTCCGGTCCTGCTTCGGTTTGCGCGGGTGCAACAGGCGTAGCCTACAGCGTACCCTCCATCAGCGGAGCTGTTTCCTATGTATGGACAATTCCTGCCGGTGCAACCATTACTTCCGGCGCCTCTACCAGGAACATCATGGTATCCTTTGGATCTGCGGCCGGAACCGGGGTTATCACGGTGCTTGGTGTCAATACCTGCGGAAACGGCACGATTTCAGCAAACTTTAATGTTTCAATAAACGCCATCCCAGCCGCCCCGGTCGTTACGGCTGCAGGTAATGTGCTAACAAGCAGCGCTTCGGCCGGCAACCAGTGGTATTATGAAGGAACTGCGATAGCCGGGGCCACAGCCCAGACTTATACCGTTGTCAGCCATACCGGCTATTACTCGTGCGTGGTTACAACCAACGGATGCTCTTCACCCATATCCAACAAGGTATGGGTGGTGGTAACCGGACAACAGGAGCTGCAAAACAGCAATTTCAATGTTTTCCCGGTACCCAACGACGGCAGATTCACCGTATCTATTGCCAGCCCCGCGGAGGAAACCTTTACCATCTCGGTTTACAATCAACTGGGAGCAAGGATTTATGAACTCGGGGATGTTATGGTCAAAGGCACCTTTGAAAGGCAGATCGATCTCCGCCCTGTTGCCCCCGGTATCTATACCGTCGTGTTCTTTAACAATGAACACAAGGTGGTGAAAAAGGTGATCGTCAACAAATAATCTGTTTAATGACATACCTGGAAAAAGCCCTGCCGGAAATCGCGGGGCTTTTTTCTTTTTCTACACCAACGACGGCACCACTGTTCATTTTTCTTAAATTCATAAAATCACACTTTGACCGACTGGCTGGGAATCATCTATTACAGTCAGCTGAAGCTGACTGATCAGAGGGGAATGAGAAATAATTTTGGGCTTTAGCCCCATTTGACAGAGCCAGGTTGAAGGTTCAAGATTTGAAGCAGGACAAATGGATTTTTGAATAATCGAATGTTAAACAACGAATCTTGAAATCAGATCGGAATTCAAAATTCGTTGATCAATATTCCCCTGTTCATTTTATGAAGGACAGCATCCCTTTAAGCCTGTCAAGCGCCGATACCAGCGTTGCCCGCGGGCAGGCGATGTTCATGCGCATGAAGCCCTCCCCGCCGGGGCCGAATTCCGTCCCCGGGTTAAAGCCCAACCCGGCTTCATGGATCAGCTTACTTTTGAGCGTTTTATCATCGAGGCCGAAGGTCCGGAAATCAAGCCAGATCATATAGGTCCCTTCGGGCCGGAACATATGCAGGGCGGGGATGTTTTTCCGGATGAATGCTTCGGTAAATGTTATGTTCTCATCCAGGTACCTGATAAGTTGCAGCCTCCAGGGTTCTCCATGCAGGTAGGCAGCGGTGGACGCCACGCTCCCGAAGAGGTTCCCCATGCCCAGGTGCATCTTTTCGATCACCCGTGAAAACGAGGCCCTCAATGCGGGGTTCGAAATGATCACCGAGGAGGTGGAAAGCCCGGCCAGGTTGAATGTTTTGCTGGGTGCATGGGCCGTGACCGTGATCTTCGCCACTTCCGGCGACAGGTTGGCAAACACCTGGTGCCTGTACCCCGGCATGACCAGGTCGGCGTGAATTTCGTCGGAAAATACCAACACATGGTGTTCAAGGCAGATCTGCGCGATCTTTTCAAGCTCCTCCCGGTTCCAGCAACGCCCGACCGGGTTGTGCGGATTGCAGAGGATGAGCATCGCCGCATCTTTCGCCTGTTCTTCAAGCAGGGCGAAGTCGATCAGGTACGTGTTTTCTTTTTGGATCAGCTGGTTGTTGGATAAAATCCTGTCGTGATCCACCACCGCGCCACGGATCGGGGGATAAACCGGGGGCTGGATGATGATCCTGTCACCTGGTTTTGTGAAGGCCATCACCGCGAAACTGAGCGCCGGAACCACTCCCGGACTGAAAACAATATCATCGCGGTGAATGGTCCACTCATGATGCGAATGCATCCATGCCACGATGGGGTGGTAATAATCCTCGTCCCTGAAAGTGTATCCATATACCGGATGGTTGGCCCGCCGTATGACGGCATCGCGGATGAAATCAGGCGTTTCGAAATCCATATCGGCAACCCACATCGGGATTACATCGTCCTTTTCAAAAACGGCTTGCCGTAAATCGTATTTCACACTGGAGGTGTGGGTACGGTCGGTTAACTTATCAAAATTGTACTTCATTGGCATCCCGGGGATATTATTTTCCGAATCGGGGTGCAAGTTACGGAATTTGAAAAATGTGTCCCTGCAAAGTTTAAGACTTTGGAAGTCCGGCTAAATGAGCGAAATAGATGGCAGGATCGCGGATAACAGATTTGATGTAGCTGACCATGTCAGATTCCCGGTTTTTCTCGTAGTAGGGCAGCACCATGTTCATGTAATCCAGCAGGGTCGCTTCATCGGTTGTTATCCCGGGTTCTGGTTCGGATAAATTTTCGGTGCCATTCAGAAAAGCGGCTCCCGATGTAATACGCACGCGTTTCTTCTCCGGTTCGTAAACCCTGGAAGGGTTATTCGGAACGCCAAGGGGAAGATGGGAACCGTAAATATGAAGCGACATGCTGGGTTTTTCAGTATTGTTCCCCGTCGAATGAATCAAATCCCCTTTTACAGGAACCATGGTTCCCATGGGGATGCTGCTTCTCGCTGCCAGCAGCAAATGATTGTCTTCTAGCGTGTAAAGCCTGTGATCAACATCTTCCAGGAATACAACTGCGCCCCAGTCGGTAAGCCCGTGATTATGAATGGCCGTGAAATCGTTGTGTGCCCACGACATCAGGTACATCACAAAATTTTTCCCCGTGTGAAGTTTTGTCCGGCCGTAGCTGTGCCGGGGATCGTGGCCGAAGTCAGTAAATTCTGCAAAATCATCCGCCTTCAGGTCGTATGACTTTAAAATCCTGATTAATAACTGGCTTGAGATCTGTTCCGTGCTTTCGATTTCGGCAAGGAGGGCTTTTAGCCTGGGAGGGTAACTCAATTGATTTTGCATGCAACGTGGAGTTTTTTATCGGTAATTCAACATCCTTTTCAGGATTTGAAGTGGTTTCCAAAAGTACCGATAATGTTGGTTGATTCTGGTTGACACTACCCCGGTTTTTCATGAAGCAATCATGAAAGATTTAATATTCCGGGCTTAAAAATTGAATCATTTCCTGTGAAAATGGAAAACACTTGATATGATGGTCATGCAATCCATGCTGGAAGCAATATTTCCAGATTCAGTAAAAGCTTTATCTTTACTTTTGAAAATCATGCCGACAAGTCATAAAATCTCTGCCTATGAACGCATTGCCCCTCATCATCACCGCCCTGGCGATATTTGCGCTGGCCTACCGCTTTTATTTCGGATTCATCGCCTCGCGCGTGCTTATGCTGGATCCGACCCGCAATACGCCGGCAGGCCGCCTTTACGACGGTCAGAATTACTATCCCATGAGCAAATGGGTGCTGTTCGGCCACCATTTTGCCGCCATCGCGGGTGCCGGGCCGCTGGTGGGGCCGGTGCTGGCGTGCCAGTTCGGTTATTTCCCGGGCTTTGTGTGGATGGTTGTGGGAGCGGTCATGGCCGGGTCGGTACACGATATTGTGATCCTCACTGCGTCGGTGAGGCATGACGGTAAAGGGCTGGCCGAGATCGCCCGGATCGAGATAGGGAAAATATCCAGTGGGATTACCGCCTCCATCGCCACGTTCCTGATCATCATCATTGCCATTGCCGGGCTGGGGTTGGTGGTGGTCAATGCCCTGAGCGAATCCTCCTGGGGACTGTTCACCATCGCCGCTACCATTCCCATTGCCATCTTCATGGGGATATGGATGTTCCAGTTCCGCAAGGGACGGGTGGTCGAAGCGACCATCATGGGCGTGATCCTGCTTGCTTCAGCCGTAATTTTCGGAAAGTACGTCCCCGACTCCTCCCTGGCATCCTGGTTTACCTATGATCACAAGACCCTGGCCCTGCTACTTGCCGGGTACGGTTTTTTTGCTTCTGTCCTTCCTGTGTGGCTGCTGCTAACCCCGCGCGATTACCTCAGTTCCATCATGAAGCTCGGAGTCATCGCCATGCTGGTGGTGGGGATCGTCATCGTAGCACCCGGTCTGAAGATGCCTGCATTTACCACGTTCATCCATGGCGGAGGGCCCATCATCCCGGGCACCCTGTTCCCATACCTGTTCATCACCATCGCCTGTGGCGCCATCTCCGGGTTTCACGCCCTGATCAGCTCCGGGACAACCCCCAAGATGATCATGAACGAATCGCACATCCGCCCGATCGCAGCCGGGGCGATGCTGATAGAAGGACTGGTGAGCATCATGGCCCTGATCGCCGCGGCCAGCCTTCACCCGCTTGATTATTTCCAGATCAACGTTTCGGCTGAAAAATTCACGCAAATACTCCCGCAACTGCATGCCATGGGATTTACGCATTCGGAATTACCCAGGCTGGCTGCCGAGGTTGGCGAACATATTGCAGGGCGCGCCGGCGGTGCCGTTTCTCTGGCCGTGGGCATGGCCCAGGTGTTTTCCGGGATTCCCGGGCTCGACAAGCTGATGTCGTATTGGTATCATTTCGCCATCATGTTCGAGGCGCTGTTCATTCTCACCACCATCGACGCCGGAACCCGCGTTGCCCGCTTTATCCTGCAGGAGCTGTTCGGCAAGTTCTACGCGCCGTTCAACAAAACCAACTGGCTGCCCGGAAACCTTATCTGCAGCAGCCTGGTGGTGCTTTTCTGGGGCTATTTCATTTACACAGGCAGCGTGTCTACTATCTGGCCCATGTTCGGCACGGCAAACCAGCTACTGGCAACCATCGCCCTGGCTATCGGGACCTCCTACATAATCAACCGGGGGAAGGCAAAATATGCCTGGGTGACCATCATTCCCCTGGTGTTCGTTGGCATTACCACCGTCACCGCCGGAATCATGAACATCACCGGGATCTATATTCCGCAGCTTTCGGATAGCGTGCATTTTGTGCAGGGACTGATAAACCTCGTGCTCACAGGGGTGATGATGCTGTCGGTGGCGATCATCATAACAGATGCGCTTCCCGGGTGGATCAGGGCGTTTAAGCAGAATACCGAATATTGAATATTGAACAACGAATGTTGAAGTCAGATCGAAGTTCGAAGTTCGTTGATCAATATTCGATTATTCATTTGGGCTATAACCCGTTTATGTCGATCAGGTAAACCATTGCGGCCATGGCAAAGGAACCAAGCTGGAGTTCTCTCATGTTCACATTTCCAAACATATCGTTCGCCGAATGGTGGCAGTCAAAATAGCGTTGCGAATCAGGGACCAGGGCCAGCAGGGCGGTCCCCAGCGACTTCAGTTCGCGGATATCGACGCCGCTGCCTCCCTTTACAAGCGAATACAACCCGTAAGGCAGCAGCAGGTCCTTCCATCCCTGTATTTTACTGATCTGGCCATCGGAGGCATCGATCGAAAATCCCGATGGGGTGAACCCGCCCCGGTCGGCCTCAATTGCGGCAACATGATGGCTTCCCGCCAGCTGCGGCTTTACTTCACCTGCCATGCTGTCAACAGCAACCCGGGAGTTCTTAAAGGCCTCCTCCTGTGCCCTGGCATACTCACCGTACTTCTTCGCGCCCCGTTGTGACATCTCCTCGTCCATAAACAACACGGCGCGGATCGTACATGCCGGTTTCATGTTCAAAGCCCTGAAGATCCGCAAAACCTCCATCGACTGTACAACGCCGGCGCCGTCGTCATGCGCGCCCTGCCCGGTATCCCAGGAGTCGAGATGGCCTCCGAAGGCAATGATCTTTTCGGGGCTGACAGCGCCCCGTATTTCACCGATCACGTTATAGGAAACCGCTTCCGGGTTTTCGATGCACGACAACTTCATCAAAACATCCGATCCGGACTTCGATTTAAGCAACCTGTCGAGCTTATCCGCATCATTCGCGCTGACGGCCATGGCGGGGATCTTTGGCACGGTATCGGCATAATGCATGATCCCGGTGTGGGGGAAATCGTCGTGCGACAACGTGGCCGACCTCACGATCACTCCGATGGCGCCGTAGTACGCCGCATTATCCGCGCCGAAAACCCGGTAGCGGGAGAGTGCGCCGTAAGCCTCGAAGGTGTTATAATGAACGGGATCGGGCGGATGGTTGAAAAAGACGATCTTTCCTTCAATATTCTTCCGGCCGATCGTCTTCAGTTCGTCAAAATCCTTTACCTCCACCACTTTTGCTTT
Source organism: uncultured Bacteroidales bacterium (assembly GCA_903913885.1). Taxonomy (GTDB): domain Bacteria; phylum Bacteroidota; class Bacteroidia; order Bacteroidales; family FEN-979; genus CAIVAT01. The sequence goes on along the minus strand of CAIWMX010000046.1, from coordinate 44,713 downwards.
CAGCCCGGCTTTGCCTGTTCCGACCGACCCGCCGAGGGCGCAGGCATGTAACCGGATGGCAGGCGACGTTCCCTGGCTAACGGCCAGCTCTTCTGTCTTTCCGCGCTCCCAGTGCCTGACCCTGACCTCCTGGAGCCAGACCGAATCCAGCCCCATGGCGACGAGCGTCGCTTTTGACCACAGAACGGCCTTCTCTGCCTGCGGTGAACCGCACAGACGGCCACCGATTTGGGTACACAGGTACCTGAGGTTATGGTATGCAGCAGTATCAGTTATGGCCTCTGTGAAGATCTTCCGGATAACCAGTGAATCTCCCTTTTGTGCCCGGGTGATATTACCGGAGAGCAGGAAAAACAGTATAAAAAGTGCCAGGAGTTTACGCATGTGATTTTTTCGTAAAAATAGCGTTTTTTCCCGACCGCTGCCACTGATCGCAGGTAAGATCGCAGAGTTGGGCCACATTGGCTGCGAAATCGGGATTGGAGACCATTCGGTAGAAATTTGAAAAAATTTCGGCAGAAACAGGGATCAACCGATATCGGAATATAAAAAATAAATATCTTTACCCTTTCAGTTATCATCTGTTAATTCATCATTAGCAACTAAAATTATTTCATTATGAAAAAGCTCTTCCTGCTCCCGGTAATGTTTATAATAGCATTAACCACCTTCTCACAGTCCGATACCATTTTCACGAACAACGAAAAAATCCTTTGCACGGTAAAGGAGATAACGCCCGAGGCGGTAAAGTTTACCTATCCCAACGAGGACCTGGTTAATTCAGTGTTTAAAAACACCATTCAGAAAATCGTGTTTAAATCAGGCCGTGTTCAGTTGTTCGCCGAGAACACTTCCTACAAAACCGTAAGTGGTCCGAAGGATTTTGAGAACGTTACGATCACAAAAGTAGAGAGCGAAGTTCACGGGTTGTTCAAACTCGGGGATGTTGGTGCCAAGGCGAAGGGGACGACCGAGTTTTCAAACCAGGAGCGCGTAAAGCAAAGGGCATACAGGAAAATCAAATTGCAGGCCTCCATGATGCATGCGAATATTATCTTTCTGACCGATGCCCGCACCCAGGGAAACAAATGGGGTTCGCAGTGGGAATCCTCTCAAAGTTCTGAGGCATCCTTTACCGGGGTTGCCTACTCCAACATCATTCCCAACTTTAATGATTTCGTGAAGACATTAGGCAGCAAAACCAGGTTGCAGGGTATTGAAGTGGTTGAGCTGAACAGCGGCGGCTCGGATATTGACCTCAGTGAATTCCATAAATTTCTTAATATTACCCGGGTATATAATGAAAACGGGCTGATCATGATGGACGGATCGATCGAAGGAGTAAAAAAATACAACACCTTCAGGGTCTCCGGGTTTACGAACGATTCGTTCACCGTTATCTTCCACGATAAAGATTCGATGTACAGCTATAGGTTCTCTTTTTGATGGGACTTACCGTCGCAACAGCAGGCGATGAAAACCGCAAATCTGACCAATATGCCGAAACTGTTGAAAAGCCTGTACGCGCAGGTGATCATCGCGATTCTCATCGGGATCACCATCGGTTATTACTACCCCGATTTTGCCGTGAAATTAAAGCCGCTGGGCGATGGGTTCATCAGGCTGGTGAAGATGATGATCGCCCCCGTGATCTTCTGCACGGTCGTAAACGGCATTGCCGGCATGCAGGATGTCAGAAAGGTGGGCCGGGTCGGGATCAAGGCGCTGATCTACTTTGAAGTGGTAACAACGGTTGCCCTGATCATCGGACTGGCCGTGATCAACATCCTGAAACCGGGCAGCGGCATGATGGTGAACCCGGCGACCCTGGATGCAAAAGCAATTTCCTCATACGTGACCCAGGGTAAGGCGACCAGTGCCGTTGATTTCCTGCTGCACATCATTCCCGAGAATATCATCAACGCCCTTTCAAACGGGGACCTGCTGCAAATTCTCTTCTTTTCGGTGCTTTTCGGCATCGCCCTTACAAAAATCGGGGAGAAGGCCAGGCCGGTTCTAAACGGGATCAAATCGGTGCAATCGGGCCTGTTCGAGGTGATCAACATCATCATGAGAGTCGCGCCGATAGGGGCCTTTGGAGCAATGGCCTTCACGATTGGAAAATATGGCGTTGGCTCCCTCGAATCGCTCGGGCAGCTTATGCTATCGTTTTATATCACCTGCATCCTGTTTGTTGTTCTTGTTCTGGGGAGCATCCTGAAATTGGCCGGGTTTAATATCTTCCGCCTGATCAGTTTTATCAAGGAAGAGATCCTGATTGTTTTGGGAACTTCATCGTCGGAAGCCGCCTTGCCAAGCCTGATGGCCAAGCTCCAAAAAGGAGGTTGTTCCGAATCGGTGGTTGGACTGGTCGTGCCCACCGGGTACTCCTTCAACCTCGACGGCACCTCGATTTACCTCACCATGGCAACTGTTTTCCTGGCCCAGGCCACCAATACTTACCTCCCGCTTTCAAGCCAGATCACGCTGCTCCTGGTGCTGTTGCTGGTGTCGAAAGGGGCGGCGGGCGTGACCGGAAGCGGGTTCATCACGCTGGCCGCATTGCTGCCGATTGTCGGGAATATCCCCGTTGCCTCCCTTGCCCTGATCCTTGGTATTGACCGCTTCATGAGCGAAGCGCGCGCAATCACCAACCTGATCGGCAACAGCGTTGCAACCCTGGTGATCGCCAAATGGGAGAAGGAGATCGACCTGGATGTTGCAAAGGCTGAAATACGCTGATCACAGCCATACCATAACAACCGTGACATTGAAATCTGGCTTGATTTCAGAAAGTGTCTTGTACGAAAGTTCAGAAATTCCTACTTTTGCACCACTAATTTAAACTACATTAATTCTAAAACTACTATCATGAAAACGACAACTGCAATTTTATTTTATTTGATCTTTTCAGGAATCCTGAGTGTTTCAACATTGGGGGCCAACGGCCCGAAAGATCCCGGCGGCGTTGGAAATGGCGCGATTGGTTTTGGCATCGGCCCGGGCCTTGGTTTTTACGGCAGCACCGGCGTTGGCCCGGCCTTTCTCGTGCATTACGATCAAAGCCTGTGGCAGGCTGGCCCGGGGTGTCTCAGCCTTGGGGGACAGATTGGAACATCGTTTTTCTCTAACAGTTATGATATCTCAGGAACAGGCTATAAGGCCCACTGGATCAATTTCGGATTCATTGGCCGTTGCGCCTATCATTATGGCTGGAAGGTGCCCGGGCTTGACACCTATGGCGGTTTCGGAGCAGGGTCAAGGATCAGCCTGTATTCCGACAACAACGATTTAACCGATAAAAAAGGTTTGGAAATCGGTTTCCAGCCGACAGCCTTTTTTGGAGCCACCTACTATTTCAACGATGTGGTCGGGGTGAATGCTGAAATGGGAGAAAACTTTGCCTTCTTCTCCTTTGGTTTGAATTTCAGGATCGTAAGGTAGGCTACATAACGAATTTATTGGAAGCAGGTCCACACGGCAAGCCATTGCCAACAAGTGTGACCTGCTTTTTTGCTTCAATCATCAGGAAATTCTTCCCGTTGGCAGAATGTGGTTTGATCAGGAGGCAAATATCATTAATTTTATTTCCCTCAACAATCTAAAACTGGTGTTATGAAAACACTGCGCATCATCCTTGCGGTATGCCTCGGCATATGGTCGATCGCACTGAACGCCCAGGAAAAATATTCGGTTTCGCAGCTCGGAGACGAGGTCAGGCCGGCACTGCTTGTCATCGATATCCAGAATGATTTTCTTCCCCATATGTCGGAGGAGGACAGGAAAACGGCCATGGACACCATCAACCAGGCCATCGCTGTTTTTCACGCCAGGGGGCTGCCCGTGATCCGCATTTATCACCATGATGCCGAACGCGGGCCGCACCCGGGCTCTGAAGGGTTTGAATTCCCGAAATCGGTGGAATTTGCCCTTATCGATCCCAAAGTCATCAAGCAATATGAGGACGGCTTTGCGAAAACCTGCCTCGACAGCCTCCTCCGCAAGTTCGGGGTTAACCTGGTGTTCCTGTGCGGGCTGAGTGCAACCGGTTGCGTGCTGGGAACCTACTTCGGCGCGCTCGACCACGACTATCTCGCGGTGATGATCGGCGACGGGCTGATCAGCCCGAAAACCGAACACACGGCCATGATCCGTGAAATCTGCCGGACAGTCGGTCTGAAAACCGTGAGAAATATGGTAAACAGGAAGCGCTGAGTAGTCTTTCCTTTTTTTATATTTACCGCACGTATCCTCCCCTAAACCCGTTGCACATGTTTTACACCACCCTGCATGTTACCGAAACCATCCTCGCCTTTGCACTGATTGTTTTACTGGTTGTCCTGCTGAAAAAGAAAAACATCGTTTCCGCCGACGACATCAAATCCTACACCCGGCTGATGACCACAGCCATCATGCCGGCGGTTATCTTTCTGCAACTCTCGACCAACCCGGTCAATGGCCGCCAGTTTATCCTGGTGCTGATCATGTTCCTTGCGGGTATTGCAAGCATGATCGTCACCTGGTTCATCGGTAAGCTCATGCGGCTGAAGCGGGAAACGCTGGGCATGCTCATCATATCCTCCACCTTCGGGTCCTCCTCACTGATAGGGTACCCGCTCATCGAGTTTGCCTTTCCCGGCAATGTGGTTGCCATGTCGGATGCGATCCTGATCAGCGAACTCGGGGTGGGCGTTCCCATTTTTACCTTGTGTCCGCTTGTGGCATCATACTATGGATCGGGTAATTCAGGCGTATTCTCAATGTGGAAAACGCTTCTTGAATACCTGAAATCACCGCTTTTTCTATCTGTTGTTGCCGGGATCGTGTTCTCACAGTTCCAGGTGATCGTGAAAAACCCCCTGCTGGCCCCCATGTGGGAAGCGCTGAGGATGATCCAGGGAACGCTTACGGTTTTGGCTTGCCTGATCCTCGGGCTCCAGCTGAAATTCGGTTCGGTCAGGAAGATACTGCCCCTTTTTATTGTTTCCTCCATTATCCAGATTGGCGTACAGCCCTTCTTTACCAGCTTTGGCGCAGACCTGGTTCACGCACCCCTCCTCGACAAGCAGGTGCTGATCCTGATCGCCGCCATGCCTTCGGCCGTGCTGGGCACTGTTTTCGCCACCCAGTATGAATGCGACGGGGAGGCGGCCTCCGAAATGGTCTTCCTGAACATCATGGTGAGCCTGATCGGCATCCCGTTGGTCTACTATGCCATGTTCAATTAATGCCGGGAGGAGAAAACTTATTGTTCCGACAGTTCCCTGACCTTCTCCAGCGCTTTCGGGTAAGTGCTGTTGAGGTGGTGTTCCACCTCTTCGAAGTCCCCGGCCATTTCAACGGTCAGGGTCGTAAGATCGCCGTGGGCAAAGAGCCGGTAGGTTTCATCCCCGCCCGACCATTTAACGATCTTTCCACCTACATTGAATTCCATATCGGCTGGTAATGGCTGAAAGTTACCGGTCCACCCCTGGTGCCGGAACACCATGGTTTCGTTGGGATTATTCGTGATGATCTCAGCGAATGCCCCGTTTCCCTTTTCGTCTACGAACAGAATCCTGCTGCCGGTCTGCCAGTCGGTCACTGTGTGGGTTCCTTCATGGAAGGAGGCTGCCCACACCGGGTAGGTGGCATCATCCCACAGGATTTTCCAGATCTTTTCACGTGAAGCCTTGATTTCGATTGCGTAGCGGTATGTTTTCACGGTTCAGCGATTTGTTTTCTTCTGATCTTTCCAGTTCCACCATTTCAGCAATTCGGGATCGCAGGCAATCGATTTTCCGACACTGTGAATTTGCATGAGTTCCTTGATGGATATTTCTTTTGACATGACGACCTGCCTGGTATGGAATGAGAGCCAAAGTTAATCATTCCTGTTTCATCCTGCCTTAAGAATATCCTTGATTGCTGATGTCGGTCAGGTCGAAATGTTTAGCTTTGTTTGATAATTTTCCATAAAACTGATAATTATTCCATGATAGCCGGATACCTTCAGAATGCGCCCGTTTTCGGGGAAAAGGACAAAAACCTGGATGCCGATGATGAGATGCTGGCCGGGGTGAAAGCCGGCCATGGTCACTCGCTGCATCGAGAACCGGGTTTTTGCTGTCACTGCCAACCGGGTCGGCATCGAGAAGCGGGGTGACGTTGCACCATGCCTTGATTTCGTCGAAATTGATCTGTCCCTGGCCGACAATAAAATGATAAATCCTTACAACGATGTCCTCACCGACCGGCGACCTGAATTTTACTGATCTATTGCCGCTGGCTTCAGCCAGCGGTTAAGGATGTTGGCAGGCAATTTGCTTCTGATCTATTGCCGCGGGCTTCAGCCCGCGGATAAGAATGCCGGCCAAGCCATGGGCTTTAGCCCCATAATTTTTTAGTGAAAAATCAATCTGCAGAAAACAGCGGCAACTCCCAGCTAAACCCCGGCAAAGGAGTTTTTGGATAAGGCCCCGGGTTCGCCGGGTCAACGCAAAACACCTCCGACTCCTCATACCTCGACGCCACCACGATCCGGGTGCCGCCCGCATGTTTGCTGAAGAGGTCGTGCACCAGCTGTGGGCGGTTGTTCTCGGCCGAGAGGTGCGACAACACCAGCAGTTCCAGCCCGGGCGACCGGTGTGTGTTAAATAGCGCCAGCGACTGGTCGTTCGACAGGTGTCCTTCATTTCCCCTGATCCTTCGTTTCAGGTGAATTGGGTAGTGGCCGGTTTCAAGCATCTCCTCGTCGTAATTTGCCTCCAGGAATGCCGCATGGCACTGGCCGAGATGGTGCTCAACATGCCGGCAGGCCGAGCCGATGTCGGTGAAAACGCCTGCTGTGAGCCCGTTTGCAGTCACAGTAAAACTGTGGGGTTCGGAGGCATCGTGCATCTTTGGGAAGGGATTCACGCGCAGCCCGCCGATCTCCACCGGTTTCCCCGCCGTAAACGATCTGACCACATCCGGGTCGAGGTTCATCCGGCTGTGGCGGTAGGTCGATTCGGTAACGTAGACCGGGATCCCGTGCTTGCCCGAGAGCACCTCGGCGCCCCGCGTGTGGTCCGTATGTTCGTGCGTGATGAAGATCGCCCTGACATTCCGCAGGGGCAGCCCCAGGCGCATCATCCGGCGCTCCGTTTCGCGGCAGGAGATCCCGGCGTCGATGAGCACGGCATCATGGCCATCACTGATGTAGTAGCAGTTTCCGTTGCTTCCCGAATTGAGCGAGGCGAGGTAGAGGGGCATGGTGCAAAGAACGGGAAAATTATGGTTGTACGCGTTAGCCCGGGGTGGAAAATCTACTTTTGCTGCCCTTTTGCTGCCCTTTCCCGGGCGGCCTGTGCCTTGTCATGCTCGCCCAGGTTCGCGTAAATGATGGAGAGGTTTTTGTTCAGCTCCGCCTCCCCGGGCTTGATGTTCTCGGCCAGTTCGAGATGGGTGGCGGCATCTCTCCAGTTGCCCAGGTATCCGTAGCAGAGGCCGAGAAATTTCTGGCTGTCGAAATCGCCGGGATTTACCGCGGCCGCTTTCTGCAGGAAGGGCAGCGCGGTGCCGGGATTGTTTTTCCCGGTAAGCCAGAGAATCCCCAGGTTGATGTTCATGTCCCATCTTTCGGTATCGAGTTTCCTCAGGTCGCTGTAAAGCCTGATCTTGTGGTCGACGTTGTCGTACTTGCCCATGATGGAGTTGAAATAGGTGTAGATCTGCTGACTGCCGGGCAGAAAGTTGAGGATCGTTTTATACACCACCAGGATGGTATCGTAATTCCGGTTGTATTCATAATAAGCCGCCGCCAGGTTGATAAGCGCGATGATCTGTTTGGGATAAACGCTGATGGCCTTCCGCTGGTAGGCGATCGACAGCCGCAGCATGCTGTCTTTGGCCACCTTGTCCTTCACCCCGGTGGCCTTCTGCAAGATGTACTCGCCCGCCACTTCGTTGCTTTTGGCGCTGTTGGCCGACACTTTGACGTCGGTGGTGAACAGCGTGTAGCTGTCGTACCAGGCCAGGTTGCGGGTGACCGTTTTCCAGCCATACAGCGACAGCGTTACAACCATCAGCGCGGCGAGAAGCGATGCCCTGGCTCCTGTATTCCCGGGTATCTTCTTTGAAAGCCGGATGAACCCTACGCCAAGCAGGATGCAGTAACCCAGGGAGGGCATGAACAGGAACCGCTCGTTCATAAAGGCGCCGATGGGGAAAACGATGTTGGATGCAACCGACAGGGTGACCAGGAAAAAGAGGAAACAGTAGGCAACCAGGTCTTTTTTGCGCATCTTCACGAAGATATAAATGATCATCGCAAGGTAGATGACCAGGGAGAGGATGGCCCTCCAGTCGCCGGGATTTATGATCGGAATGTGATAAGGATAATAGTCGCAGGTGAGCGGGTGGGGGAAGATGAGCAATTTCACATAGAGACCCAGGGTGTAGAGGATCGTGGCATATTTCTGCAACTGCGTCATCTCTACAAACGGGTTGTTCATCAGGTCGTTGGCAAGCTGGGTGCTGAAATGGCCTACCACCGCCCCGCGGATTACCAGGAACATGAAGGTTGCAGCTGCCAGCGGGATGAGGGCAACCAGGTTGTTTTTAATGCTGGTGCGGGTAAAGAAGAAGACTGTAACCGGGAGGATCAGCAGGAATGTCGCCGAATTTTCCTTTGAAAGGAGGGCCAGGAAAAAGGTGAGCCCGCTCAGCAAAAACAGGTAAATTTTCCGTTCATCCAGAAATTTCAACGAAAACCACAGGGTTAGCAGGCAGAAGAGAAAAGCCAGGAGTTCGTCGCGGCTTTTGATGTTGGCCACCGCTTCGGTATGCACCGGGTGGGCGGCATAAAGAAGGCAGATAAGGAATGGCGCCGAAAAATACCAGGCAGGCTTGTCATGCAGGAAACCAGCGCTTATGGACAGTTTCCGGAGGAGGAACAGCAGGGTAACGCAAATAAGCGAGAAAAGAATGACATTCATCAGATGCCCGATCACCGGGTTTTCCCCGAAAAGCTGGTATTCCACGGCAAACATGACAAGCGACAGCGGCCGGTATCGCCCGCCCGATACCATGTTCTGGTCCTTGCCGAAAAATCCGGTAAAATAATCGGTGGTAAAGATATTCCCGATGCCATGAAACCCCTGTTTCGTGAACTGGTTCCCGGTGATTACCATCAGGTCGTCGTAGGCGTATTTCAGGGTTAACGTATTCCCGTAAAAAATAAAGCAGGCAAAAATAATTGCGATTACTGCATAATACACCGTGGGGTCCTTCTCAGGCAGTGTTTTCAAGGGATGCAGCTCTTTCTTCCCGGGGGCTGGTGTGTGTTTGATGTTTTTTCCTGACGGGTATTTTTTCATTGATCTAAATATGTTTTAATTCCTGAACTTTAAGCATTGGCAGCGTGAAATCCCTGTAGAATAGGGCACCTCCGGATGTTTATTTAAGATGCTAATTTATGAGATTTTTTTAATTAATTCCGGTTTTAACCCGGCATTACACGGCCGGGATGGGATAATTTCAAATAACAATGAAAATGTAAAAAATTTATATAGCTGTAATTGATTCATATGTAATTCAATATAATATATAAAATAAAAATTTACCATTGCAGCAGAATGATTTGTTATGTTCGTTTGATTATGTTATATTTGCAAAGGAAATCAAAAATCCCATATTTGAAATATCCACAGGGTTAATATTCAGGTATGCTTTGAATATTCAGGGATTCAGATTGTTACCAGAATTATGTTACCAAATTATTAATATTAAAAACTAACACATGAAATCGATAAGTTTTACAGACGAGGAATTGGCACACCTCCGTGTTTATTATCAGATGGAGTTGGTCGAAGCGGAAAAGGATGTTGAAAGGATCAACGACATATTATCAAAACTGGATGCATCGATCCCGGCTAAACCGGAAATCGTCATAGAAAAGGTTCCCGGCAAGCGCGGCAGTAAACCCAAGGCCATCCTTGAAGAGCTTCTCAATGCGGAACCAGTGAAAAGAGGCCGCAAGACACAGATCAGCAGTGACGGGGTGATCAAAAAGGAACGCAAGCAACGTGCCGACAAAGGCCAGCCAAGGGGCAAACGGGTTAAGCAGGTGATTGAAGAGTCGCCCATCTCCGAGCCCTTTGTTACCATGGTTGAACCAACCAGTGATAAACCGCTGATCCCCAAAAAAGCCAAAAAGAAAAAACAGCCAAAAAGGCGTGGAATAACCCTGGCCCCCATGGGCAGGCCTTTGCCCCGGAGAGCCCCAGAACCGGATCTGCCACCTGCCGAAGAAGCACAGGAAACAGCAGAATAATATTAAATACAGGTTTTTTCAAGAGACCCACAGCCCCTTCCGGGTGTTGTGGGTCTTTGTTTTATCGCCTCCCGGCGATACCCCGCTGCCTGCCGACAATTTGTTAACTTTGCCTTGATTTTTATCACCGCCGGATTTGACCTGCTCCGCTTTTTACAATGCCAGGCGAACAATGCCATGAAAAAAGACGTCCTGATCTACTTCGCGGGAAAAATTATCCCTGCCCTGGCCAACCTGGCAATCATCATCCTGGCTGTCAGGTTCCTTGGAAAAGCGGAATATGGCAAATACTCCCTCGTTTTTTATGCCACCATGCTGCTTAGTACGCTCACGTTTGGTTGGATCCAGCAGAGCATCCTGCGCTTCCTGAGCGCCTATCCCGGGGAACAGGTGCTGGTGATCAACCGTTTTTTTTTCCTTACCGTGATCAGCACCCTGTCGGCCGTCATCCTCGGGCTTTTCCTGTGCATTTTCTACTTTGAGCTCCCGTGGCTGAATACCCTGGTCGTTACGGTGTACATTTTCATGTACAACATATTCCTGTTCCACCTCACGCTGAACCAGACCAACCGCAGGTCGCTGAAATACGCTATCCTGGAAGGCACCTACAACCTCTTTTTTATCTCGCTGTTTCTCCTGCTGGTGCTGGTGTTCAACCAGCATCTGTTCATCGTGCTTTTCATCGCAATGGTTTCAAGCCTGCTGCTAACCGAATTTTTAAGGATGACGGTCCTTCCCGAAGGAAGGGTCGGGCTGGATCCTTCGCGGATCTATTTCAACGCGGGCTTCAGCAAACAGGTGTTCAATTTCGGCTTTCCGATCACCATCTGGCTTTTTCTCTCCTATTTTCTGAATATCTCCGACCGGTTTATCATCAAGGAATTCACCAGTTATGAAAATGTAGGAACCTATTCGGCCATCAAGGATTTCATCATCAAGATCGCCACCTTCTCGACTGTTCCGATCCTCCTGGCATACCACCCGATGATCGTGGAAAAATGGAACAGCAACCGCAGGGAGGAGGCGCTCAAGCTGATCAGAGAGGGGCTGATGTATTGTTTCCTGATCGCCATCGTGGTGTTTGTCGTTTTCATGGTCTTCCAGGATATCTTTTATGAACGCATCCTGCACCTGCAGGTCATGCGGCAATTCCTCGTCTCCGCCTCGCTCATCGGGTCGGCGTTCCTGTGGCAGGCCGCCATGCTGCTGCACAAGCCCCTCGAACTGCTGTTGAAGCCCCGGCTGATGCTGGTGGCCATTGTGGCCGCTCTGCTGGTAAACGCGCTGGCAAACCTCGTATTCGTGCCCCTTTATGGGTACCCGGCTTCCGCGGTCATCTCGCTGGTTTCGGTTATTACTTATATAATCGTTATTTTCGCTTTTTTATTCCGGTTCAGGAAACAGGGCAAACTTGACCCTTTCCACCGAAATTAACATGCACCATTGCCATGAACACCCTTGAATCGTTGGTATACCACACGGTGAAGAACAACCCGAAGATCAAAAACGTGGTTCGCGATCTTTACCAGGCGCTGTTTTCGCTGATCCCGGGTCCGCGCGAACAGGCCGTTTACCCGGTTGTAGCCAGGGAAGGATATTTCTTCGGGTTCCACGACAAAGTGCCCTGGTCGGCCGGTGATGAGTATCTCCTTGCACACGCCTTCAACGGGCTTGCCAACAGGGAGCCGAAATTGGGCGACCGGGTTGATGTAGGGTTTTTTCATGGAGGCGATTTGTCAGCGTTTCAAAAGATCACCTCCACCTCCTGTTTCAACTGGCAGCAGGGCAGCATGCTGCAGTGGCTGGGAACCACCAACCGGTTTATCTTCAACGATGCGGACGAGTCAGGCAATATTGCCAGGATTTTCGACACCGTCGGTTCGGCCTGCGGGGTATTACCAAATGCCATCGCCGCGGTGGACCCTGCCGGGAACAAGGCCCTGTCATATAGTTTTGCGCGGCTCCAGCGTCACTTTCCCGGCTATGGCTATGTGCATGGCAGCGACCCGGAGATCGGCGCAGAGGCTCCCGCGTCGCATGGCATCAGCATCACCGATATCCCGTCGGGCAGGGTAGAGGCGTTGTTTTCAGTGCGGGATATTGCCTCCTTCCGGCCCGAAAAGAGCATGGCCGGGGCAAAACATTTTCTTACCCATTGTTTGTTTTCCCCATCCGGCAAGCGGTTTATCTTCCTTCACCGTTGGGTCAGGCATGACAATTTCACCTTCACCCGCATGCTTTCATGCGATGTGAACGGGCAGCATCTTCACGTGTTTCCCACGCGCGACATGGTCTCGCACATCGCGTGGCAGGATGACGCGCATGTGCTGGCCTATTGCCGGTCGGTCGACAACAGGGACGCGTACATCCAGTTCAAGGATCAAAGCGATGAGTACCGGCTTATCGGGACCAATGATTTTAGTTCCGACGGCCATCCCCAGTTCCCCGCCGGCAACCCCGGGTGGTTTATCACCGACACCTACCCCGACCGGTTGCGCCGCAGTTTTCTCATCCTCTATAACCTCGCGGAGGAAAAACGGATCGATCTCGGGTTTTTCCGCCAGCCGCTCCAATACAAGGAGGCCGTAAGGTGCGACCTGCATCCCCGCTGGAACCACCGGGGAGATGTGATTTGTTTTGACTCGGCCCACACCGGGAAACGATCGCTCTGCACCATGAATATCGGCGACCTTCTGTCGACAGGTGTTATAAAATCTTCCCGCGTATGAACCAGGCCGGCATCCTGATCATCGGGGTTATTTATAACACCTATGCTGAAACCCTCCGATACCTGGAGAGCCTGTCATCCGTGACCCCGGGCACTTTTACCCTCATTCTGGTTGACAACAGCGATAAACCGCCCGCACCAGGTTTCCTGGAAAAGATCAAAACATATCCCTTTCTGCATTATTTCCACACGGGGAAAAACATGGGCTATTTCGGCGGGGCCCGGGAGGGATTGAAGCACTACCTTGGAAAATATGCGGACTACCCGCTATGGATCCTGGTTACCAATGTCGATATCGTTTTCACCCCGCAGTTCTTTACCCGGCTGGAGCAGCTGGGAGATCCGGCAAACCTGGGCGTGGTGGCGCCTGCCATTATTTCCAAACGATGGAATGCCGATTACAACCCGAAAATCACGGCACGCTATTCAAAAAAGAAACTGCAGTTTTACCTGTTCCTCTATTCAAGCTTCCTGTTCCATAATGCCTTCCTGGTCGCTGCATACATGAAAAAGCTGGTTGCCGGCCTCAGGCGGGGAAACAGCAGTCAAAAGGAAAGCAATGGGCTGCCCGGCCGGAAGATCTACGCGCCGCATGGCTCATGCCTGGTGTTTCACAGGAACTATTTCACCCGCGGGGGAACGCTCGACCTGCCCAATTTTTTGTTCGGCGAGGAGGTCCTTGTGGGCGAAACCGCCCTGCAGGCGGGACTCGATGTAGTATATTATCCCGGGCTGGTAATCTATGATTACGAACATGCTTCAACCGGATTTTTCGTAACCCCGGTCATGAACCGTTACAACCGGGAGGCAATCCGTGCCATCCTCGATCGTTATTACCGCTGAAATTAACCGGTCATGGGGAACCCGATGCGCAAAACAGTCAGTTACCTTCACAAAGAAGATGTACTCATTCCTGCCGCGATTACGCTGGTATGGCTGGCTGCGCTTTTAGCCGCCGTTCCTTTCGGGAATTTCCCCCTCAACGACGACTGGGCCTATGCCAGAATCGTAAAGGATTTATTGCTTCACAACCGGTTTTTCATCAACAACTGGCCGGCCATGACGCTTTTTTCCCACATTGTATGGGGAGCCCTGTTCTGTAAGATTTTCGGGTTTTCGTTCGGGGTTCTCCGCCTTTCGGTCGTGGTTGCCGGCGTTGCCGGCATTTTTGCAGGATACAGGCTCTTCAGCATCCTCTCCGAAAACAGGCACGCCGTCATTTTTTCGGTGGTGCTCCTGGCCTTTAACCCCTTTTTCTTTTCCCTCTCCCTGACCTTTATGACGGATGTTAGCTTTACTTCCGTCACCCTGCTTGCCGGCCTGTTTTTCGTAAAACACCTTGCTTCCGGCGGGAAAGGCTTTCTCTTCCTGTCGGTCCTTTTTTGTATCATATCTATCCTGATCAGGCAGATCGGCCTGCTCCTGCCGCTCGCGTTCATACCTGCCATGCTGTTAAAACAGAAATTTTCGCTGCGGCAATTAGTCTTGGGCATCCTCCCGTTTGCATTAACCTTTGCAGCATTGAACCTCTTTATTTTCTGGCTCCAGACAAACCAAAGCCTGCCCGACGATTTCGGAAAAACATCTGTTATTTCATCTAACATAACCTCACAGTTTTTTTATTACCTGGCCGACAGGCTTGGACTGGTCGTCTTTTACCTGGTCGTAATGGCCTTTCCTCTGTCGCTGGCGGGGTTTCCCGGTTTATGGAAAACGAGCACCAGAAAAATGAAGATCGTCACATTTTCGGTCATTGCCCTTTTACTGGTATTTATCAACAATAAATTTTATTCCATCCCGGTCGAGAATATCCTGTATAATTTCGGGATAGGCCCTAAATTGCTAAAGGATAGTTATTTCCAGATAAATAAAATGCCAAAATTGTCCAAAGACCTGGTGAATGTCATCAATTTTATCCTGCTGTTATTTATCCTTCCCTTTTTCCTGCATCTATTCATCAGGATCGGGAAAGTATTGCCGTTGCTGAGAAAAGGGAGAACCGGCCTGCACGACCAGGTCTTTATTACCCTGGTTTCATTTTTATTTCTCTATTCCGTCTTTTTAATTTTTAACAACTCGATTTTCGACCGCTATTTTTTGCCGGTTTACCCGTTTGTCCTGGCCCTGGTGATTCCTCCGGGGAAGGCGGAGATGGGCGGGAAGCTGAAAATATTCACGATGATTTTTGCCGGACTGATGATCTTGTTCAGCATCGCCGGTACCTATGATTATTTTTCGTGGAATCGTACCCGGTGGCGGGCCATCGCCTTCCTGTTTACTGAAAAGAAAGTGACGCCCACCCATATCGACGGGGGTTTTGAGTTTAACGGCTGGTATGCGAAATCGAAGCTGAAACGCTCGCTGGTCTCGAAATACACAAGGAGCTGGTGGTTTGTCGACGACGACCGGTACATTGTGGCTTTTGGCAACATTCCCGGCTATTCTGAAATTAAAGGGTTCCCTTACGCCTCGGTTCTTCCCTTCAATAAAGACAGTATATTTGTTCTTTCAAGGAATGCTGAATCCGGTAAAACGGAAATCAGTTGCAACGCAGAAAATGTGTCAGCGGATAAAAAATATTTGTACAGTCCCGACATGGCATGGCTGTTCAGATTTTCAGGTGAAGTAACTGCCGGGAAAAGCCATTCGGGAAACCAGTCGGTGTTGCTTGCGGGTCAGGGAAAAACGAGATTTTGCATAAAATTAAAGGATTTTGTTCCGGGCGAAAAAATTACAGTAAGCACATGGAAATATCCTGAAAACAGCGACGCCGGGATTCACGTGAAGAGCGGTTTCAACAACGATTTCGATCTTTTTGTGAGCAAAAGCATTACGCAGAAAGATCCTTCGGGATGGGTGAAGGTATTAACGGAAATAAACATCCCTGCCGGGTTCGGGAAAAGTGAAATAGAATTTTCAGTCGTCAACAAGGGTCCCTCAGCTTGCTGGGTTGATGATTTTGAACTGTGCCGGGTAACATACCGCAAATAGGCGCAACCAGGCAGGAAAACAAGCGGGCAGGTAAAATGAAGATATTAACAGATGGTCGTCCGATATGAGTGAAGAACAGATGCAGCCCCTGGTAAGCGTTGTCGTTCCCAGTTACAACGAGGAGCGGTATATCCGCGCCTTCCTTGAAAACATCCTTGGCCAGGATTATCCTCCCGGCCGGCTCGAGGTATTTATCATCGATGGCATGAGCAGCGACGGCACCCGGGAGATCATCGGGGAATACAGCCTGCGCCATCCCGAAATCCGGTTGCTGCTGAATGAAAAAAGGTTCGTGCCTTTCGCCCTCAACCTGGGGATCAGGCAGGCGAAGGGTGAAGTCATCGTGCGGATGGACGCCCATTCGGGATATCCCGCGAATTACATCAGCGTGCTGGTGAAATACCTTTTCGAACTCGGTGCCGATAACGTAGGCGGCGTCTGGATCACGAAACCGGCCAACGAAACGCCGAAAGCGGGTGCCATTGCCGTTGCGCTGTCGTCGGCATTTGGCGTGGGCGATTCGCTTTACCGGCTGGGGGTTAAGGAGATCCGGAAGGTGGATACCGTGCCCTTCGGCTGTTTCCGGAAAACGGTTTTTGACAGGATCGGACTGTTTGATGAAGAACTGCTGCGCAACCAGGATGATGAGTTTAACGCGCGGATCATCGAAAACGGTGGTGAAATCTGGCTGATCCCGGAGGTGGCCATCAGCTACTACGCCCGGTCATCGGTATCATCCCTGTGCAAGATGTTTTTTCAATACGCCTATTTCAAGCCGCTCGTCAACCGGAAATTAAAAAAACCGGCCACCATCAGGCAGTTTATCCCGCCCCTGTTCGTATTGTACCTGCTGCTCGGGTGGACGACGGTTTTCATCGCACCGGCACTTTTCTGCCTTTACCTTGCCGGCGCGGGAATTTACCTCCTGGCCGACCTGTTTTTTACCCTCAGGAGCACCCTGGATGAGCGGAAAGGCTACCTTCTGTTCTACCTGCCCTGGATATTTTTCCTGCAGCACCTGGCCTATGGAACCGGATATCTGGCCGGGATTGTTAACTTTGTTATGGTAAATAAAAAGCAAACGACCATCATTAACTCACGCTGATTTATCTTAAGCCTGATGCGGCAACGTATACATCAGAGAATATTCCTCATTACCTGCATCCTGCTGGCCTTTTTCATGCCGGTTTTTCCGAAAATCCTGCCGGTCATCATCTTTGTCATGATGGCGAACTGGATGGCCAGCGGGATCTATATGAAAACCGTGCCGCGGCTGTTCAGTGAAAAATGGCGGGTCATGACGCTATCGTTCGCCCTGCTCTACCTGTTCTACCTGGCCGGCATGCTCTATTCTTCCAACCATGACTACGGCTGGTTCGATCTGGAGGTGAAGCTGTCGCTGTTTATCTTCCCGGTGATCTTTGCCACCAGCGACCTCAGCGTGTTAACCGGTTCCTGGCGCAGGATCATTTCCGGTTCATTTATTGCCGGGTGCATTACCGGGGCGCTGCTGCTGCTGGCGCACACCTGGATGGTCAACGAACGGTTCGGGGTGCCCGACGCCTTTTATTACACCAATCTTTCGTGGTACTTTCATTCGAGTTACCTGGCCATGTATTATACCTTCGCGACCGGCATTGCGCTGTGCTGGCTGACGGCTGATTATACCGGGCGGGCATCCATGGCAACAGCGGGACTTTTGCTCCTTATCCTCTTTCTTGAGGCGATGATCTTCCTGTGCAGTTCCAAGGCCGGGTTGATCCTGCTGGTCATCACCCAGGCGCTGTTCGTTGTGCTGCTGATCTTTAAAAAAGCCGGGCTGGCCCGGATCATCCTGGTTTCCATGGTGATGATCGCGGTTTTTGCAGGGTATTCCAGGATCTTCCCATTCGCCTTCACCCGGATCTCCAGGGCCGATTCCATGGTCTCGTCCGCCCAAACGGTGCAGGCGAACCCCACCGACGGCACGGTGGCCCGGATGGCCATCTGGAAGGTGTCGGCCGGGCTGATCAGGCAGCATTTCCTGTTCGGCGTGGGAACGGGCGATGTGAAAGATGTTTACCTGGAGGCATACCAGCAGCAGCAACTCTACCCGGTGTACCGGAAAAAACTCAATGCCCACAACCAGTATTTCCAGACCTTCGTCACCCTGGGTGTGTTCGGGTTCAGCCTGATGGCGGCGCTCTTGCTGATTCCCCTCTTCAGGGCGCTGCGAAAAGGGGAGTACCTCTATGTTTCCTTCCTGTTGATCTTTGCCATCAACATCCTGTTTGAATCGATGCTTGAATCGCAGGCAGGCGTCATATTTTATGCTTTTTTCAACGTTCTTTTTTTTACCGGAGATGGAAACAAACAACAAGGATAAGGATATCAGGGACCGCTGGCACGACGACCCATCCAACTGGAAGTGGGGAATATTTTATTTCAACAGGCTGGATAAACGGCTTTTCCCTCCAAAACGGATCCGCGGCATGGGCTGGACGGTGAATTTCGCAAACCCATACTCTTACCTCGCCTTACTGGGGATTATTGTTTTATTTTTCCTTATCGGCACCTTGTTGAAATGAAATTTTATAAAACACTGTTTATTGTTACCCTGTTCTGTGGCTTCGTCATATTGTCCATAGGAATTTACCTGCAATTGTTAAACCAATATGTCGGTGGTTTTACTACAGGCAGTTACGGCATCATGCATTACAGTATAGTAACCGGTTTCAGCGGCATTTTCATTGGCGTGTCGTTGCTGGTGACCTCCATTTGGACCTATCGCATGTACTGCAAGGAAAAGAAGAGATTCGACAGGATGAAATAAAAAAAATCATGAAGAAAGTCCTCATTATTAACGGGCATCCCGACCCGGGCAGTTTCAACTTCGGAATTGCCGGAGCATATAAAAAAGGTGCGTTAACATCCGGCGCTGAGGTGCAGGAGATCACCATACGTGACCTTAATTTCAATCCGAACCTGCACTTCGGCTACCAGAAACGGACGGAGCTGGAACCTGACCTGCTCGATGCCTGGGAAAAGATCAAATGGGCCGATCATATGGTTTGGGTTCACCCTGTTTGGTGGGGCGGCCTGCCCGCGATCACCAAAGGGTTTATCGACCGGCTCTTCTTACCGGGTTTCGTCTTTGAGTACCGCGAAAATTCCATGTTGTGGAACAAACTGCTGAAGGGGAAGTCGGCGCACATCATCACCACGCTTGACCAGCCCGGATGGTATTACCGCGTTGCCTTTGGAAGGCCGAGCGTTAACCAGCTCCGGAGGTCCGTGCTGGGTTTTTGCGGCGTAAAACCGGTAAAAGTCACCTACATCGGGCCAATTAGAAATTCAACACCGGAATTCCGTAAACGGTGGCTCGAAAAAGTTGAAAAGTTGGCGAATGAAGTCCGGTAAATTACGGACACTTTGAAAAAACGATCCGGTCAATGGAACAGGAAGATTATATCAAGCGGCAGATCGATCAGCTGGGCCGGGTGCTCGGTAAAATACTTGCCGGCCTTTTAGGGCTGAAAAGCCAGGGAAGCGCAGGTGACGTTGCCGCCGAACTTACCTTTGAGCTGGAAGATGTGTTGCCGCTGAACAGGGGCGACCTGGCTTCCATGCCGGATGACCTGTTTCTTGAAATGATTAATGACGGGAGAAAATTCGGCGAGGAAAACCTTGGCAAACTGGCTGAAATACTGCATCTGCTTGGCGCGGAGTATAGTCGCCCCGGCCTGGCAGGGAAAAAAGGGAAAAACTTCTATGAAAAGGCACTGCGTGTTTACGAATACATCGACAAGACGGGCAAAACATACTCATTCGACAGGCATTTGAAAATTGAGGCTGTCAAACATGCGCTGAAAGAGGTTACATGATATTTTAAATACCTGTTTTCAGGGATTGTAACATGATTTTTTTTGTTAATTTTGAAGACAGGCATATTGTCAAATCACACCTAACCGATCAAAACAATGAAACACTTCCTGAATCTTGTAATTCTGGTATGCCTGGTGCACGTAAGCGTAGCCGCCCAGGATGTCGCCCAGTGGCGTGGCCCCGGCCGCGATGGCATTTATAATGAGACCGGGCTGATGAAATCGTGGCCTGCTGAAGGCCCTGCCATGCTCTGGCATTTTGACGGGCTTGGCGAAGGACATTCCTCAGCCACCGTGATTGGCGACCGTGTATATACCGCGGGAACCCTCCAGGGTATCGGGTATATCTTTTGCTTCGACCCCGATGGCAAACTGTTATGGAAAGTACCTTACGGCGAAGAGTGGACCGAAAGCTGGCCCGGCGTGCGCAGCACACCCATGGTTTTCAATGGCAGGATATACCAGTTCAGCGGGTTGGGGAAGTTGTTTTGCAGAAAGGCCGACAACGGGGATTTCATCTGGAGCGTGGATGTGCTGAAGGATTACCAGGCGCCCAACATCAAATGGGGGGTAACCGAAAACCTACTGATCGACGGGAATAAATTGTTTTGCACGGTGGGCGGACCCGAAGCCAACGTGGTCGCACTGAATCCCGAAACCGGACAGCTGATCTGGAAATGCAGCGGGAAAGGCGAAGCCAGCGCCTATTGCTCCCCGGCGATAATAAAACTGCCTGCACGGCATCTCCTGGTGACCCAAACCGCGAAATCTATCCTGGGCATCGATGCCGGGAACGGGAAACTGCTCTGGAGCGTCGACCAGCCCAATACCTGGTCGGTGCATGCCAACACACCGCTGTTTCATGACGGTTATATTTACTGCGTTTCCGGTTACGGAAGGGGAGGCGTGATGCTGAAGCTGGCCGACGACGGGAGTTCTGTGCAGGAGGCCTGGCGGAATACCAACCTCGACAACAGGATGGGCGGCTTTGTGCTCGTGAATGGCAAGATATTCGGCGCGGATGATTCGGGGAAAGCCTGGTATTGCCTCGACTGGAAAACGGGCGTCGCCATGCATTCTGAGAAAATTACCGGCAAGGGCAGCATCATCTATTCCGACGGCATGCTATACCTCTACGGGGAAAACGGCGAGGTAGTGCTGGCCGAACCGCTGATGGATTCGTTTAAAAAAGTCAGCGCCTTCAAGGTCACCCTCGGAACCGACCAGCACTGGGCACACCCGGTGATCAGCAATGGCCGTCTTTATATCAGGCACGGTACTTCGCTGATGGTTTACGATATCCGGAAAAAATAACTTCATCTGCTTCACAGTCTGTTAAACGATTTTCATCGGCAGGATCGGGCCGTTTGTCATATTTGAAACGGGATACCGGGTTTTTGCGGTATTTTTGATGGAACCTGCCACTGCAAAAAAACCATCATGTCAAAATTTCCATTTATGAAGTTACGATCAGCACTTTTCATCCTCCTGGTTTTTGCCTCACTTCCGGGGTATGTCCAAACCATCACCCAATGGCGGGGCGCGGCACGCAACGGAATCTACCAGGAAACAAACCTCCTTAAGTCATGGCCGGCTGAAGGCCCAGGGCAGCTGTGGAAGATCGACAGCCTGGGCAACGGGTTCGCCTCCCCGGTGATCACCGCCGACAGGATATACGTGCCCGGTGAGGTAGACAGTACCGGTTACCTCTTTGCCTATGATAAAAAAGGCACCTTCCTGTGGAAAACCGAAACCGGCATGGAATGGAACGAAAACTTCCCCGGGCCCAGAGCCACACCAACGGTTGTCGACAACCTGGTATATTACTGTTCCGGCAAGGGGGATGTGGTTTGCATCGACGGCGAGACCGGGCAGAAGCAGTGGTCGGTCAACATGCTGCGCAACCTGCATGGCATCAACGTCAGGTTTGGCTATTCCGAATCGCTGCTGGTCGATGGCGACCGCATCTTCTGTTCGCCGGGAGGCAGGGACACCAACTTCGTAGCCCTGAACAGGTTCACCGGGAAGCTGATCTGGAAGTCAAAAGCGATGGGCGACACCGTTGCCTACTGTTCACCGCTGCTGATCACGCTGCCTCAGAAAAAGATCCTGGTTACCCTGGTGATCCATCACATGGTGGGAATCAACCCCGCCAACGGCGACCTGTTATGGTCGTACAAATTTGAACGCCAAAACGATATCCACTGCAACACCCCGGTCTACGAGGATGGATTTTTGTACCTGAGCGACCGCGGTGGAAATGGCACGGTAAAACTTGAGCTATCTCCCGACGGCCAGTCTGTCAAGGAGGTGTGGAAAAATTTCAGATCGGGCAATATCCAGGGAGGGATTATCAAGTCGGGCAACTTCCTGTATGGCTCCCGCGCCCGTCCCGGCCGTTTTGAAAGCCTTGATGCCGCAACCGGCGAGATCGCCGATTCCCTTAAGTTCGGATGCGGTTCAACCATTTTCGCCGACGGGCTGCTTTATTGTTACGGCGACCAGGGGACGGTGGGGCTGATCAAACCAACAAACGGCAAGCTGGAACTATTAAGTTCCTTTAACATTACCGCCGGGACGCTCGAACATTTCGCCCACCCGGTCATCAGCGACGGCGTGCTCTATATCAGGCACGGCAAGGCCATGATGGCTTATGATATCCGTAAGAAATAGGCAGATATCCTGCTTTGAAAATAAATTCGGTACTATGAAAACAAGATTCAGCATCCTGGCAATCCTCCTTGTCCTGGCCCTTCACGCAGGTGCACAAACGGTCGCGCAATGGCGCGGCCCGGCGCGGGATGGCAAATACAATGAAACAAACCTGTTAACGTCGTGGCCTGCAGAAGGACCGGCCCTGATGTGGAAAACCGAGGAGATCGGCAACGGGTACGCCTCACCGACGGTCACCTCCAACAGGCTTTATATTGCCGGGGAGATTGACACGGCAGGTTATTTATTCGCCTTTGACCTAAAGGGCAAGCTGATCTGGAAAACGAATTACGGAAAGGAGTGGGTTGCCTCCTACGAGGGAGCCCGCTGTGCACCCACGGTGGTGGGCGATCTCATCTATGTGTGTTCGGGGCTGGGCAACGTGGCCTGCATTGAGGCAAAGAGCGGCGCCATCAAATGGTCGGCCGACATGCGCCGCGATTTCCATGGCCGGTTTACCATGTTCGGTCATGCCGAATCGTCGCTCGTGGAGAGGGAAAAGGTCTTCCTGGTGCCGGGCGGCGCCGATACCAGCGTGCTGGCCATGAACCGGTTTACCGGGAAAGTCCTGTGGACCTGCAAGGGTCACAATGACCTGCCGGGATACAATTCACCTTATCTGATCAGGCTAAAGGAACGGAATGTCCTTGTTACCTTTACCAACTACACCATGCTGGGGATCGACGCAGAAACCGGCGAACTGTTGTGGACCCACGACCAGGACAACATCCCGCTTGCCGAGCGGAAGCCTGGCAATGGCGACACCCACAGCAACACAGTTTACTTTGAGGACGGGTTTATCTATTACATCGCCGGCGACGGGAATTGCGCCGTAAAACTAAGCCTCTCCGACGACGGGAGAAAGATTACCCAGGTGTGGCGCAACAAAGCCATCGACAATTACATGGGCGGTTTTGTGAAGCTGGGAAATTACCTCTATACCTGCCTTTCGGAAAAACGGCAACTGGTATGCCTGGATGCTTCGAACGGCCAGGTAACCGATTCCCTGAAATGCGGCGCGGGATCCGTGATCTTTGCCGACAACCTGCTCTATTACTATAACCAGCGCGGCGAAGTCAAACTGGTAAAGCCTGATCCGAAGAAAATGGAGCTTCTGGGCTCCTTTAAAGTCACCGCGGGCACCAAGGAACACTTTTCCCACCCGGTCATCAGCGACGGCGTTTTTTATATCCGCCACGGGAAAGCGCTGATGGCATATGATATAAGAAAAAAGTAAACCTCTTCTGTGTTTTTTTCAAGTACCTTAGCGGTTCATTTACATTGACTAAACCAATGTTTAACAATCGCACGGCAAGGTACGTTTTACCTGCGTTTATCGTGGTGGCCCTGGCCCTGCTGGCATGTTGGTTTTTCTATAATCCCGTACACGATTTCACTGTTTCTGTGCCGGGGATGGATAACCGGAAAAAGGGAGGAAATGCATCGAGGGAGGCGGTGAAGATCGGCACGGAGTTCAAATTTTTCAAGGCGGCCGAAGATCTGCCGGGAACAAACTGGCCGCGGTTCCGGGGTGAGGACTATGACAACGTATGCAAGGAGAAGATCCGGCTGATCGACCATTGGGGGAAAGAGGGCCCGCGCATCCTGTGGAAGCTTGCGCTCGGCGACGGGCATGCCGCGCCGGCTGTATACAAAGGCAATGTTTACCTGCTCGACTATGACGAAAGCAGCAAAACGGACCAGCTGCGCTGTTTTTCCCTGCTCACGGGTGAAGAGCGCTGGAGGCGTGGGTATTTCATCCATCTCAAGCGCAATCACGGCCTGTCGAGGACCATCCCGGCGGTGAGTGAAAAATTTGTGCTGACCATCGGCCCGAGGTGCCAGGTCATGTGCGTGAAACGCGCCAATGGTGATTACCTGTGGGGGATTGACCTGGAAAAGGAATACAAGACCGAGATCCCATTCTGGTATACCGGGCAATGCCCGATGCTCGATCATGATACGGCAATCATTGCGACGGGAGGCACGGCCATCCTGGTTGCGGTTGACTGCAATACCGGGAAAAAATTATGGGAAACGCCCAATCCCAGGGGGTGGAAAATGTCGCATGCTTCGGTGATGCCCATGGTCTGCAACGGGAAGAGAATGTACGTGTATTGCGCCATCGGCGGTGTGTGCGGAATCTCAGCCGAAGGGGCCGACAGGGGAAAAGTGTTGTGGGAAACCAATGAGTTTGCCCCATCGGTGGTGGCTCCTTCGCCGGTGATCCTGGATAAGGGAAAGGTATTCGTTACGGCCGGTTATGGCGCCGGATCGGCCCTGTTGCAGGTGACCGGCAGCAACGGCCATTACGGAGTTGAAATTCTGCAGATGTTCAAACCCCAGGAGGGGATGGCGTCGGAACAGCAAACGCCGGTATTCTCGGGCGGATACCTTTACGGTATCCTGCCGAAGGATGCAGGCGGGCTCCGGAATCAGCTTGCATGCTGCAAACCGGGCGATTGTAAAAAAATCGTGATGAGCAGCGGCAAAACCGACCGGTTCGGGCTGGGGCCTTACATCATCGCCGACGGGAAGTTTTTCATCCTCAACGACGATGGGGAGATGACCATTGCCCGTGTTACAAATTCACAGTTCACCTTACTCGATAAGGCGAGGATCATCGACGGGCAGGATTCATGGGGGCCCCTGGCCATCACCGGGGGTTACCTGCTGATGCGCGACTCGAAGCAGATGGTTTGTATTGATGTTAAAGCAAAATAGTATGAAACAAAAAGGAGTTCTGATATTCGCACTGTGCTGCCTGCTGGCAGGGGTGTCGTTTATGATTTGGGATATGTTCTTCAGGCAGCCCGAGGAGAGTTTGAATCCCTACGCCTACGACATGAAAAACATTAAGAGCGGGGATACTGTCATGCCAAGGTATACCGAGGTGCAGCAGATTAAACCCGGCCTGGCCGAAATCCATGGCATCGCCGCCGGCCCCGGCGACCGGATCTTCGTGGCAGGTGAAAAGGGGGTGGAAATCTATGATCCTTCAGGAAAACGGGAATCGGCATTTCCTGTTGACGGATCGGCCCGCTGCATCCGGGTCGACCGGAATGGGCTGATTTACCTCGGGATGGATGACCATCTTGAGATCTATGGCAGGGATGGAAAAAAGCTGAAGCAATGGCCCGCCAGCGGGGCCGATGCCATCATCACCTCCATTGCCGTGACCGATGAAGACATTTTTATGGCCGATGCCGGCAGCAAGATCGTTTACCGGTACGACCATGCCGGGAACCTTCAGAAAAAGATCGGGGAAAAGGATCCCCGCGACAGCATTCCGGGATTCGTGGTACCCAGCCCCTATTTCGACCTGGCGGTTGGCAGCAGCGGGATGCTGTGGGTGGTGAACCCCGGCCGACACAGTTTTGAAAAATTTACCAGGGACGGGATGCTGCTTTCCTCGTGGGGTAAGGCCTCCATGGCGATAGATGGTTTCTGCGGATGTTGCAACCCATCGAATTTTGCCATGCTTTCCGACGGGTCGTTCGTGACCAGCGAGAAAGGGATAGAACGCGTCAAGGTGTATTCCCCGAACGGGGAGTTTAACTGTGTTGTCGCGCCCCCCGGTTCATTCAACGAAGGGACAAGGGGTCTCGACCTGGCCGTGGATTCGAAAGACAGGATTTTGGTGCTTGACCCGGAGAGGAAGCAGGTGAGGATATTTGTGGTGAAGAGGTGATCCTTCTCCGGGAGGAAAATACCTCATCCCCCCGACCCCTTCTCCCCGGGGAGAAGGGGAGTGGAGGTTGTTCTTCTTAGTTTGAAGTAGCTGGGTGGGGGTTTTAAAGTGTTGAAAAGGAGATAATCTGGATATGCAGAACAGGAGACAATTTCTTAGTAATCTGGCCCGGGGAGGAATTTTCGGGTTGATGGCCCTGTTCAGCGGGATCATAATAAAGCGGTGGGCTGATGCGGATGGCTGCAGGCGTAATTTTGCCTGCGGCGGCTGCGGGTTGTCTGATCATTGTGTGTTGCCGGAAGCCGGAAAATTCAGGAAGGAGAGAACCGGAGCAGAAAAAACAAAAACCGAAGATGGAAGAGACAGGAAAAGATCCTAAGCTGAACCGCCGGGAATTTCTCGCTAAAGGTTTGCGCGTATCAGCCCTTGTCGGGATTGGCGGGCTGGCCGTGCTGACGGTTAAAAAGAGCCTTGCAGGGGAGACGGTGTGGCAGCTTGATCCTTCAAAGTGCATCCAGTGCGGACGATGCGCAACCAATTGTGTGCTGGCCCATTCGGCTGTGCGGTGCACCCATGTATACGCGATGTGCGGATACTGCGACCTGTGCGGCGGGTATTTCAAACCAGGCACCAAAACCCTTAACACGGCGGCAGAAAACCAGCTTTGCCCCACCAATGCCATCAAACGGAAATTCGTGGAGGATCCGTTTTTCCAGTATTCCATCGATGAACCCCTCTGTATCGGTTGCGGTAAATGCGTGAAGGGCTGCGGCGCCTTCGGCAACGGATCGTTGCAACTGCAGGTGCGGCACAGCATCTGCGTACACTGCAACCAGTGTTCGATCGCACGGAGCTGCCCGGCCGACGCCTTCAGCCGGGTGCCCGCAGGCAAGCCCTATCTGCTGAAGCAAATTACACTTGAAAATCCAAAATGAAAAAGGCCCGGGTAATTCTTCTGCTGATCATCGTGTTTACCATCCCCTTCATGAACGGGTATGGCGTTCAGCGTTTCCCGAAACCCGATTTCGAAACCGGGTATGTTCAGCCTGAAACATTGCAGCCATCGGCCCGTTCGGAAATACTGGCCGTGATGGACGTGGTGGTGCTTGCCCTGGCCCTGGCCCCTGGTCTCGTGGCTGGTAATTAAAAAAAGATCGCGTACCGGTGTTTTCTGGGCCTCTGTATTTTCTCTTGCCTACTTTGGATTTTACCGCCAGGGATGCGTGTGCTCCATCGGGGCGATCCAGAATGTGACCCTGGCGCTTTTCGAACAATCGTATGTGATTCCCCTGGCCGTGCTGGCTTTCTTTATCCTCCCCCTGGTGTTTACCCTTTTTTTTGGCAGGACTTTTTGCGCCGGCGTTTGTCCTTTCGGGGCGATGCAGGACCTGGTTGCCTTCCGGCCGCAGAAAACCGACCCGAGGCTCAATGCCATCCTGGGCGTGATCCCATACATCTACCTTGGGCTGGCCGTACTGTATGCCGCTACAGGAACCGACTTTATCATCTGCCGGTATGATCCATTTGTCGGGATATTCAGGTTCAACGCCACCTTCGGGATGTTCGTCTTTGCCGGCACGCTGCTCATTTCCGGAATTTTCATCGCCCGGCCCTACTGCCGTTACCTTTGTCCCTACGGTGTTTTGCTGAACTGGGTAAGCCGGGTCTCGTGGCGCCATATCACCATCACACCCACGGAATGCATCCAGTGCCGGCTTTGCGAAGAGTCGTGCCCGTATGACGCCATCGACATGCCGGTGACCGACGGCAACCCTGAGGAGCGGTTGGTCACCACCAGAAAGCTGATCCTGATCTGCCTGCTGGTCCCGTTTTTCGCGATCCTTGGCGGTTGGACGGGTTCTCGTTTGCATGAAACCCTGGCAGGAGATAGTCCGAAAGTGCGGCTTGCAAAAACCCTGGCCGACCCGGTGAAATCCCGGCATCAGCCCGAAACGTTCGAGATAACCGCTTACAAATCGTCGGGTAAGCCCCTGGCGCAGGTATATGATGATGCCCGGAGTGTGTTGCGGCAATTTTACTTTGGCGGCTGGATTCTCGGATGTTTTATCGGCCTGGTGTTCGGCATCATCCTGGCCGGCCGACTGCTGACCCGGTACAGGACCGACTACACCCCGAACAGGGGGGCATGCTACAGCTGCGCCCGGTGTGTTGACTACTGCCCGGTTGAAAAGAATGGTTTGGTGAAAATGGAATCATGATGAAGCCCGAAGAAAAACAACAGAATAACCGCATATTAAAGAACATCGCCCTCATCAGTGCCGCGTTCGCCATGATCATGTGTGTGCTGATCATCGTCAATTTTATCCAGGTAAAACGGGCCGATCCGCTGAATGCACCGGTTCTGAAGGCCATGATCGAACGGTTGCACTCAAGCCCGGGCGATGAACAGCTCCGCCAGGAGATCCGCGAACTCGACCTGCTCGCCCGGAAAGCCTTCTTCACCAACCAATGGCAGGTGAGGATGGGAGGATATCTCCTGTTTTTCAGCCTGCTGATCGTGGTGATCTGCATGAAGGCCATTGACCTGCGCACGAAAATCGTGCCCAATGTGCCTTCCGGTGAAAAATCCGATTTCTGGATTGAACGGAAGATCAACCGGAGCTGGGTGGCCTATACCGGTATTACGCTGGTGGGAATTTCGCTGGTGATGGTTTTCCTCACCCATCGGGAACTGGACAATGCGGGCAATGCAGGCAATGCAGGCAATGCAAACAATGCAAACAATGCAAACAATGCAAACAATGCAAACAATGCAGGCAATGCAAACAATGTAATGAATTCAGAAAATGCAGGTAATGAGAGTAAAGGCAGCGGTGCTGTGGTGGCGGATTCGGGGGGGAAAACGGGTGTGGCGACGGGGAGTTTGGAGGGGTTTGCTTCTGCGAAGGAGATGGAGGCGAATTTTCCTTCGTTCAGAGGATCGGGCGGGAACGGGATCGCATACCAGAAAAATATTCCTGTTAGTTGGGACGGGAAAAGCGGTAAAAATATCCGGTGGAAGACAGCAGTTCCGCTTCCGGGGTACAATTCGCCCATCATCTGGAACGACCGCGTTTTTCTCACCGGGGCCAGCGAAACCACACGGGAGGTTTATTGCTTCGACCTCAATTCCGGGAAAATGCAATGGAAGACCACGGTGGATAACATCCCAGGCAGCCCGGCGAAGGCGCCGTCGGTGAATAGGGAAACAGGCCAGTGTGCGCCAACCATGACGACCGACGGGCGTCGGGTTTACGCGATCTTTGCCAACGGGGATCTCGCGGCCCTTGATTTTGAAGGAAAGATCATCTGGTCAAAGAACCTGGGAGTCCCCGCAAACCATTACGGGCACTCCTCGTCCCTCATGATGTACCACGACAAGCTGATCATCCAGTACGACCAGCGGGGAGCGGGAAGCGTGATGGCATTGACCGGGAAAACCGGGGAGGTGGCCTGGAAGACCAGCCGCACCGTGAAGATATCCTGGGCATCGCCCGTGATCGTAAACACCGGGAAACGGATGGAACTGATCCTTGCCGCAGAACCCATGGTGGCTTCCTATGATCCCGCCGATGGCAAGGAGCTCTGGAAAATGGATTGCATCTCGGGGGAAGTTGGTCCGTCGGTGGCCTATGCCGACGGCGTGGTGTTCTCGGTGAATGACTATTCAAAACTTGCCGCAACGGAGATCGGGGAGGCCCCGAAGCAGCTTTGGGAGGATAACGAATATATGTCGGATATCCCCAGCCCGCTGGCAACCGGAAAGTACCTTTTCATGGCAACCAGCTACGGCACCGTGGTATGTTACGATGCAAGGAAGGGAACGAAATACTGGGTCCATGAGTTTGACACGCCCATCTATGCCTCGCCCATGCTGGCCGACAGTAAAGTATTCCTGCTCGACAAAAAGGGGAATATGCATATTATAAAGAATGATGAAACATACGCCGTGGTCGGCGAATCGCCCCTGGGCGAAGGGTCGGTTTGTACCCCTGCCTTTGCCGACGGGAAGATCGTGATCAGGGGGGAGAAGGATTTGTTCTGCATCGGGAAGTAGTTTGCCGGGTGAATTAAAAGAGACTAAATTTGACCTGTTAAATACAGGGTCATTTGAAACCGTTTTTTAAAACCTTGTTTATCTGAAAAAAACAACAAAACAGATATGAGTAAACTTATAATAAACAGTTACGCCGACTTTGAGCAATACATCGGAAAAGAACTGGGAATCTCCGATTATCACCGGATCACCCAGGAACAGATCAACAAATTCGCCGAAGCCACGCTCGATTTTCAGTGGATCCATATGGACGCCGAAAGGGCCAAAACAGAGAGCCCCTATAAGACCACCATCGCCCACGGGTATCTGAACCTGTCGGTTTTGCCCTACTTGTGGGACCAGATCATCGAGGTTAACAACATTAAGATGCTGGTGAACTATGGTATCGAAAAGCTGCGCTTTAACCAGCCGGTGCTGGTCGACAATGAAGTCAGGGTGCGGGCGAAACTTGCGTCCCTGGTCAACCTGCGGGGAATAGCCAAAGCAGAGGTCAGCGTATCCCTCGAGATCAGGGATAACAAAAAAACAGCCTTTGACGCCACGGTGGTTTTCCTGTATCACTTTATCTGATTTCAGGATAGGCACGGCTATATCATACATAGCGTGTAAAAAAAGAGGAACATGAAAGCAAAAAACGAAGCTGGCTTCTGGCGCCGCCTGGCGGCCCTGTGGATCGACCTGTTCGTAACCTGGTCGGTGACAGAACTCTTCATGACCCTCCTGTCGCTGATTGCCTTCAGGATCGCGTTTGAGACCGTTTTTATCCTCACAGGGGCGTGTTACGCCACGGTCATGCTGGGCATGATTATTCAGGGAAACATATTGCTCCCGACAGTTTCTGCCATCCTGGTCGGTAAACCATGGCTCCCGGTAATGGAACCAGAAAATAATATGGTCTGATGGACCTGGGTTCACAACATATCGCCGTGATTACCGACCGCATCGTTGCCCGTCACGGGGGTAAGGTTGATGCCGTGATCCCCATCCTGCAGGATATCCAGGAGGAGTTCAACTTTCTCCCCGAACCGGCGATGAAAAGGGTGTGCGAAACCACGGATATCACGCCGACGCGGATCTCGGGGATTTCAACCTTTTACACCCAGTTCAGGCACCAGCCTGCAGGGAAGCACCGCATCAGGGTGTGCACCGGCACGGCTTGCCACGTGAAGGGGGCGGAGTTCGTGTACGAGGCCTTCAGAAGGCAGCTGAAACTGAAGGATGATGAGGATACCGATGCCGCCATGGATTTCACAATCGAAAAGGTGGCCTGCCTCGGGTGCTGTACCCTGGCGCCGGCCATCAGGATCGACGAGGTAACCTACGGGCATGTGATTCCCGAGCATGTCGGGGAGGTGATCCGCGACTTCCTCTCAAAACAACGTGACGGGATGCCGGTGGTGGCTTCGGAAACCAAAGGCGGCGGGGATTTCCAGGGC
This sequence comes from uncultured Bacteroidales bacterium, assembly GCA_903913885.1. Lineage (GTDB taxonomy): Bacteria > Bacteroidota > Bacteroidia > Bacteroidales > FEN-979 > CAIVAT01. The sequence continues at coordinate 12,941 of CAIWMX010000046.1, read as the reverse complement.
GAGATCCGCATTGGGCTGGGATCGTGCTGTGTTGCCAGCGGCAGTTCGGAAGTGAAAGCCGAACTGGAGAAGACCCTTATGCACGCGAATATTAAGGTGAACGTTCAGCAGGTGGGATGCGTGGGCATCTGCAACCAGGTGCCAATCATGGAGATCATCAAGCCGGGCGAACTGCCTGCCTTTTATGCCAAAATCAAGCCGGAGGAGGTCAGGGAGGTGGTGCTCAGCCATTTTAAGCCGCGGGGATATTTAAGCCGCTTCAGGAACGGGTTCTTCAATATTTTTGAGAATGTGCTTGCCGATGGGGCGCCGAAATCGTTCAGGAAATACTTGGGAGAGCAGCGCGACTCGCCGCTTTCAAAATTTCTGGGCCCCCAGGTGAACATCGCCACCGAGAACCGGGGCGTGGCCAACCCGATAGATATCGAAGGATACAGGCTGGCCGGGGGCTTCGATTCCCTGCAGAAGTGCCTGAATACGATGACCCGCCAGCAGGTGGTCGACGAGATCCGTGAGAGCGGCTTGCGCGGCCGCGGGGGAGCGGGGTTCCCTACGGGCCGGAAATGGCAGATGGTGAAAGACCAGGATGCTCCTGAAAAATTTGTGATCTGCAACGGCGACGAGGGCGACCCCGGGGCCTTCATGGACCGGATGCTCCTTGAATCGTATCCCTTCCGCATCATCGAAGGAATGCTGATCGCCGGCTATGCTGCCGGGGCCACGCATGGCATCTTCTACATCCGCGCCGAATACCCGCTGGCCGTGACGCGGATCACCGAAGCCCTGCGGATCTGCCGGGAAAAAGGGATCGTGGGGACATCGGTATTTGGGACAGAATTTTCTTTTGACATCCGCGTTTTTGGCGGAGCCGGTGCGTTCGTGTGCGGCGAAGAAACAGCCCTTATCGCCTCGGTCGAGGGAAACCGGGGACTTCCGCGGATGCGGCCGCCCTATCCTGTTGAAAAAGGCTTGTGGAGCAAACCCACCCTCATCAACAACACCGAAACCCTGTCGCTTGTCCCCTGGATCATCCACCATGGTTCGGCGGCTTTTTCGAAGATCGGCACAGCCGGCAGCAAGGGCACCAAGGTGTTTGCCCTCGCCGGCAAAGTAAAGCGGGGAGGATTGATCGAAGTGCCGATGGGCATCACCATCCGGCAGATCGTGGAGGAGATCGGCGGCGGTATTGCCGGCGACAGGACATTCAAAGCCGTTCAGATCGGCGGGCCTTCGGGCGGGTGCCTGCCAGCCTCGTCGGCCGACATGCAGATCGACTTCGAAGCGCTGAAACAGGCCGGCACCATGATGGGTTCGGGCGGACTGATCGTGCTGGACGAATCGGACTGCATGGTCGACATCGCCCACTATTTCCTTTCTTTCACCCAAAACCAGTCGTGCGGAAGGTGCACCTTCTGCCGCATCGGCACCCGGCGTATGCTCGGGATGCTCGACAAGATCAGGAGCGGCAAGGGAACGCCCGAAGACCTCGTCAACCTGGAGAAACTGGCGTTGAGCACCACCCGCGGCAGTTTGTGCGGGCTTGGCAAAACGGCGCCCAACCCGGTACTTACCACGCTGCGCAACTTCCGTGAAGAATATGAAGCTCATCTGCAGGGGAGGTGCCCTGCGGGAAAATGCCTCCCCCTGATCCGGTATGAAATTGATGCAACCTGCATCGGCTGCACCAAGTGCGCGCAGCGGTGCCCTTCCGATGCCATTGCCTTTAAACCGTATGAAGTTCATTTCATCGACCCGGAAAAATGTATAAAATGCGATATCTGCCGGCAGATTTGCCCGGTAAATTCCATCACGATAAAATGACATGGTAAAACTGACGATTGATCACATGCCAGCAGAGGTAGAGGAGGGCGCCACCGTCATGGAGGCGGCGGCATCCCTTGGCATCGTCATTCCGTCGATGTGCTTTCACCCGGGATACGCAAACCATCCATCGTGCATGGTATGCCTGGTGAAGGATACCGGCCGCGAAAACCTGGTTCCTTCGTGCGCCATGCCGGTTTCGGAAGGGATGAACATCCTTACCGGGACACCGGATGTGATGGAAGCACGCAAAGAGGCGCTGGAACTGCTGCTCAGCGATCACATCGGCGACTGTGAAGCGCCATGCAGGGTGACCTGCCCCGCCTTCATGGACATCCCCCTGATGAACCGCCTGATCGCCGCCGGGGATTTCACCCGGGCGCTGCACATCGTGCGGGAAGAGATCGCCCTGCCCCTTGTGCTGGGATATATTTGCCCGGCGCCCTGCGAAAAAGCATGTAAAAGAAAACCGATGGATGCAGCAGTCTCCATTTGCCTGTTAAAACGGTCGGCCGTGCAGCATGAAGACCCGGCTCAGTCGGCTTTCCCGGAAACTGTTGAACGCAACGGGAAAAAAGCCGCCATCATCGGCACGGGCCCCGCCGGGTTGGCCGCCGCCTTCTGGTTGCTGCGTTCGGGTCATGAGTGCACCTTATTTGAAAGGAATGAAAAGGCCGGGGGAGCCATGCGATACAGTATCTCTGACGATGTTCTGCCTAAAGAAATACTGGATTCCGAAATCGATACCATCAGGAAAATGGGCGCTGAATTCCGGCTGAAAACTCCCATAACCAAAGAGTTCTTTCAACAGGAGATTCTGCCCGGCTTTGATGCGGTCATCCTGGCGACAGGGCATCAGGGGCAAAGCCTGGCTGATATGTTTGGCCTGCACCCCGATCAATCCGGTTCCTTCGTCAACAGGAAAACATTTTCAACCTCGCTTCCGGGTGTGTTCGCGTGCGGCAACGTAATCAGGGAACAAAAAATGGCGGTCCAGTCGGTTGCCCAGGGGAAGATGGCAGCCATGCAGGCGGAGCGATACCTGGGGACAGGGATCATCAGCGGATCACCCCGGGAAGGAGGCCATTTCAAAGCCGTTCAAACCGGCGGGGAGGAGCGAAAGCGCAGCTCCGTTTCGGTGACAGGGGCCTTGTTTGAAACGGAGTGGACTGAATACCTCCAGGAGAGCATTCCCGATACGCGGGTTGAACCTGCCGGGATGACCTGGTCCGGTTTTACCCGGGAAGAGGCCATGCATGAAGCGGCCCGTTGCCTGCACTGCGATTGCAGGAAGCCCGCGAGTTGCAAGCTCAGGCTCTATGCAGACGAATATGGCGCCGGCAGGAAAAAATATGCCGGGCCCACCAGGAAACGGCTTACCCGGTCGGTTGCTCATGGCCTGGTGGTCTATGAATCGGAAAAGTGCATCCGGTGCGGGTTATGTGTTGAAATAACGGAAAAGCAGGGAGAAGTTACCGGACTCACCTTTGCCGGCCGCGGGTTTGACGTGAAGATTGCTGTCCCGTTCAGCGAGACCACGCGGGAAGCGCTCATGAAAACCGCCAGGGAGTGTGCTGAAGCCTGTCCTACCGGGGCCCTGGCGTTAAAAAGAGAGGAAGAACGAAATCTATGAGGAATATAAGGCTGTACAGGAATTTTATCGCGATGATTATCTGCCTGACCGCTTGGTTTCATGTTCACGCACAGGTGCAGGGGCCCGACTGCTGGCCCTCCTTCCGCGGGAATCCCCAGCTTTCGGGGAGTGCGGCCGTCATACTGAAACCTCCTTTTAAACTCCTCTGGACGTTTAAAACCGGCGACGCCATCAAATCCTCCGCAGTGATCTATAACGGAACGATCTATATCGGTTCCAACGATGGTTTTATTTATGCTCTGGGGAGTGAAGGCAAATTAAAATGGAAGTTTAACGCGGGAACCTCGGTAGAATCGCCGCCGCTTCTTGTCCAGGGAACCCTTTACGCGGGGTCGCTCGAGGGTATCCTGTTTGCCCTCGATGCGAACACGGGCACCCGGAAATGGAAATATGCCACCGACGGACAAATTTCGGGCTCGGCCAACTGGGTGTTACGGGGCATTAAAAAAGAGACCTGCATCCTGGTGGGGAGTTATGATTTCAACCTGCATTGCGTTAATGCAGCGAGCGGGAAGGGAATATGGAAATATGAATCGGGGAATTACATCAACGGCGCACCGGCCATTTGCGGAAAACTGGCGGTTTTCGGCGGGTGCGACGGGGTGCTGCACATGGTGAATACCGACGACGGGAAGCAGTCGGCCGGGGTGGAGGTGGGGACCTATATCCCGGCGTCGGCAGCCATTGCGGGCGACAAGGCCTTTTTCGGGAACTACGACGGCACATTTTACTGCGTGGATACCCGGCAGAAAAAAATCCTCTGGAAAACCGACGGAGGAGGTCCGTTCCTGGCATCGCCGGCCGTTGCAGGGGGCAAGGTCGTAACCGGATCCCAGAACCGGTATATCTACTGCTACGATGCCGGGAACGGGAAAATATTGTGGAAATTCAAGACCGCGGGGAAAGCGGATGCTTCGCCGGTTATCGCCGGAAACATGGTGGTGGCCGCCTCAGGCGACGGCAGAATCCACCTGCTTGATATCGGCACTGGAAATGAACAATGGAGTTACGAGATCGGCAGCCCGGTTTTCAGCACGCCGGCCGTTACTTCGAAGATGATCGTGGTGGGGGCGGGCGACGGGAAAGTGTATGTTTTTGGACATTGATACCTCACCCCCCAGCCCCCTCTCCCCAGGGAGAGGGGGAGTAGGGGGTGCCAGGTCAAATAAATTTGTAGTATGAAGATAGTCAATATTGTACCGGGGTTCGGGGGTTCGTTTTACTGTGGCAATTGTTTGCGCGACAGTGCCTTTACCCAGTCGTTGCGGGAGGAAGGGCATGATGCCATTGTGCTGCCCATGTATATGCCGCTTACTGCAACTTCGCAAACAAAGGCAGAAGATATGCCGGTATTTTACGGGGCTGTCAACATTTACCTCAGGCAGCAGTTCCCATTGATGCGGCGGATGCCGGCATGGATGGAAAAGTTCTTTGATTCGGCGCCGATCCTGAAATTTGCCGCCTCAAAATCGGGTTCCACCCGGGCGCAGGGACTCGAAAAACTTACCGAATCGATGCTTCTCGGGGAAAAGGGATACCAGAATAAGGAACTGGACCACCTGGTTGATTTTCTGAAAGATCATGTTAAACCTGATATCGTCCATTTTTCCAACGCCCTTTTGCTTGGCATGGCCGGGCGTATCCGCGAAGAGGTGGGGGTGCCCGTGGTTTGTTCGCTGCAGGATGAAGATGTATGGGTGGACGCGATGGAAGGATCATGGATCGAACGGATATGGAACCTGATGACGGAAAAAGGCAGGGATGTTGATGCCTTCGTGTCCGTGAGTTCCTGGTTTGCCGGGGTGATGCAAGAAAAGATGCACATCCCGTCCGAAAAAATTCACATGGTGCCGATCGGGGTGAAACCCGGGCAGTACGAAGCTTCACTGCCAGCCGCCAACCCTCCTGCGATTGGCTATTTATCACGGATCTGCGAAGAAAACGGCTTTGAAATCCTCGTCGACGCCTTTATCCGGCTGAAAGCCGACCCGCAGTTTATTGACCTGGTTCTGATCGCCACAGGCGGGATGACGGGTGACGACAAACCGTTCATCAGGCGCCAGTTAAAAAAGCTTGCAAAAAACAATCTTGGGAAATGCATTACCATCCTGGATGAGTTCACCCCCGGGAAGCTGGGCGGATTTTTCAAATCACTGACGGTAATGTCGGTGCCGGTGCTGAAAGGGGAGGCTTTCGGACTTTACCAGCTTGAAGCGCTGGCGTCGGGGGTACCTTTGGTTCAGCCTGCCCTGGGCGCCTTCCCCGAGGTCATCCGGTCGACCGGGGGCGGCGTGACGTACCATCCGAATACGGCGGAAGGACTTGCTGCAAAACTTGCCGGGGTGCTCACCGATCGTGCAGGACTGGAGCAGATGAGCCGGGCAGGACGCCGTTCGGTGGAAGAAAAATATGACAGCAGCCTGCTGACCGGAAAAATGTTGGAGGTTTACAGCCAACTTGTGCGGAAGTGAACATGCTGATGGATATTTCAGCATGGTTGGCGTAGTAATATATCACTATATTTGTGTAAAGCAATTGTTATCATTAGGATGACAATTAGCCGGTAATGCGGTGTCGTTTTAATCGTGCAGTAATACCGGCCTGAGCAAGGAGTTCTGTTGTTCAACCCTTTTCCGGTGCGGATAAGGGGATGTTGAATCAAACTGGCATAAAAAACCAATGAAGCAAAAAAAAATCACAAAGAATACTACCAAACACCCGAAGGTGCTGTATGTGTTAATGCCTGTCATACTTACGGCCATCTTTTTTGCACCGGTACTGGGATTTGACCTGCTGAACTGGGATGACAAGGAATATATCATGGATAACCCATTGCTCAGGGACTTTTCGATATTAAAGTTGTTCACACTGTTCTGGATGGGCAATTATCACCCGCTGACCATGCTGCTCTTTACCCTCGGGTACAAAATGGCCGGGTTCAACGGGTTGTTTTTTCATCTGGTCAATCTGTGTTTTCACCTGGTCAATGTTTACCTTGTGTTCAGGCTGACAGAAAAACTTGTCAAAAACAACCTGTTTGTGGCCATGTTCACGGCCTTGTTATTCGGTGTCCACCCGATGCATATTGAATCGGTGGCCTGGGTGGCCGAATTGAAGGATGTACTCTACACCATGTTCTTTTTGCTTTCGCTGAACATGTACCTTCTTTTCGTTGATAAAGGCGGAAAGGAACGTTACCTGATGTCGCTGCTCTTTTTCCTTTTATCCCTGCTGGCCAAGGGCCAGGCCGTCGTGCTTACCCCCGTGATCATCCTGCTGGATTTTCTAAGGAAAAGGAAGTACACCCGGAGCGTGATTGCCGAAAAAATACCATTGCTGGTTTTTTCCATATTGTTTGGGTTACTGGCCCTGAAAGCCCAGCAAGCCAAATCGGCCCTGAGTTATGACATGATCTTGCCGCATGAGAGTTACCTCTACGGTTTTTATAATTTTATCCTTTACCTGCAGAAGGCGGTTTATCCCGGGGCGTTGGCGGGGGTACATCCCTACAGCCTTGCGAACGCGGGCCTGATGTATGTTTATGCAATTCTTTTCTTCCTGTTTTTCCCGGCAGCCTTATGGATAACCCGCAAAAGCCGGCCCCTGGTCTTTTTCGGGCTGGCTTTTTTTGTCGTCACCATCAGCATCGTTGTGAAATTCATACCGGTCGGAGAAGCCCTGATTGCAGAGCGTTATACCTATATTCCGTACATCGGGCTGTTCCTTATTGTGTCTCTTTTCTTTTCTTGGATGTTGAATAACCCGAAATATAAGGCTGCGGGAATCGTTATCATGGTTCTTTACATGGGCAGTTTGCTTGTTCCCGGCTATTTTTATCTCAAGAGCTATAAGAACAGTGAAACCTACTGGCTAAACACGATCAAAGAGTACCCGGATTACTGGAGGGCCCACTTCGAGGTGGCACTTTATTTTCGTGACAATAACCGCAACGAGGAGTCGATGGATCACCTGACCAGGGCCATCAGCCTGGTTTCACCAACGGACCGTAGAGACCAGGTAAGACTTCACAATGAAAAAGCCTACATGTATATTTACCGGTTTTCGGATTTTTCAGGTGCGCTGGAAGAGTATCAAAAAGTATATGAATATGACAGCATGGCGGGTAATCTGAACCTTTACCTCGGGTATTGCTATTCGCGGCTGCACCGGATGGAGGAGGCATCCAGGTTCCTGCAGCGGCACCTCAGCCGCGATTCAACCGGGCTGGATCCGACCCGTGATTCAACCAACGCGCAGGCCTGGTACCTGTTGTCATTCAGCAACCGCAAGTTCCTGCAGTATCAGGAGGGGTATGAAAACCTTGGAAAAGCGATCAAATTGAATCCCGGGCTGGATGATGCCTACTCGCAACGGGCGGTTCTCTGCATCGATTTTCTCTCAAAACCTGAAGAGGGGCTTAAGGACCTGTTATATCTCCAGCATAAAGGATATGAACAGAAAACGGTCAGTTATAACCTGGCCAATTGTTACTTCCGGCTGGGGCAGTATAATGATGTGATTACCTGGTGTGACAAGGCCACCAGCCTGGGAGTCGGTAAGGGGGAGACTTCCTACCTGAAGGCGCTGGCCTATGACAGGATGCACCAAATGACTGAGGCTTCCGCAAACGGACAGGCCGCCATCGCCGCAGGATACCCGGTGGATGCCAGCCTGGTGAAGAAGTGGAAACTATCCGGAGGGCGATAAGAGTGGAAATAAAAATTAATCCCCAGGCGAACCATGCTTGCAGAACTTAAGAATGTAACCAGATACTACCAACAGGAAGGTGTAACAACGCGCAATCTCATTATTGACCAGGTTTCGCTGGGAATTGAAGAAAACGAGTCGCTGGCTGTGATCGGGCCCTCGGGGTCAGGAAAAAGCACCCTGCTGAACATCCTGGGCTCCCTTGATAAGCCATCATCAGGCAAGGTGGTCCTGGATGGGGCGGAGGTGGATTTACTTGATGAAAAGGAACTTGCGGCGATCCGCAACCGTTTTATCGGGTTTGTGTTTCAGCAGCATCACCTGCTACCGCAGTTGACCCTGATCGAAAACGTACTGCTTCCGGTGCTGCCGGTCAAAGACAAGGCAAAACAACGGGAAGCAACAGATCGTGCGCATAACCTGATTGAACGCGTGGGATTGAAAACCCTTGTTCACCGGAGGCCGGCGCATCTTTCGGTGGGCGAATGCCAGCGTGCGGCAGTGGTTCGTGCGTTGGTAAACCAGCCAAGGCTATTGCTGGCAGATGAGCCAACCGGTTCGCTGGATTCGGAGCATGCCATGCAGCTTGCACAATTGCTTGGTGAGTTGAATCGTGAGCAGAACCTGGCCGTGGTGGTGGTTACCCATTCGATGGAAGTTGCTTCATATATGGGGAAAATCTACAGGATTACTTCGGAGAAACTCCAACTGACGGAAAAAAGATGAACCGGACGCGTTATCTCTTCCGGAGCCTTTGGTTCTACCGTAAACCATACCTGGCCGTAATGGCGGGGGTTATGATCAGCACTGCCGTGCTGACCGGGGCGCTGGTTGTGGGTGATTCGGTGCGGTACAGCCTGCAGCGGATAACCGGTGTGAGGCTTGGAACGATCGGGTATGCTTTGCAGCCGGGCGACCGGTACTTCAGGCAGGAGCTGGCCGGTGAAATTTCAGGGATTACAGGGAGCCGGGCAGCCCCGGCTATCCAATGCGGGGCCATAGCCATTAACAGTGATAAAAACCTGCGGATCAACCAGGTGCAGGTTACCGGGATCGATCAGCGGTTCATGGGGTTCTGGGACCTGGCGCAGCCTGCTCCGCGAGAGGATGAAGCCGTGATCAGCAGGAATGTAGCTGACAGGCTTGGCCTGGTGATCGGGGATGAGCTGCTTTTACGGTTAAGGAAGCAGGGGAAAGCCCCGCCGAATGCACCATTTTCGGCGGAACGGGAGCCCTCGGTGTCGTTCCGGGTGAAGGTCACCTTCATTGCCAGGGATGAGCAGATGGGGCGTTTTAGCCTGAAAAGCAATCAAACGGCTCCTTTCAACATCTTCATTTCGATCACGCAGCTGGCTGTGGGTTTGGAAATTGCCGGATATGCAAACCTGCTTGTCGCGGGTGAAAGCAGTGATCGCACGGTGAAGTCTCCCGGCCCCGACAGTGCCCTCAGGATGTGCTGGAAGCCGGAGGATGCCGGGCTGCATTTCCGGCACCCCGTCAGGGTGGGGCACCCCGTCAGGGTGGGGGACCCTGACAGGGTGGGGGACCCTGACGGGGTGGGGGACCCTGACGGGGTGGAGGTTGTAACGGACCGGCTGTTCTTTGATGGCAAAACTGGAAACGCCGTTTTGGCCGCCGTTCCAGGCAGCAAAGCAATCCTCACTTACATGGTGAATTCGATTTCATCGGGGGGAAAATCAACGCCGTATTCGTTTGTCACTGCCGCAAATGCGGCATTTATGAAACAAATCCTTGGACCACGGGATATCATTGTGAATGAATGGCTGGCCAAAGATCTTGGAATCGGCCCCGGTGATCCGGTCACCCTGCGTTATTTCATTATGGGGCCTTTGAGGTCACTGAAGGAGGACAGTGCCGGGTTTGTCGTGAAAGCGGTCATTCCCGACCGTAACAGACTGGCAGATCAGGGACTGATGCCCGATTTCCCTGGGATGTCGGATGCAGGGAACTGCCGCGACTGGGAAACGGGGGCCCCTGTTGACCTGAAGAAAATCCGTGACAAGGACGAGCAGTACTGGAAAGATTTCAGGGGAACCCCTAAGGCTTTTATTGCCCTGGAAACCGGGCAGAAAATTTGGAATAACAGGTTCGGCCATTACACGGCCTTCAGGTTTGAAACAACAGGATCGGTGCTCCAAAAAATCAAAAAGCGGTTGATGGAACAACTCATACCCGGAGATTTTGGGCTCACTTTCCGGCCTGTATACATGGAGGGACAGCGTGCAGCAGCCAATTCGACCGATTTTGGACAGTTGTTTCTCAGCCTGAGTTTTTTCATCATGTTCAGTGCTGTGTTGCTCACAGCCATGTTGTTTTCGCTGCATGCCCGTACCCGCATGGCAGAAACCGGGCTCCTGGCTGCGTTAGGATTCAGCAGGCGGCAAATCATGGGAATGATGTCGGCCGAAGCATTGATAATTTCAGCGGCAGGTGCTATCCCCGGAGTGATCGCAGGGATACTTTACAACAAGATCCTGATCCTGGGATTAAACACCCTCTGGTACGATGCGGTCAATACCTCGTTGATCGTGATGCATGTTGAACCTCTTACCATGCTCATCGCGATGGTTTCAGGAATCCTTTTTTCCCTGCTGGTTATGGTGGCCGTGCTGATCCGGAACCTTAAAAACCCGGTGGCATTGATGGTGAAAGGAGCCTTTCCCGTTGTACAGCCGTCATCGAAAAGGCGCAGTATCATGGTTTCAGGATTTACAGGTTATGTCAGTGTGGCAATCTCACTGATCATGTTAGCGGGATTGCTGATCACCGGGCAAACCATGAACGTCACCCTATTTCTCTCGGCAGGGGCATTGCTGCTTGCCGGGGGTGTAGCCCTGGTGTATCTGTTCCTGCAAAAAACATTATTAGCAACAACCGAAGATATCCCAGGGTTTTCCGGGCTTGTGATCAGGAATGCGGCTTTGAACCGGGGCCGTACGATGACCGTAATTACCTTGCTGGCCCTCGGGACATTTTCGGTGGTCATAACGGGTGCTAACCGGAAAACCTTTTATGGGGATGAAACAAGCCGCAGGTCAGGGACCGGCGGATTTCTCCTGTGGGCCGAAAACACGCTTCCTGTCATGTATGATCTGAACAGCACCGCCGGGATAAAGGCTTACGGTCTGCAGGAAGAAGGTTTCCCGGGGAAGGTGCGCTTCATCCAGATGACACGGATGGATGGCGATGACGCGAGTTGCCTGAACCTGAACAAGGTTTCCCGGCCCATGATGCTTGGAATTCCTCCGAATTTGTTCGATCGTTTGCAGGCGTTTAGCTTCACCAGTCTTCTCCCCTCGGTTAACCGGGACCATCCCTGGAATTACCTGGATAACCGGCTTGCTCCCGATATAATTGCCGGATTTGCTGACCAGACGGTCATTACCTGGGCTCTTGGCAGGAACATCGGCGATACCCTGATTTACCAGGATGAATCGGGGAAAAAACTAAAAATTATCCTCGCGGGAGGACTGGACAATTCCATCTTCCAGGGAAACATCGTGGTTTCCGACAACCTGCTGCGTTTGTTTTATCCCTCGGCTGGCGGCTCCCACGTCATGCTGATTGACGGAGAGGCACTTCCCGGAGATACCCTTGCGCGGCGCCTTGAAATGCTGTTCCGCGACCAGGGCATGATGGTCACCTCCACTTCGTCGCGACTTGCTGCATTTGCTGCAGTTGAGAACACCTATCTTTCGGTATTCCTGCTGCTGGGCGGACTTGGCGTAATGATCGGCACGGTGGGGCTGGGGATTGTGATCCTTCAGAATATCCGCCAGCGAAAAAGTGAATTTGCCGTTTATCTCGCGCTTGGCTTCCGCAAGAAGTTTATCCTGCAGATGATCATGGCGGAACATGCCATGATGCTGTTGTCTGGCCTGTTGCTAGGGCTGATCTCTGCACTTGCCGGCATTTTGCCATCCCTTGTTTCACCGGGATATGCCGTGCCGGGATTATTCATTTCAGGTATTATCCTGGTCATTTTTCTCAATGGATTGTTATGGATATGGTTCCCTGCAAAAGCAGCAGTGAAGAACGATCTCCTGCCCGGGTTACGGGATGAATAGCAGGAATTCAAAGTATCAACCAATTATTTACACTTGTTTTTATGCGAACGCTTGAGTTCAAACAATTCCTGCCGGGTTCAATTCCCGAAGCATGGAAGTTTTTCAGCAATCCCGCCAACCTGGGCAAAATCACGCCGCCGGCGATGAATTTTGTCATCCGGTCGGAGGTGCCTGCAAACATATATCCCGGGCTGATCATCATCTACCGGGTATCGCCGGTGGCGGGCATGCCGGTGAAATGGGTCACGGAGATTACCCATGTTGATGAAAACCATTTTTTTGTAGATGAGCAGCGTTGCGGGCCCTATGCAATCTGGCATCATGAACATCATTTTGAAGAAGTGGCCGGTGGGGTGATGATGACAGATAAGCTCTTCTATAAGGTGCCCTTTGGCATTTTCGGGCGCATTGCTGACGGGTTGTTCGTTCACAAAAAGGTGCAGGGGATTTTTGCCTATCGGGCAAAGATTTTGGAGGATCGGCGGGGTGAAATAAAAAAATAATTTTATTCGCAATTGCAGACGTACATGAATGCGACCCCTACAGGGTCGCATGGCAAATTTGTGGATTGCGTTAAAAGATTTTTGCGACCCCTACAGGGTCGCATGGCAAATTTGTGGATTGCGTTAAAAGATTTTTGCGACCCCTACAGGGTCGCATGGCAAATTTGT
>CAIWMX010000045.1 GCA_903913885.1 uncultured Bacteroidales bacterium | reverse complement strand
GTAAATTTAATATTTCATATTTCCCGCGAAAGGCTGCATCAACATGGTGATGCAGCCTTTCGCGGTTTTGGGATTTACATGTTAAACAGAACGGTTGTCGCGTTTTCTGAAATCAAGGTGTCTATGGAAATTGTTTGCAATAAACTGATCATCTATGCCATTTGATTTTTCTGATTAACAAATATAAAATACTTTTGCCGTTCCCGCCGGTTGGTATCATCGGGAGTGTTTTTTGGAAAGAGATAACCCAATTTGATTTAGTTGATTCAATGAGTGGCAAAGCAATAAAATCCGGGATCTTTTTATTTTTTATCTGTATATCAAATCAGTACGGGCAGAAATTTGACAGTCTTGCCTTGACATCGCCGATGGGCTGGAATGGCTGGAATTCCTTTAAATGCAGGATCAATGAAATAGTAATCCGGGAAGTTGCAGATGCTATGGTTACCAATGGTATGAAGGAGGCGGGATATACGTTTCTCGTGCTGGATGATTGCTGGCAGTGGGGGAGAGATACAAACGGGTGCATCGTGGCTGATCCGGATCGGTTCCCTGGAGGGATGAAAAAGCTGGGTGAGTATATCCATTCGCTTGGAATGAAATACGGTATTTATTCAGATGCCGGTACGTCAACCTGTCGGGGACGGCCGGGAAGCAAGGGGCATGAGTTTCAGGACGCAGTGACTTATGCTTCGTGGGGTGTGGATTACCTGAAGTATGACTGGTGCTCACATGGCACACAAGACGCTGTATCCTCGTACCGCCTGATGCGCGATGCTTTGTATAAAGCCGGAAGACCGATGGTTTTCAGCATCTGTGAATGGGGGAAGAACAAACCCTGGGAGTGGGGAAAGGATATAGGGCATTTATGGCGGACCACGCCTGACATTATAGATTGCTTTGATGGAAGAAATATCTGGGGCGGAATGGGTATCCTGCAAATCATTGATCGCATGGCAGAACTCAGCAGTTTCTCGGGACCCGGACACTGGAACGATGCGGATATGCTGCAGGTCGGCAATGGCAAACTTACCCCGGATGAAGAAAGGCTGCATTTCAGCATGTGGGCCATGTTTTCCTCCCCGCTGATTGCAGGAAACGATATCCGTCACATGTCGGACGAAACCCGGTCTATCCTGACCAACCGGGAGGTGATTGCCATCGATCAGGACAAGCTCGGGATATCAGCCTTCCGATGGATGAAAACCGGCGACCTGGAGATATGGGTCAAACCGCTCGATCGGGGAGATTTTGCGGTTTGCCTTTTAAACCGGGGGACCGGAACCATCCCTTTTGACCAGGATTTGAAGATGACCATGAAAAACCAGTATAAGTTAGAAGATTCCTACTCGGTCAGGGATTTGTGGAAACACATGGTCGTCGGGAATTCAAAGGAACACCTGAGAGGAAGCCTTGGCCCCCATGCTGTGATGCTTGTAAGGTTGACGGCAAAAACAGACTGATTAAAAGATGCAAATTTAACCGGGTTTTTTCTTACCCGCTGATGGGCGCATTGACAACCATCTTGTCAATGCCTTTTCTTCCTTCATAATGATCGCCATCCCGATCCTTTGCAGGAGCATGAGCGCCTTGCCCAATGCAGCAATGCCCCCTGGGTTCTCGTTGCCGGAAGCAATGATCGATTCCATTTCTGTTGAATTGAAACGAAGCAATCCCTTTCTGACCACCAGGGCGCAGCAATCGAAGGGTGCATAAATCTTGTGTGCGGAAAATGCAAGGTAGTCAATCCCCCAGGCAGGCATGTCAACTTTGCGGTGGGCGACAACCTGAGCTGCATCCACCAGCAGGCGGGTCCCTTACCGGTGCACGATACGGCCGATCTCCGCCAGGTCGTTGCAGGTGCCAAGAACATTAGAAGCGCCATTGACAGCTACAAGGCTGATTCGTTTCTTCCCGAACTGGCGCCATGTTTACCATATCCAGCCTTATACTTTTATAACTGCCTGGTTCAAGCTGGCCCGAAAGGGTCGCGCCCCCCCTGTGCGAACAAAAGATGAGCGTGTATTTGCCTTTGTTCAGCCCAGGCATTTCCAGCTACCTTGTATTGATCGATACCATTTCTCATCTCGTTCATTGGAATGTCTTTTGGAGATCCGCCGTTGGCGTTATAAAACGATTTTATAATCATTACCGGATTGTGCGAACGGAGGTTCGCAGATATGAAAATAAAACAGTATGGAATAATTTATAACAACCCGCCAAAGGTAAAGAAACTGTTGATGGAGATACAAAAGAGGCTATATTAAATATTCATTAACAAATCGTTAAGAATTAAAAGTCTTCAAGATCGTTACCGATCTTTGCAGAAAAATCACCTATGCAGATCAAAACCTGTCAATTCAATGATTCCTATTTTCCAATCATGGATGGCGTGGGAATAACGGCCCATAATTACGCGTACTGGCTGAATGAAAAGTATGGAAAAAGCATGCTGGTAGCTCCAAAAGTCAAAGGGTACGAAGATACCGTTGATTACAAGGTTCACAGGTTCAAATCGGTCATGCTCCCGGGAATGAATCCATACAGGGTCGGCCTTCCCCTGATCGACGTCACATTCAAAAAGAAACTTAAAAAATTGAAATTTGACATCCTGCATGCCCATTGTCCGTTCATAAGCGGGCAGGTTGCGGTGAAACTGGCTTCAAAACTGGATATACCGATGGTAGCGACATTTCACACGAAGTACCGGGATGATTTTAAAAAGGTGGTCAACAACGACCTGTTTGCCGATTTCCTGGTGAAATTGACCCTCGATTTTTACAACGCGGCCGACCAGGTGTGGGTCCCAAATAAGGCGACCGGGCTGACCCTGCGCGAGTATGGGTATACCGGGGCATACGAGGTCGTGCCAAACGGTTCCGACATGCATATTCCGGATCATGGAAAAATGCTGAAGTACAGGTCAAAAGGATTATTGAGGATCGATGCTGTGGAGGATGAATTTGTCATGTTATTTGTAGGACAACATCGTTGGGAAAAGAACGTGAGGCTTATTCTTGATTCCTTGATCATGCTAAAAGCGGCAGGGAAAACATTTAAAATGGTTTTTGCCGGTGAAGGATATGCAGCGAATGAGATGATGAAAATTGTAAGGCAGAATAACCTCCAGGAAGAGGTGGTTTTCCTGGGTGTGATTACCGAAAGGAAAGAGCTTCAGAACATCTATGCGGCATCCGACCTGCTGGTGTTCCCGTCGGTGTACGATAATTCGCCCCTGGTGCTGCAGGAAGCCGCGGCATTCGACGTGCCTTCGGTGGTGGTGCGTGGAAGTTCTTCGGCCGAAGGTTTCCATGACGGGTTGAACGGGTTCCTGATTGAAAATGACGTTACATCGCTGGCAAATAAGATCAGTGAACTTCTCGAAAATCGTGATACGGTTAAAAAAGCAGGTGAAGGAGCAAGGAAAACGATCTATCATCCGTGGGAAGGTATCGTGGATGATGTTTACCTCCGGTATGCCGATATTATCCGCGCACATCAGCCAGTGGTTTCAAAACAGGCGGATGATGATGAGGAGGAGTAATTGGGTTGTCAGGGACTGAAAAACCGGTTGAACATGTTGTACGGAAAAACCTACCTGAGCTCAAACTCCTTCAGCAACTCTTCAAAGGTCTCCTTGTGGCTGGGCGAATCGGCTTGTTTTGACGCAAGGGCATAGACCTGGGCAAAGGGATCATCGCGGTACCTGTAAATGGTCCACTCGCCTTCGTGGTACTCAAGTGCCGAAAGATTCTCAACCCAGTCGCCCGAATTCAGGTAGGTAACCGAACCCTTCTGGTTTACGATCGTTCTGATCTCGGGTTGGTGGATGTGACCGCACACAACAAAGGCATACCCCTTCGAAATAGCAATACCGGCAGCCGTTTCCTCGAATTTGTTGATATATGAAACCGCCCGTTTCACACTGCGTTTTATCTTTTGGGAAAAAGAAATTTTTTGCCTGCCCATGCTTGTCAGGATGAAGTTGGCAAAACTGTTCAGCAGGATCAGCAAATCATAGCCGGCAGATCCGAATTTGGCCAGCCATTTGCTGTGCTGCATGGTAATGTCAAACACATCTCCATGGAATATCCAGGCTTTCTGTCCCTGAAGATCCAACAGCAGTTTATTCACCATTTTAAAGGAGCCCATGTTGAAATTAACGAACTTCCGCATCAGTTCATCATGGTTCCCGGTGATGTAGATCACCTTGGTGTTTTTGGCGATCAACCCGGTAAGGTGCCTGATCAGCATGAGGTGCGACTTCGGAAAATATCGTTTCCGGAATTGCCAGATATCGATGATGTCTCCGTTGAGGATCAGCGTTTTCGGTTTGATGCTGCGCAGGTAGGTCAATAGCTCTTTGGCATGGCATCCGAAGGCTCCAAGATGTACATCAGAAATGATTACCAGGTCGACGGGGCGCTTACGGAGGGTTGGTGGTTTCATATTAAGTGCACAAAGGTAGGCCCGATTCCTAACCGGTATGTTAACAGGATGTTACGAAAATATTAATTTAAGATTAAGAAATCGTTAAGTTTCTGTCACACGATAAATCCTGTTGATTTTAAGATGAAATTTGTCGAAAATTCAACAGGCTTATGAAAAGAAGTGCCGTTACAAAAATGATCAACAGGATATCAAGGCGGGAGAGCCTTCCCCTGCTCCGCGGAATGTTTGTTTGTCCAGAACAGGTGAAACGGAAAAAGGACATTCACCCGTGGGAGCTCTTTCCAAATGATCAGGGACAAGAGGTCACATCCGGTGCGATGGATCGGGTGAACAGGTTAATGCAACGAGCCGCGAACTTCTCGCACAGCGAAGAAGATGGGCTCTATATCACTGCCGATGAAGGGTTGTACCTTGGAAGATAGGCATATGGGAGCTGAATTGAAGGATTTCGCGGGAGATATGGCCACCTCCCCGGGCCGGATTCTCTGGCTTACCGATACGTATGGCGATCACAATGGCGTATCCACGGTGCTGAAGTCAATACATCGCGAGATCAAATCCCGAAACCTGCCGGTTGACCTCATGGTATGCAGCAGCACGATCGAACCCGATGACCACCTGGTCGTGCTAAAGCCCGTTTCACAGTTCACCCTCCCGATGTACAGGCAGCAACCCATGCGGATCCCTAATTACCTTTCGGTTCAGCGTGCATTCAGGCGTGGACGGTATAACCGTATCATCTGTTCCACCGAGGGGCCGATGGGGCTGGCCGCGCTGTGGCTGAAAAATGCATTTTCCGTAGAGGCCTATTTTTACCTGCACACCGACTGGTTAAGCTTTGCAAAAGAGGTTTTATCCATCGAAAAGCCCGGCCTGAGAAGGATTGAGCGGTTGATGAGGATTTATTATAAGCGGTTCGGGAATGTTTTTGTGCTGAATAGCGACCAACATCAATGGCTTACTGGAAAAACTATGGGTTTTGACCCCGCAAAGGTGTTCCTGACGGCGCACTGGGTCGACGGGATTTTCTCTGACACCACGCCTCCTTTGCAGAAAAATCTTCCCTTTAACGGGAATAAACCTGTTGTCCTCTATACTGGCCGCATCAGCAAGGAAAAAGGGGTGATGGAACTGCCCGGGATCATCCAAAAGGTACGGTCGGTATTTCCGGAAATTCAAGTCGTGGTGGCCGGCACCGGTCCTGCCGAAGATGAGTTGAAGAAATCGATGCCTGATGCGTTCTACCTTGGCTGGGTTTCGCAGGAAACGCTGCCCGCCCTTTTCAGGGCAGCAGACCTGCTTCTCCTGCCTTCGAGATTTGACACCTTCAGTTGCGTCGTGCTTGAAGCATTGAGTTGCGGATTGCCGGTAGTTGCATACAATACCAAGGGGCCAAAAGATATCCTTGAGGATGCGATAAGCGGTTACCTCGTGGAGACGGATGAAGAAATGGCCGGCAAAGTAGTCGGATTTTTTCTTGATCCCTTCGCCCAAAAAAAAATGAAGCAGGCCGCTATTTTGAGAGCAGAAGCATACAAGGCCGGCCAGATCATGGACCGGTTGCTGCTCGACGCCGGCTTGTTCATGGAAACCTGCCAGGGATGAGCAAACACGCATCAGAACCGTGGGTTTGGTGGAAACACGGGGTGATCTACCACATATATCCCCGGAGTTTCCAGGACTCAAACGGCGACGGGGTAGGGGATATCCGCGGCATAATCCGCCGGTTGGAATACCTGAAAGAACTTGGTGTCGATGGCATCTGGATTTCGCCCATGTATAAATCGCCCATGGTTGATTTCGGTTATGATGTTTCAGGATACCGTGAAATCGACCCTGCTTTCGGCACCATGGAAGATTTTATGGAACTCCTCGAAAAGGCCCACAATGCCGGGATCCGCGTAATCATGGATATGATCCTCAACCATACCTCCGATCAGCATCCCTGGTTCATTGAATCATCCTCCTCGCTGAACAACCCTAAGCGAAACTGGTACATCTGGAAGGACCCGGTATTGGGTAGCCCGCCGAATAACTGGAAATCGGCGGTTGGCGGGAGTGCCTGGAAATTTCATGAACAATCGGGGCAATTTTTCATGCACTCATTTTTCGAACAACAACCCGACCTTAACTGGCGTGATCCGGACCTGCCGGGTGTTTTTTTTGAGGAGATGAAGTTCTGGCTCGATCTGGGGATCGATGGTTTCAGGCTCGATGTAATCAACATGATCGCCAAGGATAAGAAATTCAGGAATAACCCGGTATTGTTCGGAATCCAGGCGTTTCAGAAACATATTTATACCCGCAACAGGAAACGTTCCGTTACGATTGTAACGCAGATAAGGAAATTACTCGACCTGTATGAAAATACAACCGCAATTGGAGAAATTTATTCGCTTCCGCCCGGAAACGCAAAAACTGCTGCACGCTACCTTGCGGGGGGCCATGCCGGCATTCACCTTGCATTTGATTTTTCACTGATCTTCAGCTCCTGGAATGCACATGCTTATTACAAATGCATAAAAAACTGGTACGACAACATCCCGCCTGACGGCTGGCCCTGCAATGTCCTGTCGAACCATGATCTCTTCCGGAGCATCGACAGGATACCATGGAGAACCAACACGGAGGAGAAGGCAAAGGTGGCAGCTGCCTTGCTGCTGACCCTGAGGGGAACGCCCTTTATTTATTACGGAGAAGAGATTGGCATGCATAACGGGAACATCCGCAGGCGAAATATACGCGACCCGCTTGGAAAACGTTACTGGCCAATGTTCACGGGCAGGGACAAGGCACGCACGCCCATGCAGTGGGACATGGAACCGAACGCCGGGTTTACCGGCGGCATGCCCTGGATGCCACTCAACGGGGATATCCGCTCGCGAAACGTCAAATTGCAGGAGGGGGAGTTGAACTCGCTGTTAAACCATTACCGGAAACTCATACAAATCAGGAAGTCGTGTGAAGCGATCCAAAAAGGTTCCTGGATACCCATTACAAACGGACAGGATGGCATCCTGTCGTATTTCCGGAAATCGGAAAATGAACGGATCCTGGTGATCCTGAACTTCACCCGGCAACAAAGGGCGTTTTCACTGCACGAGCACACCTATGGCAAAGTTCTGTTTTCAACACACAGGACGATAGAGGAGTTCAGTTATTTTCAGGACATGCAGATCGCGCCATTTGAAGCCACCATCTGCAGGGTGAGTGAATGATGAAATCTAACCGGCATCAGTATTTTTCGATAATTCTTCAAACTTTGCCGCCATGGTCTGATTTCCATGTGTTAATTTTTTTATTGTTAAATCTTCCGCTTTGCTGTTGGCCAATCGCAGGTTGTTCTCCGAGGACAATAATGAATCTTTGGTTTTTTGAAGATGATCAATGGTCTTATCAATTTCTTCAATGGCGGTCTTAAATTTACGACTGGCCAGTTCATAATTTCTTGCAAATCCTTCCTTGAAATTGTTAATGTTCTCCTCAAAATGAGTAATATCAATATTTTGATTTTTCACCAAAGCCAGTTCGGCTTTGTACTTCAACGAATTCATTGCTGCATTTTTCAGCAGGGTTATGATTGGCATGAAAAATTGGGGGCGAACAACGTACATTTTGGGATACTTGTGGGAGACATCAACAATTCCGGCATTATAGAGTTCGTTTTCCGCTTCCAGTAACGACACAAGGACAGCGTATTCGCATTTTTTTTCAGTACGGTCTTTATCCAGTTCTCTTAAAAAATCTTCATTCCTCTTTTTTGTTGCAGTTTCGTCTCCCTCATTTTTCATTTCAAACATGATCGAAATAATTTCATTCCCGGCATCATCGGTTTCCCTGTAAATATAATCGCCTTTACTTCCCGACTTAGCATCGTTGTCTTTTTCAAAATAGGCCTTTTGAAAACCCGTTGCACGAAGTTTATTGAACGCTGTTTCACAATGTTGCTCAAGTGTTTCTCCAACCATTTTTGTTGAAAGTTTGAGTTTCATGTCTTTTCGCAGCGCAATTTCTTCGTCCTTCAATTTGATGATATCATCTTTTGTTTTAAGTGCGGAAGAATATTTTTCGTTTAATGATTTTTCGAGCAATTGCTTTTCCGTCTCCTTGCTTTTTAAATTGTTTGCCAGCTGGTCCCGCTCTTTTTCGATTTTCTGGACTGCTTCATTTACTGTTAGTCTTGTCGCAATTTCAGCCTTCTCGATTTTTGACTTCATTTCGGCGATTTCGGCTTCTTTCTTTGCCAGCTGCAGCGCAAGCTCGCGTTCGTTCCTGGCTCTCAGTTCGATAAGTTCTTTATCTTTTTTTGCCAGGTCTTCCTGCAAAGAATTTTTAAGATTTGCTTCCGCCAGTTTAACGGCATTTTGCTTCTCTTTTTCAGCAAGGTTTAACCGGGTTTTCAATTCTTCTTCAAACTGATGATCTCGAACTTGCTTAAGAATGTCAGCAAAACCAGCTTCATCCACTTTAAAGACCTTTTTACAATGTGGGCATATAATCTCGTTCATATAATTTGGGTTTGGTTAGTGTTTTCGGGCGTGAGCGGCGCTCCCCGTCAGCGATGCTGATGGGGAGGCTTACTCGATTAACAACAGTTTTAATCTTTTATTGATTTACTCAACCTAACGTGCTTTTCTATTTCAGGTCTCCATTTTTCCTGACTAGACATTGTGCCGCAAATTTTTTCTTGAAAATAAACCTGATACCAGGTTTTATTATGAAATTCACATACATTCTTAAATACCATTTCTGAATGTATTATTAATCTCAATATGAAATCGTCTTTAGGTTCCCTATGATTGTTTATAACTTGACTTAAACTCACAGGTGCAATATCAATATCCTTCGCAAAAACACTTCTTTTAGCGTAAATTGTATCTACATATAATGCTAAGAATTCTGAAAAATAATTGCGGTTATCATACACAGGATTTTTAAGATATTCCTCCATTTTCAATTTCAACTGTAAGAGTTTAGATCGAATAATTTGATCCTTAGATAAGTTTTTCATTCTAATTAATCGTGCTTCCATTAAAGCTGTGGCATCCGATTCACGTTCTTTAACTGATTTATATCTTGAATCTACACCATACTCCGAATCTTCAATCATAATTATATTTTTTTTATTAGTCATGGTCGTATAAATTAATCAGGTCCAATATTTCTGGTACTTCTATACTTAAACTCATACCTGTTACATTCATGTTATATTTGTCAATATAATGTTGGGCAATTTGACTTTTGGGTTTAAGTGAAACACAGGCAAGTTCTCCAAATTGTAGAACAGCAATTTTCGCTACATGTGTAATTAAATTTCCTGTTATTTTATCATACTTCTTTCCATTTCCTTTATTTTCTTTTGAAACTGTAAGAAGTCTAATATGTATTCTCCATTCATTGGGAATTCTCTCCATTGAAACAAGTCCTAGAATATCACTTGAACCTGATATCTGTAATTTGTATACTTCCTGATTTCGCTCAATTCTCCAATCAAAAAAGTACCTGCCTTTCCCTAATAAATTAAAATCCTCACTTTCAACAGGTAATATTTCTATTGGGTACTCTTTTCCTGTTGAAGTGTCTAATATCTTCATGCAACAAAGTTACAAAATAGTTTACGAAAAACGGAAACAGAAATATATTTATTTACATATTTTGGAAATATTGTGTTAATTTGTGGGTAACGTCCCGATGCTGAAGGAAGCGGGACGACAAAAACTGGTACTTACACTTCGGCAAGCTCAGTGTAAACTGAACAGAAACGGTGTAGAAGGCATGACCGGGTAAGCAACCACGACCTTGTAAAGCCTAAAGAACACAAAAAGGATAGTTATGTAGATGCCGCTTTGAAATTCCGGGAATCTTATGCAACCTGGCAGAGTGATGAATTGTGATTATATCTGTTCTGTGTGTATCTACGATCCTGTTTACAACGCTATAACTACCTCTGATTATTGCCCGAAGATATTTTAAAATCTTCCGTTTTAACGAGCAATGCCCCCCGGGAGATTTAGTTTGTGACGATGGAGGAATTCCTGCTGCCCGATTTCACCCCTTCGGCAAGGATGTTCATGGCCATGCCGTCGTCAACAAACATGGCATCCTGGTATATTTTCATGCCGCTGATATTCAAACCAGGCTTGCTGAACCACGATTCAATGGCATCCCAATAACCGTTGATGGTTTCCGCGTGGTTTTCCCATTCTTTTTCCCCAAGCCGTGCAATGCTTTTTTCCCTGAGTTCGCTGCCCATGGAGCCCATGTCGGCCAAGGAGTGAATGATGGGAACATAGATCAGGGAACGCATGGTGATTGGCTAACAGCAGGAAGGTTACATTAAATCGCCCAATGGTCCGAGGTTGATGTTCAGATCCCGGTCGGTGAGGTTGAAGTGTTTTTTCAACTCATCCATCTTCATTTCAAGTTTCATGAGGGTTTCACCCAGCCGCTCGATCTCCTCGTCTGTCAGCGATCCGCCGTCGACCCTGCGCATGGCCTGTTTTTCAACCAGTTTCCTGATCAGTTCAACCAGGGTAAGTACCAGCTTTGCGAGGCCTGAATCGGCATTGTCGGGGGTGAGTTTCAGTTTCGAATCCTCGATGGTTGCCAGGTTCCCGATCTCCCCGGAAATCTCATCAAACGACCCGGTGTTAAACAGTATCTTATTTTCACTCATGGGTGCAGCCAGGTTATTTTACCGTGAAATCTACAAAATTATAGGGGGGCCAGGGGCCGGTCATCATCAGGTTAAGCGAGGGGTATTTTTCCTGCAACCCGGCAATCGACGAAACCAACTCGTCCTTCAGCGATGCTTCGATCAGGAAAACGGCGTCGATAATCATTGCCGGCGATACCATCTTTTTTATTTTCTGAACGGCATTTAAAGCGGTCAGGGTAGCCGTAATCTCTGCAATGATGGCATCGACGTAATGAACGAGCATCTCTTCAAGCCTGTGTTCACTGAGTTTTCTGTTCACATAATCACGGAATACCGATACGTTGGGCTCCGGTGCCTGCAGGGTGATCGTATTTCCGGCTTTCTCCTTCAGTTCGGCCATCAGTTTTTCAGAATCACAGAAGATCTTCAGGCCGAACTCATACCTTCCTTCAACGTTCCTGAGGTTCTGCACGATTTCGGCCCTGTTCCGTTCAACCATCTTTTTTATGGCGCCGGCCGATTCCATCACCGAGCCAAACCTCATGGGCAGCAGGGTGTATTGTTGCGACAAGGTTTCGATAACACGGGCAAAATCCAGGGCTGTCGATTTGGATGCCACAATATCAGCCTTGTTCACATCGCTGGTTACGACCGTAATGTCATCAAGGCAGACTTCCTCCAGGCTGGCGCTCGACATCCCTTTGATGCCTGATAACAGCGACGTTAGCCTTCCGGCATTTTTATCCTGGGATAAGATGGCATAAATCAGTTTTTCCAATTGTACAGTAGTTTTATGTCAGGAACGGTAAGCGTAGCCACTCGTTACTTAGGATTGATGGCCTTGCCCGACTTCAGTTGTTCCATGGTCTCAACCGAACTCAGCATCAGTTTCACACCCACGTACACCAGGTCGATGTCGGCTACCGAAATCACAAGATCGCCGGTCAGAATGACACCTTTGTTAAGCACCCGGTCGAGTACCTCAAGGATGGTAATATCTTTGGAACGGTCGATAACGTTGTCGTTCATTGCTGTTTTTCTGTTATGGAGGTGAAACTGAATGGCGGCCAGGGGCCTGTGAGCTCGACGTCGAAACCGATATCTGCGTATTTGTTTTTCATTGTTTTTGCCGTTAAAATAAAACCTGCTGTACGTTCTTTACCGACCAGGAACGCAGCATTCAGGATCATTTCGTCATTGCGGCCGGTATATTCCTTTGGCAAAAGGTTATTCAGGCTGGTGGCTTCGCTCAGCGCCTTAAATCCGTCGAAATACTCCTGGCCGTATATTTTGCACAGACGGTCCATCTCATTGATCATCAGGTCGGATTTCTTCCTCTTGAGCAGAAATGCCTTCCCCGGCGAACTTGCCATGATCTGTCTTTCAAGCGCAGCAGCTTCTTCGCTCAACTCGTCCATCTGGTCGCAGAGTGTTTTCCGGTCGCAATATATTTTAACCGACCATTCCTCCTTCTGTTCCAGGTGAAGCAGGTTTTCGGCAAGGGATTCGGCATAATCGCCGACAAAATTCCTGAGACGCTCTTCTGTGTGATAGATGGTGCCGAATTTGAATGGAATCACCGTTACCTGTTCCATAATCAGGTTTATCACCTCGACATGTTCGCGCACATGTGTTTCAAGCCATTGAATATCGGAGAGGTTTGTTTTGAGAATTTCTTCTGAAAACTCATCCTCCTGCACCGTTTTTACGATGATATAAAAGCCTCCTGCGGAAACGTTTCTCAAACCGCCATACCGGTCCGTCCTGGTCAGGTCAGGCGGGGTGTTTGACAGGCAATATGCGTAGATCAGGTCGTTCATCGCTTACGGGTGTTAATAAGTTTTTAATCGGTCCCATCCATCCCCTCGAAGGAGCTGAGCCGTTCGAAAGAGGTAATATCCAGTGCCGTGTCCATTTTTACCTGGTAGAAAAGGCGAACCTGTTTTGGAGGGAGATTCATGGACTTCAGGAAGGAGTCATCTTCGTAGACTTCTGCAATGGAATTCCAGCTCTCCTGAACCTTCTCAATTTTTATTACTGTTACATCATAACAATTAATGTTCTCCTTGAGAAAACTAACCACTGCTTTTTTTACATCTATTATATTACCCATTTTTGCCTCCGATTCTTTATAAGTTTTTCACCCGATCACCATGCCATTTGATTCGCGGCTGCCCTGTTTTTCTGTCACTTTTTCCCCTTTGCCTTTGGCACATGGTTGCCTGTCACCTTTTTTACTTCTGCCTTTTCAACCTGGTCTACTGTCACTTCCTTCACGATTATCGTCGTAAAAACCTGCTCCTCTGCCCTCTTTGTCACCTCTTCATGCCTGATATGATGCCCGCAAACGGGGCAGAATTTATAATCGAACATAAACCGCCAGGTCTCTCCGCACTTCGGGCACACCACGTTCAACGCGTGTCCGCATTCGATACAAAAATTCTCATTTCCTCCTGTTGTTTTTCCGCATTCCGGACAATTAAACGCACTCATTTTTGCCTCCTTTTTTTTATTTTTATTTTTCCATCTAGAAGAATGGAACTCCTACGGAGTTCCGGGAAATGGTTTTATATGGTTTTTATCTTTCTATTCATTATAGCCAATTCACGATTTCACGATTACACCATTTCATTATTTCGCTACCTCGCTACCTCACTACTTATTAGCCTTCACTTCCCTTGCCGCCTCCAGCAACTTCAGCAACTCATCTTCCCGTTCATCGTATTCCGCTTCGTCGATTTCATCCATTTCAAACTTCAGCTGCAGGGCCATCAACCGTTCTTTTATGGCCCCTTCATCCGACATCTCCTTGTCGATGATCTCGTTGATCTTTTCAGCGATAAAAATAACTCCTTTTAACGGGGCAAGGAGAATGTCGTCAATTAAAAACATGTCAGATCCCTTTGGTGTTGATGACCAGGTTTACAAAATTGTACGGGGGCAGCGTCCCGACATATTTAAAGGTCATGTAACTGCCATACTTCTCGTCGAGATTGTTCACAGTTTTGTCGAACTCCGGCTCGGTGATGTTTTTTATCAGAAAGGCTGCGTTGAGGATCATCATCTCCCCGTAGTTGTCATTGATCTTCACATCGTCGGCAAGCGGGTTCAGGGTGTCGAGGATGATGTTCTTGTAATTGTCGGTCTCTTTTTTCAGGGCTTCCGCCACCATTTCCCCGATTTTCATCCGCTGGTAATGGGTCTTGTCTGCCGGCAGGTTGATCAGTTTCGCCCTGAGCGACCTGATCTCGTCATACCTTTCAATGATGCTTTCATAGATCGGGGCTTCATGCGCCAGTATTTTGAGTCCGAGTTCCTTTTTGCCATCCATCTTTGTCAGCAGATCGTCGAATTTGGCATAATCCTTTTCCAGAATCCGCAGAATCCCGCTGTCGTCGTCGTGCTCGGATATCGTCGAAAACCTTACCGGGAGAACAGTAAATTCTTTCATGATCTCCTCCAGCACCTTTTCGTGGGTGGTCATGTTTACCCTTCTTGCCTCATACTGGATGATCGGGGAGTTGCTGACAACGGCACTGATGTCGCGGTAGTTGATGCCGTACACCATGTCGGCCCGCTTGCCTATCCCGATTGGTCCGAAATCAAGGGCGCCGCTGTGCCTTACGATGCCGTATATGTATTTTCCCTCTTTCGGTAATTCAAGTTCGTTTTCCATGATTGTGTTTAGATAGTGTATGTTTGCCCTTCTCAAATGTAAGCTTTTACAGCTCCCATTTTTCAGGAAATATTTTAAGATCGATAAAATTGAATATAGGCAACGGAGCGGTATAGACAAAGTCGCAACGATCCTGGTACCTTATCCCGAGGGCTGCCATGATATTGTCGAATTCGATCTCTCGGCCACTATTCACCAGGAAGGCCGTATTCATAAACATGGCATCGGCGCTGGTTTTGTTGTGTTTGAATTCGAATACGGATTTCCGGAATGCATCAATGATGTTGCCGGTTTCCTCCTCCTTTTTTTCAGCCAGGGCCAGTTCCACCAGTTTCCCGGCTTCTTCGATTTTCAGGTTCCTGGTTACCGGATCT
Organism: uncultured Bacteroidales bacterium; assembly: GCA_903913885.1. Lineage (GTDB taxonomy): Bacteria > Bacteroidota > Bacteroidia > Bacteroidales > FEN-979 > CAIVAT01. Next base: position 9,628 of record CAIWMX010000045.1, on the reverse strand, counting down.
TCAATTTCGTTGATTTCAGCCCTCAGCTTTTGGAGTTCCATATGTTCCCTGTCGATCTCCTTGAAGATCATACCCAGGTTTTTCCATGTCCCTCTCACGTTGAGCTCCACCTTGTTCTCAAACTGCTTCAGCAGCTCCATGAATTCGCTGTACCTCCGGTTGAGCAGGTTGCGGATCTCGTCGGGCGTTGCAGCGATGGTGCCGAAACGGATGGGAAGTATGCTTCTGAACTCTTTCATGACCGCCTCTATCACCCGCTGGTGAGCAAGCATGTTCTCAGGGTTGACCACAAACTTGCTGAGCGGATGGTCGCTCACCACCATGCAAAGTCCGTCGAAGCCGATGGTGGAGACCATGTCGCCCCGTCCGCCCAGACCGATCGGGCCCAGGTTGATGTCGTAATCGGAGGCGATAATGCAATAGATATATTTTCCGTCGCGCTGCATATCAGTCCTTTATTTTAATGATGGTTAAATGTTCCGGGACACTTGTCCCAGAAAGTGAAATATATTCTTCTTTCGACGATTGCCGCACTGCCGCAGCGTATTCAACAAGCGTATTATAAGCATTCCTGATGGCATTGAAATCCCCGTTGACCGGCGTATCCTGGCTGTTGTTGTCGGGGTGATGCAACTTTGCTTTTTCCAGGTATGCCTTTTTTATTTCTGTTTCGTTTGTCTTTTCTTTTACGCCCAGTGTTTTTCCTGCCTTGATGATTTGTTCCGGATTCAGGTTCCTTACCTCGAGGGTTTGAAAACTGTAGCAGGGCAGGGGACCTACCAGTTTGAAATTCAGCGACCCGCCGAACATCTCGTCAAGCTGGTCGATGGCATGTTCGAATTCAGCCTGCTTGTTCCGGTTAATAAGGAAGGCTGAATTGGTCACCATTTCATCGTTCATCACCTCGTGCAGTTTTTTATCGAGGCAGCAGGAAGCCAGCGCCTCCTGAATCTTTGATTCAATTGCTTTATTTTGCTTGTTTACAATATCATGAATAATCAACCCCATTCTCACCTGGTCTGTCATTGCGACAATCCCCATCGCTTTCGTCATGTCATTTTTGATCGACTGTATGGCTGGCAGTTCAGCAATTCCTTTAAGCAATGATGAAAAATCCGCCCAGGTGACAACCAGGTCAATCTCTGTCAGGTATTCAATTTTCGTCAGCGTATTTATGATGATCTCATGGCCCCTGGCAAGGATATCCGATACATCTTTCTTGGAATTTACGATCGTGCCGAGCTTCATGGGGATGATCATATTGAATCCCTTGGCCATGAGATCCTCAATGGTTTGCTGGTGATGCACCAGGGTTCGGGCCAGCGATTCACGATCGGTAAAATCCAGGTGTGCACTCTCCCGGTCCGAAACAATGGCCGATATGTTTTCATAGGTGATGGCGTATACTCCTGAATTGTCTAATGACTGGAATTGCGTGGTCCCGTAAAAGTTTGGGACGATGCCGTAGATATAGATTCCTTGTGTGGTCATAGCAGGTTACTTTTTCATCGCATTTTGTTTTAACACCAGTTGGATGGCTTCTTCAAAATGGGTTTCAAGTATTGAAATATTGTCGGTGGTTTCAATCGCCTTTCCGCGGTTTTTTTCGATTATTTCGCGAATGGCCAGCATGGCGGCTTTCCTGCAAATAAATTCGATATCTGACCCGGTGAGGGTTTCGGTTTTAAGTGCAAGGCGGCTGAGGCTTATTTTTTTTCCGAGGGGTTTGTTTCGTGTATGAATGCCGAAAATTTTCTCCCTGGTCTTCACATCGGGTAATGGCAGTTCAAAGATCAGATCGAAGCGGCCGCTTCTCAGCAGGGCAGGGTCTATCAGGTCGATGCGGTTGGTGGCAGCCAGCACGATCACACCTTTCAGGTCTTCAATGCCATCCATTTCGGTGAGAAACTGGCCGATCACGCGGTCGATCACGCCCGAACCTGAACTGTCGTTGCTGCGCCTTGGCGTCAAACTGTCGATCTCATCCAGGAAAAGGATGCAGGGCGATGCCTGTTTTGCCATGCGGAATAGTTCCCTGACCCCTTTTTCAGATTCGCCGATATACCGGCTCAGGATCTGCGGTCCCTTTACCGAGATAAAGTTAACCCCGCTTTCTGATGCCAACGCCTTTGCCAGGTACGTTTTGCCGGTTCCCGGTTTGCCATGAAGGATAATGCCTTTCGGGGGTTTGGTGTCGGCCTTTTTAAAGAGGTCGGCATATTGCAGGGGCCATTCCACGGTTTCCTTCAGCGCTTCCTTGATGTCGTCAAGACCACCTACGTCGTCCCATTTCACGTCGGGGACTTCCACGAAAACTTCGCGTATGGCAGAAGGTTCAACCTCTTTCATGGCATCCATGAAATTATCCATGCTTACTTCCAGCGACATCAGGAGGTCGTAGGGGATTTCAGCCATTTCGAAATCGATTTGCGGGAGAATTTTCCGCAGGGCGGTCATGGCGGCTTCCCTGGCCAACGCTTCCAGGTCGGCACCCACAAATCCATGGGTGATCTCGGCCAGCTTCTCCATGTCCACATCCATCGACAGGGGAATCCCCCGGGTATGGATATGCAGGATCTCCAGCCTGCCCTTTTTATCGGGGATGGAGATGGAAATTTCGCGGTCGAACCGTCCTGGTCTTCTGAGGGCCGGATCAATGGAATTGGGGATATTCGTTGCGCCGATCACGATCACCTTCCCTCTCGACTCCAGTCCATCCATCAGCGACAGCAGTTGCGCCACCACCCGTTTCTCCACCTGCTTTTCCCCGCCCATATCTTCCCGTTTGGGGGCAATGGCATCAATTTCGTCGATAAAGATGATGGAAGGAGCGTGAGCCTGGGCTTCTTCAAACAGTTTGCGGATGCGGCCTTCGCTTTCCCCGTAGAACTTGCCCATGATCTCAGGGCCGGAGATGTTGATGAAATAGGCATCCGTTTCATGCGCCACGGCCCTCACGATGAGGGTTTTACCGGTTCCCGGGGGGCCATACAGGAAGACTCCTTTTGGGGGTTGCACGCCAAGCCGGTCGAAAATCTCCGGATATTTGAGCGGAAGTTCGATCATCTCCCGGATGCGCTGCACCTGGTTGCCCAGCCCGCCGATATCTTCGTAAGATACCTTGCTGCGGCGTTCGCCTTCCACCCTGGCCAGTTCAAGGTGGAACTGGGTATTGGGATGGATCAGCACAACGCCTTCGGGGCTTACCCCGGTAACAGTATATTCCACCGAGCGTGACCCGAAAAGGTTCGCCCTTACCTTGTCGCCCTTTACAACAGGCAACCCGTTGATAAGCGAGCCGATGTATTTTGCATCGTCGGCCTTGAACAGCGACCCGGACTTTGTATCTGGCTTGAGTTTTATCTTTACAGCCTGGCGACAGGGTGTCTTGATGATCTTCACCTTTTCATCGATCCCGGCCTGGGCATTCTCCCGGGTAATGCCGTCAATCTGGATGATATGCTTGTCCCTGTCGTCGGGATAGCATGGCATGATCTTGACAGGGGTTGAACGCTTGCCTTCAATCACGATCACGTCGCCGCTTTCCAGTCCGAAAATCTTCATATCCTTCGGATCAATCCGCGCGATGGCCCTACCCACATCCTTTACCAGGGCTTCCTTGACACGCAGTGCGATTTCTTCTTTTTTAACTGACATCCCGGTTTATATTGAAAATATTTCAAAATCAAAAAGAGCATTCACTGTATCTTCATTCTTTCATCTTACACGTGCATGAATTCACGGGTCATCCTGACCAGGTCGGGGCCGCCAAAAAGAAAGATCTTTAATTGCAGCAGCGCTTCCCTGCCTTTAATCTCTTCAGCAAATACAGGTACTTCCGTTTCGTGTAAATCGCTGAATATCTGGTGTATTTCCGCCAGGTGCGGCCGTTGCGATGCTTTTCTCCGGATGCAGAAATCGCAACCCTCTGATGACATCACATTATTCACGATGATTTGCTTCGGGATGATTCCCGACAGTCCGAGTTCTGCAAGCAGCCTGGCGGTCTCCGTAATCGCCATCGATTCGGGAATGCATACCGGGATAAATTCACATTTGGTATTATCGCGCAGGATGTTTTCGATCCGCTTTACCATTTTCTTCAGGTTCAGCAAAAAGGTGTCGACCGAATCCTGTTCGTATGTTCCGGCGAAGCTGGTGATCATGTACCGGTATTTCCAACGCATGCGCGCTGCCACCTTGATCCATTCATCGAGCAGTTTCGGCGATGAAATAAGCCGCAGGGCATGTCCCGTTGGGGCAGTATCCACAACATATTTGTCGTACCAGCCCTCTTCGATGAAATCAATGATGGTTTTAAAACTCATCACCTCGTCAATTCCCGGGATCGACAGGGAAAGCATCTCTTCGATATCCTGGGTGTCGAGATTGGTGGAGGTGTCGAGAAGTTTTTTAAGCTCCGCCAGGTTTTCAGCGATGAACCGTGAAAGCGCCTGGTCGGCAACTACTTCGATGGCCGACAGATTAGGATAGCCGGTCATCTTCACCACATTGAATCCAATTGGTTGTTCGAGGCAGTCGGAGATAGAGTGCGCAGGATCGGTGGAAATCAGCAGTGTTTTGAAGTTTTCCGACAACGCCTGCGCTGTGGCAACGGCACAGCTGGTTTTTCCCACACCGCCTTTTCCGCCGAAAATGATCAGTTTCAGGTCGTTGTTTTCCAAACCAGTGAGTGCCATGACGTTATTTTTTTATCCTGATCTCAAGGATGCCATTGGTGAATTTGTGACGCAGGTTCTGCTTTACGGCCTTTAGCGGGAGCAGCAACTCTTTCCTGTAAGTGCGGTTTTTGCTCGCTGCCGAAAGCTCAAGGATATCCTCCTTCAGGTCGATTTTTATGTCGTTTTCTTCAATCCCCGGCATTTCCGCGATAATGACGATCTCGTTTTTCTCGTCAAAGATGTCGGTGATGGGCTCCCGTTCTTCATCAACTTTAGGCCCTTCAGGGGTTTTTTTGATGTTGCCGAAGGTCTCTACCCTGGGTGTGCCGCCACCAGCTGTGTTGATGGTAAATCCATAAACACCTTTCATGCCTTTTTTAAGATGGTCGAAATTGATTTCGCCCTCCTTGCTGATCCCGCCCTTTTCATCGAGTTTCCCCGCCAGGTCGACCAGTTTTTCTATGCCTTTGAACAGGCCGCCAAGTCCGAAAAGGTCAAAATCGGATTCGTTCTTTTTCTCTTTGCCGTTATCTTTTTCCATGATATTTTTTTTTTAAGACTGTTCCTGCCTGGTTATGCTCTCCAGTTTTGCAAGCCTGGCTTCGAGTGCATCCTGCTGTTGCATGAGCTCTTTTTCCCGGGCCTTGGTTGAGAGATAGGTGTCTTCCTGCCACCAGTTTATCCCCATTTCCATTGCTTTATCCACCGAAGCTACCAGCAGCCTGATTTTGATGGTCAGCAGGTCTATATCCGCGATCTGAATTTTGATGTCTCCTGCAATGACAATTCCTTTATCGAGCACTCTTTCAAGAATATCTGCCAGATTGGTTGCCTGCAGCGAATGGGTCATTTCAGCCATTGTACAATTTTTTAATAATCAATTGACATTGTTTTCCAGTCCTTACCTTGCTCGGTCTCTGATTTGCGGGTCTTTTCCTCCGTTACCGGGAGATGCATTTCCCCTGCTTTTTCATCATAATAGAGCTGGATCTCCTTTAGCCTGTTCTGTATGATCTCAAGCCGTTGTAAAATACGGATCTCCTCGCTCTTTAAACGAGTCCGTTCTTTTTCAAGCATATACAATTTTATGAAATCAGAATCTTCCTTGTTCGGGATGCCCGATTTGACGACAGACTGCATGCTTTTGATGCTTTGAAGTCCTTTTATTCCGCTGGAGATTGGCATGGCGTGGTGGTTTGGTGATGATGTGCTGATGTGCTGATGTGCTGATGTGCTGATGTGCTGATGTGATGATGTGCTGATGTGCTGATGTGCTGATGTGCTGATGTTTTTAAGCCTGGGTGTATTGTTCGATCAGGTCGTCGACGATGGATTTGACTTTTTCCTGGTTAGTTTTAGAGCCAATGCGGCTGGTTTCGGAGGTCAGGATGTCCTGGCATATTTTCCGGAACATCTCTTTTGATTCGGCCGGGGTGGTTTTCAGGGTGGCGAGGGTCTTGGCGATCATGATCGATCCGCGGATGGTGGGGTCGAATTCGGTCTTTCCCGATTCGCGCAGGCCCCTCACGATGTTCACGATGATGGTGGTGTCTTCGAGTGACAGGTCGGACTTGGCCCTGGTAATCTGCAACTCCGTTTCATAATCGAAATGGTCGAGGTCCATGGTTACCATCCTGTCGCGCAGTGCATCCTGGGTACGGTTAACTCCTGCATATTCCTCGGGGTTGGAGGTGAAGATGGCCCGGAACTCGGGATGGACCTTCATGTAATAATCCTCCTCCTTCGCTGCGGATGTGCTCAGCATCCGTTCCTGCAGGATCGGCAACAGGATGTTGTTAGCCTCAGGCCTCGAACGGGTAAATTCATCGTAAATGAGGGTGAATCCGTTTTTAACGGCAATGGTCAGCCGGTTGTTGACCCACTGTTTACTCATATCCTCCTCATATTTATGAACTGAGTGGATAAACTTGTCGTCAAGTTTTTTGTATTTGTATCCCTGTTCGCTGCCGATGAGATCGGAAGTTTTATATTCAGCGTCGCCGTGAATAATCACCACAGGTCTCCCAATTTTGCTGGCCAGGTGCATGGCCACGGTGGTTTTACCGGTTCCCGACGGGCCTCTGAAATGGACCGGAAACCCGGCTTTGATATAGGTAAGGCCACGGTTGGTGATGTCCCTGATGTAATCGGTCTCTACAAAATTCGACATCGGCCTTAGTTCAAGTACGGTGTTCATTTCATTGTTGTTGCTCATGGGGGAGTTGGGGGTTATGTGCTGATGTGCTGATGTGCTGATGTGCTGATGTGGTGATGTGCTGATGTGCTGGTGTGCTGATGTGGTGATGTGCTGATGTGCTGATGTGCTGATGGGTTGATGGGTTGATGGGTTGATTTTTGGATTTGAAGATTTGAGGATTCGATGGTGGTTTGTTTAGTTAGTCATTAAATGGCTGGGGTGGCAGTTGGTCGAGGGTGGTTTTCCAGATTTCTCTTGCTTCGGCAATGTCTTTGGTAATCTGTTCCTTTGCAAGGAGAAATTCTTTCTTTTTTTGCTGAAACCGTTCCATGGCTTCCTGTCGCTTTATAATACTTTTTCTGATAGTGTTCCCGGCATTGTTCATACGAATCCTCAAATTTTCAAATCATTCCTTTTCCACCGCAGCGGGTACATGGCAGTGCATCTGTTGACCTGCCAGTACCGTTACACTGTGTGCATTTGGTGTCGCCTGCACACCGGTTGTGGCCTTTACCTCCGCAAACGATGCACGGAACTCTTGCACCCAGCGGATTTTTTCCGGTCCCGGAACAGAAAACACAGGTAATTGCGGGCACCTCAACTTCAACAATCCCGGTACCGCTGCAAACCAGGCATGATGAGATCGGGGAGAGCAGGTCGAACGGATCCTTTCCGGTTCCGCTGCAGAATGCACATCTGAGTATCTTAGCCATGACAGTTGATTTTTAATGAATCGGTTGAAGGTTTGATAATCAGGCACTATTTGGTTTTCGGAAAGTAGATGTTTTCAATTTTCTGAACTTTTCCTTCATCGAGCAGCCCTTTTGCGGTGAATCCCAGCTTCATCCGGGTTTCGCCAAGCGGTTCTTCCATTTCCGAGATTTTCACGCCCTTCGGATGCTTGTTGATATAATCGAGTACTTTCTGCTCGAGCGACATGGGGGCGACCGGTTTGGGTTCTGCTTTCGGTTTCACTTCAGCGGCAGCTTCCTTAACTACTTCGACTGCAGGAGCCGGTTTTACCTCTTTCTTCTCAGCTTTTTTGGTTGCATGTTTTGGTTGCGCGGTCACGCCGGTTTCACGGATATGCTCCATGGCTGCCTGCATTTTAGCCCATGTAGCAGATGCCTGAGCCCTGTCCTGGGTCAAATCGCCGATCATGTTGTCGGTTGCTTTCTCGATATCCTTTACCTCTTTACGGATCCCTTTGATGGCAGTATGGATGCCTTTCATGATGCCGTTGTAGTCGTTCAGCCGTTCAGTTTCGCCATTGTCGAGGTCCTTCCTCAGTTTCTGGGCCATTTTGTGGTTTTCCTTGCTGATCTCCGACAGCCTTTTCTGGAATCCGTTCAGCAGCGATTTCGTATATGCGACTCTTTCGGCCAGGTTTTTCGCCAGTTCCGCCCTGAGTTCGTCGGACATGTCAAGATGTTCCTTTTCAAACCGGTCGAGCATGTCGTTGGTGTTCTTGAAAATGGCCAGGACTTCCTCATTGATGGTTTTAATATCGCTGTTGATATCGTTCATGAGGGTGTTGAAATCCTCCATCCTGGTTTTTTCATTCTGTGCCCTGTCGGCACGTCCTTCTGCGAAAAAATTTTCCAGGTCGCCGGCCATTTCGCCGCGTTCGACGGTGAATTCCTTTATCATGTTAACCGTGGAGGTTTGGATACCCATCACTTCCTTCTGAATAGCGGAGATGGTATGATGGATGTCGGTCATTAAATCATGATAGGTATGCAAACGTTCTTTTTCGCCGCGTGCAAGGCCTTTTCTCAGTGCAGCTGCATTGGCGTTCAGAACGGCGGCCATTTCCATATGGTCTTTTCTGAAGTTGTCGAGCGTTTGCTGCACGTCATTCACCAGTTCTTCGTTTTCTTTGATTCTTTGTTTAAATGAAGCGAGTAACTCTTCACTCAGGTTTTTCATTTCTGATGCTAGTCCCATTTTTTTATCTCCTATGTTAAATAAATGTTTGGTAACCTGTTAATTGATTTCTTTAAGTATCTGATCCTTGACTTTTTTTATATCCTGTACCATGATGTGGTCGCCTTTTTCGAGTAAACCTTCGAGGCATTCCATCATCCGGTTGTGCATATGCTGAAATTCCAAAAACGTATTCATGACTGTTTCCTTCCGGGTTTCCTGCAACAGGGAGATCCGTGAAAGCTGTTCTTTTACGATGGTGATCTTTTCGCCCGCATCCGGCGACGTTATGTCCTGAATTCCCAGGATGCTGGTTTTGAGTGACTGTGCAGTTTCCTTCTGCGCTTCAATAAAACTGAGGAACTGGGTCTCTGCCTCATGTTCCTTTGTGTCGAGTGCATTGAGGATGCCCGACATCATGGTGTTGTAATCTTTTTTGCGGAGGGAGCCGTTTTTTGCAAGGTTTTCGCAAAGCATTGAATTGAGCATGTCCCGTTCTTTTTTCAGATCGGTGAGGGAATGATGGACATGGTCAAAGAGGGAATGGGATGATTCGGTAATGTTTTCAGACGACTGGAAGGCGGTTTGAATTTTCTGAATGCGGGTTTCGTAGGAGGTTATAACGTTTTCAAAAAATCCATCCATGTTAATCTTCGGCCGGGTACTCATAGTTTTTTATTTTTTAAAGTTTTGTCCAGGGGAAAAAGCGAAATTCTTGGTAACTCATGCTTCGGTTCATTAACCAGGAGGATGTTTAGCAAGAATAACTGCTTAACTGCCATGGGCCTTATGCGGCTTTTGCAGTTAATCCGATTGCTTCTGC
>CAIWMX010000044.1 GCA_903913885.1 uncultured Bacteroidales bacterium | reverse complement strand
TGCCAGGTTTTGAATTACAGCATTCTGCAATTCGTTTTTATTCAGGTCGAGCGCGACCAACACTTTTTTTGCCATGATTTGATGTTTAAGGGTTTATAGAAATGGTTAACTGTAAATTATTTTTCCGCTGGCCGCAGGATTGAGACGGATCACCATCTGATCGGTCCATTCATGCGTTATTTCTGTAATCAGGTCACGTCCGGTGGTGTCGACAACTACTACCGTGGGATATTTCTGAAGGTTGTGCTGAACTGTAATCTCACTCTGGTTGACAATAGACTGAACGACCTGAATCACTGCGTTGCCACCGCCAGGGGTTCCTGAAGCTGCCGGGTCAATAATCCGGTACAAATAGAAAAGCTCAATTTTTGAACTGCCTGATTTGGGGTTTTCTCCACCGGAAAGGCAAACATAGACTGGCGTATTTTCAAAGAGTATCGTTGAGAATACCGGTGTCATGCGCTGAATTGTCTCAGCCGATGACATCAGAAATAGCGCTGGGAAATATCCCCAATCCTGCGTTTCGGTGTCGCCATCCGTGGTCACGTTCAATGACTGGCTGGGGTAAATCTGTAACCCACCCGTTGGCGGCAATGCCGGGGTGACCCGGGCAATAAGAGAAATCAGGTCAATGAATTTTCCTGCTCCAGGTGCAGGGATAATGATGTTGATATCTGTCAGTCGGTTGCTTTCATCTTCGGTGATCACATGCTTTGCGGCAATGACAGGCGAAGACTGGCCGGAAGTCTGATTATTGTAAAGCTCTGTGAAGTTTTCGTTGATTTTCCTGCCACCTACCCGGAGTTTGTCGCCCCTTTTGTCGCCCGGGACAATCCCGAGATTTATCTCTTGTCTTGCCATAATTAAAATTCTATCTGATCAAATGTTATTTCCATGTCGTCAAAACTGACATCCATATTATCCCAGGTAAGAGGCTCAGGAAGCAAAATCGTATTGGCTGAACTTTCAGGGATGTGAACCGAGAAGAAAGCGTTCTGATACGAGCGTTCATATTCAATTTCGAGGTTATAGAGATATTCTCCACCCTTGAGAAATGGAGTCACTTTTGTCGATTTGACTATGATCTGGAACAGTTCCTTGCCGATCTGTTCGTAAGCTTCGGTGGATAATAGAAGTTCCCTTAGGCAATTCTTTTCTGATAGAGAAATCCATCCGGAATTGGCTTTGCAGTTTTCAGTTTCTTTGGCGCTGAACTGTTTGGATGGGGCATTAAAAAAGGTATCCTTCTCTTCCCGAACAGTTGCTCCGATTGAGCGCTCGTATTCCAGGTTGATATCGGACTTCCCGGTAAACCTGAATGTATCATAGGCTGAAAAAGAGTTCCGGAAAAAAAAGACTTTCTCATTTTCAAAAAACCGCTCATCATTAATAAATATCCGGCGCTCTGAGAGGAAATCATCGTTGCTGTCCAGCAAAAGCACCTCCCACGACTGAACAGTTTTGCCGTACTGGGCATTCACCAGGTCAAGATGATCATATCCGACTTTGAATTCCAT